>NZ_JBFWZI010000157.1:0-17123 GCF_050185545.1 Reyranella sp. | reverse complement strand
TGCCGGGCGACAACGCGCGCATGGTGGTCGAGCTGATCCAGCCGATCGCGATGGACGAGGGCCTGCGCTTCGCCATCCGCGAGGGCGGCCGCACGGTCGGCGCCGGCGTCGTCACCAAAATCGTAAAATAAGACCTCATCCTGAGGAGGGTGCGAAGCGCCCGTCTCGAAGGGTGGGCAACAACAAAATTGGTCCCACCCTTCGAGACGCGCCCTTTGGGCGCTCCTCAGGGGGAGGATGGAGTGCTATAGATAGTCCACGCTGCCGGACTACCGCCGGCAGCGGCCCTAGGAGTGTAGCTCAGTTGGTAGAGCATCGGTCTCCAAAACCGAGGGCCGGGGGTTCGAGTCCCTCCACTCCTGCCATTTCCAGAAGTACAGATTAGACAGACTAGATGGCGATTAATCCTGTTGAATTCGTTCGCGAGGTCCGCGCCGAGGTGGCCAAGGTCACCTGGCCGACCCGGCGCGAGACCATGATCACCACCAGCATGGTCTTCATCTTCGTCGTCATCGCGGCGCTGTTCTTCCTGGTGGCCGACAAGCTGATCGGCTTCGTCGTCAAGCTGCTGCTCGGGGTATCCTGACATGGTTCATCGCTGGTACGTCGTGCATGCCTACTCGGGCTTCGAGAACAAGGTCGCCCAGTCGATCCGCGAGCAGGCCGAGAAGAAGGGCCTGACCGAGGAACTGTCCCAGGTCATGGTGCCGACGGAAGAGGTGGTCGAGGTGCGGCGCGGCTCGAAGGTGCAGTCAGAGCGCAAATTCTTTCCCGGCTACGTGCTGGTGAAGATGGAGCTGAACGACGACACTTGGCACCTGGTCAAGAACACCGCCAAGGTCACCGGCTTCCTGGGAGGCGGCGGCCACGGCAAGCCCGTGCCGATCTCCGACGCCGAAGCCGGCCGCATCCTGCGCCAGGTCCAGGAAGGCGTCGAGCGGCCCAAGCCGGCCGTCAGCTTCGAGATCGGCGAGCAGGTCAAGGTGGCGGACGGCCCATTTGCCTCTTTCAACGGCACGGTCGAGGATGTGGACGAGGAACGGGCACGCCTGAAAGTGGCGGTTTCGATCTTCGGCCGATCGACCCCGGTCGAACTCGACTACGCGCAGGTGGAAAAGATCTGAATTTGTCCCCATATAGGGGAACAAAATCGGGGTTGTCGCGTTCGGTCGAATTTGCTAGACCGCGCGCCCTTAGGGGCTGGCCTCGTTTGCCGGCCTTTTCTCATGGTTCCGCGCAGGTTCTGGAATCCTTATGGATCAAGGGCTTGGCGGCAATGTAGGTGCGGGAGGCCGGCCATGGTCGTACCGCGCCGCCCAATGGAGGGGCATGCATGGCCAAGAAAATCCAGGCATACGTCAAGCTTCAGGTGCCGGCTGGCAAAGCCAACCCGTCGCCACCAATCGGTCCGGCGCTCGGTCAGCAGGGCGTCAACATCATGGAATTCTGCAAGCAGTTCAACGCGCGCACGCAGAAGATGGAGGCCGGGATGCCGATCCCGGTGGTCATCACCGTGTTCCAGGATCGCAGCTTCGCGTTTGTGACCAAGACGCCGCCGGTTACCTACTTCCTGAAGAAGGCGGCGGGCATCGAATCGGGTGCCAAGACGGTCGGTACCCAGATCGTCGGCCGCGTGACCAAGGCGCAAGTCGAGGAGATCGCCAAGCAGAAGATGCCCGACCTCAACTGCGACACCGTCGAAGCGGCAATGGCGCAAGTCGTCGGCTCGGCCCGCTCGATGGGCCTCCAGGTGGTGGAGTAACGCCATGGCTATGGGCAAGCGCTACAAGGCCGTGTCGGCCACCGTCGATCGCCAGAAGACCTATTCCCTCGAGGAGGCGGTCAAGCTGGTCAAGGCCAACGCCAAGGCCAAGTTCGACGAGACCATCGAGGTTGCCATGAACCTGGGCATCGACCCGCGCCATGCCGACCAGGCGGTGCGCGGCATGGTCGAACTGCCCAACGGCACCGGCAAGACGGTGCGCGTCGCCGTGTTCGCCCGCGCCGCCAAGGCCGACGAAGCCAAGGCGGCCGGCGCCGACGTGGTCGGCGCCGAGGACCTCGCCGAGAAGATCAACGCCGGCGAGATCAATTTTGACCGCTGCATCGCCACCCCCGATATGATGGGCGTGGTCGGCCGTCTCGGTAAGGTGCTGGGCCCGCGCGGCCTGATGCCCAACCCGCGCCTCGGCACGGTGACCCAGGACGTCACCGCCGCGGTCAAGGCGGCCAAGGCCGGTTCGATCGAGTTCCGCGCCGAGAAGGCGGGAATTGTGCATGCCGGTGTCGGCAAGGCCTCGTTCAGCGAGGAGGCGATCGCGGCGAACGTCAAGGCCCTGGTCGGCGCAATCAACCGCGCCAAGCCGAGCGGCGCCAAGGGTACCTTCATCAAGAAGGTGTCGCTGAGTTCGACGATGGGTCCGGGCGTCAAGCTCGACCCGGCCACTGCGCTCGTCTGAGCGCGGTCGGCAACAGAGTTTTCGAGTTTCCCGTTCCGGCTTGCGCCGGCGCGGGAAGGGGCGAACGAGGCCGCGAGGTTTCGGGAACCCCACCTGTCCGAGACCGCCGGTGCCGGCCCTCTTTGGAGGGCGGGCCTAAAGGGGCAACCCGCCAGCGCAGACGGGGGAAAGGGAATCGACGGGCACGGGACCATCGTGCACGCACGCGCCCGAACTTCCGGGGCAGGCGAAGCGGACCGCAAGGTCTGAAACGCAGCCGGTCCGATCCGATGTCCGGGTCGGGCCATAGTTGGAGAAAGCCGTGAATCGTTCGGAAAAGGCCGAAGCGATCGCCGAGCTGAACCAGATCTTCATGGACGCGAGCCTGATGGTGGTGACCCGCCAGTCCGGCCTCACGGTCCAGGAAGTGACGGACCTGCGCCGCAAGGTCAGGGCAGCCGGCGCTACCTACAAGGTCGCGAAGAACAGGCTCACGTTGCGCGCCCTCGAGGGCACGCCTTTCAAGGGTCTCGGTCCCCTGTTCAAGGGGCCGACGGCCATTGCCTACTCCAAGGATCCGGTCGCGGCGGCGAAGGTCATCTCGGCCTTCGCCAAGGACAACGAGAAGCTGACCATCGTCGGTGGTGGGCTGGGCGCGGAAACGCTGGACGTCGCGGGCGTCCAGGCTCTCGCCACCCTGCCGTCGCTCGATGCTCTGCGCGGCAAGATCATCGGTCTCCTCCAGGCGCCAGCGACCAAGATCGCCGGTGTACTGGCGGCGCCGGCCGGTCAGGTCGCTCGTGTCCTCGGCGCATATGGATCCAAGGACGAGGCGAAGGCGGCATAGGGGCGCGCTGCGGCATACGTCTGAATTATCGAAGTTCGGGATATCAGGAGAAGTACGATGGCTAATCTGGAGAAGCTGGTCGAGGAGCTCTCGACCCTGACGGTCCTCGAGGCCGCTCAGCTGAGCAAGATGCTGGAAGAGAAGTGGGGCGTCAGCGCCGCCGCTCCGGTCGCGGTCGCCGCTGCCGGCCCCGCCGCCGCCGCCGCTCCGGCGGAAGTCAAGGACGAGTTCAACGTCATCCTGGCCGCCGCTGGCGACAAGAAGATCAACGTCATCAAGGCGGTGCGCGAGATCACCGGTCTCGGCCTCAAAGAGGCCAAGGACCTGGTCGAGGCGGCGCCCAAGCCGGTCAAGGAAGGCGTGCCGAAGGCGGACGCCGAGAAGCTCAAGGCCAAGCTCGAGGCCGAGGGCGCCAAGGTCGAGCTCAAGTAGCTCGAGCTCTCCTCCCCAGCTTTGCTGGGGAGGTGTTGCCGACATACGGCGACGGAGGGGTCATAAGTCATGACCCCTCCGCCCCGTAAGACGGGGCACCTCCCCATATGAATGGGGAGGAAGACGATGGGGACGGCCCCTTATCCGAGCGGATCCGACCGGGATCCGCTCCGACAAGTGGCCCTCTGCGACGGATGGGGCGAACGGCTGGCGGGCCGGGAACTCCGAGAAAGCAGCGGGTAGTTTCTCCGCCCTTGAACCTTCGAGGACGCAGGATGGCCACGGCCTTCAACACGCGCAAACGGATTCGTCGTTTCTTCGGCCACATCGAGTCTGTGGCGCCGATGCCCAACCTGATCGAGGTGCAGAAGAGCTCGTACGAGAGCTTCCTGCAGCGCACGATCCCGGCGGCCAAGCGCACCCAGTCCGGCCTCCAGGAAGTGTTCCGCTCGGTCTTCCCGATCAAGGACTTCGCCGAGCGCGCCAGCCTCGAGTTCGTCAAGTACGAGTTCGAGGAGCCGAAGTACGACGTCGAGGAGTGCCAGCAGCGCGGCATCACCTTCGCCGCGCCGCTCAAGGTGACGCTGCAGCTCGTCGTCTGGGACATCGACGAGGAAGCGGGCTCGCGCTCGATTCGCGATATCAAGGAGCAGGACGTCTACATGGGCGACATGCCGCTCATGACCGACAACGGCACCTTCATCGTCAACGGCACCGAGCGCGTCATCGTCAGCCAGATGCATCGCTCCCCGGGCGTGTTCTTCGACCACGACAAGGGCAAGACCCACAGCTCGGGCAAGTACCTGTTCGCCGCCCGGATCATCCCCTATCGCGGCTCGTGGCTCGACTTCGAGTTCGACGCCAAGGACCTGATCCACGTCCGCATCGACCGCCGCCGCAAGATCCCGGTGACGACGCTGCTGCTCGCGCTCGACAACGACGCGACGGCGAAGAAGCGCGCCTCGGCCATCGCCAAGGGCCAAATCCTCGATCCCGGCGACGCCCAGGGCCTGTCGCCCGAGGAGATTCTGTCGGCGTTCTACGGCCAGCGCGTCTACAAGCGCGACAGCGACGGCTGGAACACCGCGTTCGACGGCGATTCGATGCGCGGCGTGAAGCTGACGCACGACCTGGTCAACGGCAAGACCGGCAAGGTGGTGGCCGAGGCCGGCACCAAGCTGACGCCGCGACTGCTCAACCGCCTGAAGGAGCAGGGCCTCAAGGAGGTCCGCGTCTCGTCCGAGGAGCTGATCGGCCGCTATGCCGCGCTCGACGTCATCAACGAGAAGACCGGCGAGATCTTCGTCGAGGCCGGCCAGGAGATTACCGAGGCGGTGCTCGAGCTGTTCAACGAGAACGAGATCGACGCCCTGCCCACGCTGGCCATCGACCACGTCAATGTCGGGCCTTACATCCGCAATACCCTGGCGGCCGACAAGAACTCGAACCGCGAGGAAGCGCTGCTCGACATCTACCGCGTCATGCGGCCGGGCGAGCCGCCGACGCTGGAGCAGGCGGAGACCCTGTTCCAGGGGCTGCTGTTCGACATCGAGCGCTACGACCTCTCGCCGGTCGGTCGCGTCAAGATGAACATGCGGCTGGGCTTCGAGGGCGTCCCCGATTCGCAGCGCACGCTGCGCCGCGACGACATCCTCGCGGTCGTCAAGGTCCTGCACGACCTCAAGGATGGTCGCGGCGAGATCGACGACATCGACCATCTCGGCAACCGCCGCGTCCGCTCGGTCGGCGAGCTGATGGAGAACCAGTATCGCGTCGGCCTGCTGCGCATGGAGCGGGCGATCCGCGAGCGCATGAGCTCGATCGACATCGACACCGTGATGCCGCACGACCTGATCAACGCCAAGCCGGCGGCGGCGGCGGTGCGCGAGTTCTTCGGCTCGAGCCAGCTCAGCCAGTTCATGGACCAGACCAATCCGCTGTCGGAGGTCACCCACAAGCGCCGCCTGTCGGCGCTCGGGCCGGGCGGTCTCACGCGCGAGCGCGCCGGCTTCGAGGTGCGCGACGTGCATCCGACGCACTACGGCCGCATCTGCCCGATCGAGACGCCGGAAGGCCCCAACATCGGCCTGATCAACTCGCTCGCGACCTATGCCCGCGTCAACCAGTACGGCTTCATCGAGAGCCCGTACCGCAAGGTCGCGGGCGGCCGCGTCACCGACGAGGTCGTCTACCTGTCGGCGATGGAGGAGGGCCGTTACACGGTCGCCCAGGCCAATGCCGAGATCGACGCCCGAGGCAAGTTCGTGTCCGAGCTGGTGCAGTGCCGCAAGGGCGGCGAGTACATTCTCGGCCGCCCCGACACGATCGACTTCGTCGACGTGTCGCCTAAGCAGATCGTCTCGGTCGCCGCGGCGCTGATCCCGTTCCTCGAGAACGACGATGCCAACCGCGCCCTGATGGGCTCCAACATGCAGCGCCAGGCGGTGCCGCTGATCCAGGCCGAATCGCCGCTGGTCGGCACCGGCATGGAGGAGGTCGTGGCGCGCGATTCGGGCGTGGCGATCGCCGCCCGCCGCACCGGCGTCGTCGACCAGGTCGACGCCATGCGCATCGTCGTGCGCGCCACCGAGG
Source organism: Reyranella sp. (assembly GCF_050185545.1). Classification (GTDB taxonomy): domain Bacteria; phylum Pseudomonadota; class Alphaproteobacteria; order Reyranellales; family Reyranellaceae; genus Reyranella. The sequence continues at coordinate 10,814 of NZ_JBFWZI010000157.1, read as the reverse complement.
ATGTCGGCCCCAACCGTCCGGCGGTCGACATCTACAACCTCCTGAAGTTCCAGCGCTCCAACCAGAGCACCTGCATCACCCAGAAGCCGCTGGTGAAGGTCGGCGACCAGGTCAAGAAGGGCGACATCGTGGCCGACGGCCCGTCGACCCGCGACGGCGAGCTGGCGCTCGGCCGCAACGTGCTGGTCGCCTTCATGCCGTGGAATGGCTACAACTTCGAGGACTCGATCCTGCTATCCGAGCGCATCGTGCGCGACGACGTCTTCACCTCGATCCACATCGAGGAGTTCGAGGTCATGGCGCGCGACACCAAGCTCGGCCAGGAGGAGATCAGCCGCGACATCCCGAACGTCGGCGAGGAGGCCCTGAAGAACCTCGACGAGGCGGGCATCGTCTACATCGGCGCCGAGGTCAAGGCTGGCGACATCCTGGTCGGCAAGGTGACGCCGAAGGGCGAGAGCCCGATGACGCCGGAAGAAAAGCTGCTGCGCGCCATCTTCGGCGAGAAGGCGGCCGACGTGCGCGACACCTCGCTCAAGGTGCCGCCGGGCGTCGAGGGCACGGTGGTCGAGGTCCGCGTGTTCAACCGCCGCGGCGTCGACAAGGACGAGCGCGCGCTCGCCATCGAGCGCGACGAGATCGAGCGCCTGGCCAAGGACCGCGACGACGAGAAGGCCATCCTGGAGCGCAGCTTCTACGGCCAGATCCAGGAAATGCTGATGAACCAGACGGTGGCCGGCGGGCTGAAGGGCCTCAAGGCGGGCACCCGCATCACCGACAAGGTGCTGGGCGAGTACACGCCGGGCCAGTGGCGCCAGATCGCGGTCAAGACCGACAAGAAGCAGGCCGAGATCGAGGCGCTGAACAAGCAGTTCGACGAGTCGATGAAGCGTCTGCAGGACCGCTTCGACAGCAAGGTCGACAAGCTGCAGCGCGGCGACGAGCTGCCGCCGGGCGTGATGAAGATGGTCAAGGTCTTCGTCGCCACCAAGCGCAAGCTGCAGCCCGGCGACAAGATGGCCGGCCGCCACGGCAACAAGGGCGTGATCTCGCGCATCATGCCGCTCGAGGACATGCCGTATCTCGAGGACGGCACCTCCGTCGACATCGTGCTCAATCCGCTGGGCGTGCCGTCGCGCATGAATGTCGGGCAGATCCTCGAGACCCATCTCGGCTGGGCCGCCGCCGGCCTCGGCAGGAAGATCGGCGAGATGCTGAACGGCGCCCGCGAGAGCTCGGTGGCGCAGCTGCGCAAGAGCCTGCGCGAGATCTACGGCGAGAAGGCCTACAAGGCCGAGATCGCCGATCTCGACGACGAGCGCACGATCGAGCTCGCCGGCAATCTGTCGCGCGGCGTGCCCTTCGCCTCGCCGGTGTTCGACGGCGCGCACGAGGCGGATATCGTCGGCATGCTGGAGATGGCAGGGCTCGACAAGTCGGGCCAGGTCACCCTGGTCGACGGCCGTACCGGGGAGGCGTTCGATCGCCGGGTGACGGTGGGCTACATCTACATGCTGAAGCTCCATCACCTGGTGGACGACAAGATCCACGCCCGTTCGATCGGCCCCTACAGCCTGGTCACCCAGCAGCCGCTGGGCGGCAAGGCGCAGTTCGGCGGCCAGCGCTTCGGCGAGATGGAGGTGTGGGCGCTCGAGGCCTATGGGGCCGCCTACACCCTGCAGGAGATCCTCACCGTCAAGTCGGACGACGTCGCGGGCCGCACCAAGGTCTACGAAGCCATCGTGCGCGGCGACGACACGTTCGAGGCGGGCATCCCCGAATCCTTCAACGTTCTGGTCAAGGAGCTGCGCTCCCTGGGCCTCAACGTCGAACTGAACCAGTCCGCCACGTGAGTGGCGGAGAGGTCGGCCACGCGCGCGTGGTCGACCGCCCAGAGCTTTCGCGAATCAAGTCCAACGAACCCCCAGGACTCTACAGATGACCGACCTCATCAACGTATTGGGCCAGCCCCAGGGCACTCCGACCTTCGACGAGATCCGCATCTCGATCGCCAGCCCCGAACGCGTCCGCGCCTGGAGCCACGGCGAGATCAAGAAGCCGGAGACCATCAACTACCGGACCTTCAAGCCGGAGCGCGACGGTCTGTTCTGCGCCCGCATCTTCGGACCGATCAAGGACTACGAGTGCCTGTGCGGCAAGTACAAGCGCATGAAGTTCCGCGGCATCACCTGCGAGAAGTGCGGCGTCGAGGTGACGCTGACCAAGGTGCGCCGCGAGCGCATGGGCCACATCGAGCTCGCCTCGCCGGTGGCGCACATCTGGTTCCTGAAGTCGCTGCCGAGCCGCATCGGCCTGCTGCTCGACATGACGCTGCGCGACCTCGAGCGCATCCTCTATTTCGAGAACTACGTCGTCAGCAGCCCCGGCCTGACGCCGCTCAAGTACCGCGAGCTCCTGAACGAGGAGCAGTACCTCACGGCGCTCGACGAGTACGGCGAGGGCTCGTTTGAGGCCGAGATCGGCGCCGAGGCGATCCGCGCCATGCTGGCCGACATCAACCTCGAGGAGGAGCGTCCACGCCTGCGCGAGGAGCTGCGCGAGACGACGTCCGAGGCCAAGCGCAAGAAGCTGGTCAAGCGGCTGAAGCTCGTCGAGAACTTCATCGAATCGGGCGCCCGGCCGGAGTGGATGATCCTCGAGCTGGTGCCGGTGATCCCGCCCGAGCTGCGCCCGCTGGTGCCGCTCGACGGCGGCCGCTTCGCCACGTCGGACCTGAACGACCTCTATCGCCGCGTCATCAACCGCAACAACCGCCTGAAGCGGCTGATCGAGCTGCGCGCGCCCGACATCATCGTGCGCAACGAGAAGCGCATGCTGCAGGAGTCGGTCGACGCGCTGTTCGACAACGGCCGTCGCGGCCGCGTCATCACCGGCGCCAACAAGCGCCCTCTGAAGTCGCTCTCCGACATGCTCAAGGGCAAGCAGGGCCGCTTCCGCCAGAACCTACTCGGCAAGCGCGTCGACTACTCGGGCCGCTCGGTCATCGTGGTCGGACCCGAGCTCAAGCTGCATCAGTGCGGCCTGCCCAAGAAGATGGCACTCGAGCTCTTCAAGCCGTTCATCTACTCGCGCCTGCAGGCCTACGGCATGGCCAACACCATCAAGGCCGCCAAGCGCATGGTCGAGAAGGAGCGGCCCGAGGTGTGGGACATCCTCGAGGAGGTGATCCGCGAGCATCCGGTGCTCTTGAATCGCGCGCCCACGCTGCATCGCCTCGGCATTCAGGCGTTCGAGCCCGTGCTGATCGAGGGCAAGGCGATCCAGCTCCATCCGTTGGTCTGCACCGCCTTCAACGCCGATTTCGACGGCGACCAGATGGCGGTCCACGTGCCGCTGTCGCTGGAAGCGCAGCTCGAGGCGCGCGTGCTGATGATGTCGACCAACAACATCCTGAGTCCGGCCAGCGGCAAGCCGATCATCGTGCCCAGCCAGGATATCGTGCTCGGCATCTACTACATCACGCTCGAGCGCGACGGCGAGCCGGGTGAAGGCTCGCTGTTCTCCGACATCGGCGAGCTCGAGCACGCGCTGCACAAGCGCTCGCTCTCCATGCACGCCAAGATCAAGGCCCGCCTGGAGGCCTACGACGACAAGGGCGTGCTGGCCAACCGCGTGGTCGAGACCACGCCGGGCCGCATCCTGCTGGCGCAGATCCTGCCGCGCCATCCCAACCTGCCGTTCTCGCTGATCAACAAGCTGCTCACCAAGAAGGAGCTGCAGAGCGTCATCGACACGGTCTACCGCCACTGCGGCCAGAAGGAGACGGTGATCTTCGCCGACCGGCTGATGGGGCTCGGCTTCTATCACGCCTGCCGCGCCGGCATCTCGTTCGGCAAGGACGATCTCGTCATCCCGTCGACCAAGGAGAAGCTGGTCGCCCTGACCCAGAAGGAGGTCAAGGAGTACGAGCAGCAGTACCAGGACGGCCTGATCACGTCTGGCGAGAAGTACAACAAGGTGGTCGACGCCTGGTCGCGCTGCTCGGAGAACGTCGCCAAGGAGATGATGAAGGGCATCAGGACGCCGAAGCCCGGCCAGCCGGTGAACTCGGTGTGGATGATGTCGGATTCCGGAGCGCGCGGGTCGCCGACCCAGATGAAGCAGCTTGCCGGCATGCGCGGCCTGATGACCAAGCCGTCGGGTGAGATCATCGAGACGCCGATCATCTCCAACTTCAAGGAAGGCCTGTCGGTGCTGGAGTACTTCAACTCCACTCACGGCGCCCGCAAGGGCCTCGCTGACACCGCGCTCAAGACCGCCAACTCGGGCTACCTGACGCGCCGTCTCGTCGACGTCGCCCAGGACTGCATCATCTTCGAGGAGGATTGCGGCACCGAGCGTGGCCTCACCATGCGCGCCGTCGTCGACGGCGGCGACATCATCGAGCCGCTCAGCGAACGCGTGCTCGGTCGCACTGCGCTCGACGACGTCATCGATCCGGTGAACGGCACGGTCATCTCCAAGGCCGGCGAGCTGATCGACGAGGTCAAGGTCGAGCAGATCGAGAAGGCCGGCATCGAGGAGATCCGGATTCGCTCGGTGCTGACCTGCGACACCAAGATCGGCGTCTGCGGCAAGTGCTACGGCCGCGACTTGGCGCGCGGTACCCCGGTCAACATCGGCGAGGCGGTCGGCGTCATCGCCGCCCAGTCGATCGGCGAGCCGGGTACCCAGCTGACCATGCGCACCTTCCACATCGGCGGCGCCGCGCAGCGAGGCGCCGAGCAGTCGAGCATCGAGGCGAGCCATGACGGCTTCATCCAGGTGCGCAACCGCAACGTCGTCATCAACAGCCAGGGCCTGCCGGTCGTGATGGGCCGCAACACCGAGCTGGTGCTGATCGACGGCGCCCAGCGCGAGCGCGCCAAGCATCGCGTGCCCTACGGCGCCCGGTTGCTGGTCGACAACGAGGCGCCGGTCGCCAAGGGCCAGAAGCTCGCCGAATGGGATCCCTACACCCTGCCGATCATCACCGAGAAGGCGGGCAAGGCGGTCTATGTCGACCTGGTCGAAGGCGTGTCGATGCGCGAGGTGATCGACGATTCGACCGGCATCTCGAACCGCGTCGTCGTCGACTGGAAGGGCCAACCGCGCGGCGGCGACCTGCGCCCGCGCATCGCCATCCACGATGCCGAGGGCAACCCGATCATGCTGGCCAACGGCCAGGAGGCCCGCTACCTGCTGTCGATCGACTCGGTGCTGTCGGTCGAGAACGGGCAGGAAGTCCATGCCGGCGACATCCTGGCGCGTATCCCGCGCGAGGGCGGCAAGAACCGCGACATCACCGGCGGCCTGCCGCGCGTCGCCGAGCTGTTCGAGGCGCGCAAGCCGAAGGATTTCGCGATCATCTGCGACATCGCCGGGCGCATCGAGTTCGGCAAGGACTACAAGAGCAAGCGCCGCATCCTGATCGTGCCGGAGGGCGTCGGGCCGGATGGCAAGGAGCTCGAGCCGGTCGAGTACCTGATCCCCAAGGGCAAGCGCATCGCCGTCCAGGAAGGCGACTACGTCGAGCGCGGCGACCTGCTGATCGACGGCAACCCGGTGCCGCACGACATCCTGCGCGTGCTCGGCATCGAGAAGCTGGCCGAGTACCTGGTCAACGAGATCCAGGAGGTCTATCGACTGCAGGGCGTGAAGATCAACGACAAGCACATCGAGACGATTGCGCGTCAGATGCTGCAGAAGGTCGAGATCACCGACGCCGGCGATTCGACCTTCCTGATCGGCGAGCAGGTCGACAAGCAGGAGTTCGAGCACGAGAACGCCAAGCTCAAGCTCGAGAACATGAATCCGGCCAAGGCCGACCCGGTGCTGCTCGGCATCACCAAGGCCAGCCTGCAGACCAAGTCGTTCATCTCGGCGGCGTCGTTCCAGGAGACCACGCGCGTGCTCACCGAGGCGGCCGTGTCCGGCCGTGTCGACACCCTGCAGGGCCTCAAGGAGAACGTCATCGTCGGCCGCCTGATCCCGGCCGGCACCGGCGGCGTGGTCAACCGGCTGAAGGCGATTGCCGCCCAGCGCGATCGCGCCATCCTCGCCGCCGGCGGCGAATCCGAGAACCGCACGCTGCCGCCCATCCTCGAGGAGGAACAGGCGGCGGACTGATTGCCTTCGCACCCCTCGTGTTCCTCCCCCGTTATCGGGGGAGGAAAGCTAAACTGGGCCGTCAGCGCGAGCTGACGGCCCTGATTGTATGACGGGAAGCAGAGTAGCCCCTTCAGGTGAAGGCCTCGGCCGTCGCCTCCGGGGGACGGCTCTTGGCCGGGCGAGCCTTTCTCCTGGCCGATTGCCGGGTGGAGGTCCAACTCTCCCGCGTCAGCAGCCAGACCATGTGCGTGGTCTCACCGCCGACATGGCGGCCGATCACCAGATCGACCAGGCGGGCGCCCTGGCGCTCCTTGATGCGGCGCGACGGCTGATTTTCCTGGGCGTTGGTCGACCACAGGTGCGGCCAGTCGAGGTCGTCGAAGGCGTAACGGGTGACGCGGTCCAGGGCCTCCATCATCAGGCCGCGGCCCTGGAACTCGGGATCGATCCAGAAGCCGCACTGGCTGAAGCAGATGCCGTCGTCCGGCTTCAGCCCGATCAGGCCGATCGCCTCTTGCGGGCCGCGCCGCGGGACGAGCGCCCAGTGCGATCGGGCGCCGCGCGCCATGCTGCCGAGGCAGTTGGCGACGTAGCGCGCCGCGCCGTCAGCCGGATAGGGCCAGGGCACCTTGGCATCGAGGTAGCGGACGATGTCCCACCGCGGGAATCGGCGCTGGATCGCCGGCACATCCTGGGTGCCGAGCGGACGCAGGATCAGGCGCTGGGTCTCCAGCATCGGCGTGGGCGGCATCATCCTGTTGGGGTGCATGACGGGTCTCGCTTCCATTTGCCGGAGGCGGGACCGCTGCGCAGGGCCCCACCATCGCGGCGGGGCCAGGGGTCTTGTCGCAGTTAGGTCAGAAGACGATCACGCGCACGAAGAGCCCTGCCCCGAAGGTGGTACCTTTGGTAGCCGAGACCCAACGCGGATCGATGCGCAACATGTTGACCCGGATAACCTACAGGGAGCGTGAAGTAAACCGATTGGGCAACAGCCGCCGAAGTTCTCGGCCGCCTGTGGCCTTGGTGCAACTGATGTCCATGTTCTTGCGCACTTCTGGGGGCGCGCCACTCCAGTGGCGCGATCGTTGTCGATCACGCGGAAGATGCGCCATTGGAGTGGCACACTGCCAAGCAGAGCTTGCGCCGATCGTGGCATTCTTGTGTCTGTCCCGTCGGGACCCCCAACATGTTGTAAAATATTCTTGCGCACGCGGTGACGACGGCGTCACGAACGAGTCGTTGGAGGCACGCCGAGAATAGCCAACGAAATCAATGAGAAATGCGATGCGGCGTGCTTGACGCCCCGGTGCAGCGGCCATATAAGCGCGCCACCTCGCCGAGGGGCTGGTGGTAGGCCGAAAGCCTAAACGCAGCCTGACGTCGAGGACCGCTACAAGTGAGGCCGTTCGGCCGCAGAGTTTCGTTCGCGCGGGGCTGCGCTCTTGCCGCCATGCCCGCGCTTTCGCTTTGCACCGTTGCCTCCACATTGGGTGGACCTGAGACGGCGATTAGGAAACCGGAAGTCGATGCCGACCATTAACCAGTTGATCCGCAAGCAGCGCCACGGCCTCACCGCACGTAACAAGGTGCCGGCGCTGCAGGCCTGCCCGCAGAAGCGCGGCGTTTGCACGCGCGTCTATACGACGACGCCCAAGAAGCCGAACTCGGCGCTGCGCAAGGTCGCCAAGGTTCGCCTCACCAACGGCTACGAGGTGGTGAGCTACATCCCCGGCGAAGGTCACAATCTCCAGGAGCACTCGGTGGTCATGATCCGCGGCGGTCGCGTCAAGGACCTGCCCGGCGTGCGCTACCACATCATCCGCGGCACTCTCGACACCCAGGGCGTCAAGGACCGCAAGCAGCGCCGGTCGAAGTACGGCGCCAAGCGTCCGAAGTAAGGCGGGGAGAAGCACACATGTCCCGTCGTCGCGCAGCCGAGAAACGCGAAGTCCTGCCGGACGCCAAGTTCGGCGATGTCGTTCTCTCGAAGTTCATGAACACGCTGATGGAGCGTGGCAAGAAGTCGGTCGCCGAGCGCGTGGTCTACGGCGCCCTCGACGAGATCGAGTCCAAGCTCAAGCAGGATCCGGTGCCGGCCTTCCACGAGGCGCTGGAGAACGTCAAGCCGGCGGTCGAAGTCCGCTCGCGCCGCGTCGGCGGCGCCACCTACCAGGTCCCCGTCGAGGTTCGCCCGGAGCGCCGCCAGGCCCTGGCCATCCGCTGGATCATCCAGGCGGCCCGCGATCGCTCGGGTCATAGCATGAAAGAGAAGCTCTCGGCCGAGCTGCTCGACGCCTTCAACCGGCGCGGCAATGCGGTCAAGAAGCGCGAGGACACCCATAAGATGGCCGACGCCAACAAGGCGTTTGCCCACTATCGCTGGTAACGCTCCTCAAGAAGCCCCTTCGAGAAAGCCCCCTCCATGGCTCGTACCACCCCCATCGCGCATTACCGCAACATCGGTATCATGGCGCATATCGACGCCGGCAAGACGACCACGACCGAGCGCATCCTGTACTACACCGGCAAGTCGCATAAGATCGGCGAAGTCCACGACGGCGCCGCCACCATGGACTGGATGGAGCAGGAGCAGGAGCGCGGCATCACCATCACGTCTGCCGCCACGACCTGCTTCTGGAAGACCGAGGCGGGCCCGTTCGCCGGTCCCTCCTTCCGCGTCAACATCATCGATACGCCGGGCCACGTCGACTTCACCATCGAGGTCGAGCGCAGCCTGCGCGTCCTCGACGGTGCCGTCTGCGTGTTCGACAGCGTCGCCGGCGTGGAGCCGCAATCCGAGACGGTGTGGCGCCAGGCCGACAAGTACGGCGTGCCGCGCATCTGCTTCGTCAACAAGATGGATCGCACCGGCGCCAATTTCTGGCGCACCGTCGACATGATCAAGGATCGGCTGGGCAGCAACCCGCTGGTCACGCAGATCCCCATCGGCACCGAGTCGGAATACAAGGGCCTGGTCGACCTGGTCTCCAACAAGGCGATCATCTGGCTGGAAGAGACGCTCGGCGCCAAGTTCGAGATCGTCGAGATCCCTGCCGACCTCAAGGAGCAGGCCGCCGAGTGGCGCCACAAGATGCTCGAGATGGCGGTCGAGCAGGACGATACGGCGCTCGAGAAGTACCTCGGCGGCGAGGAGCCCGACCACGACACGCTGATCAAGTGCATCCGCAAGGGCACCATCTCGTATGCCTTCGTGCCGGTGTTGTGCGGCTCGGCGTTCAAGAACAAGGGCGTTCAGCCCATGCTCGACGCAGTGGTGAACTACCTGCCGGCGCCGACCGACGTGGCCGACGTCAAGGGCGTCAAGATGGGCAGCGACGAGGCGATCACGCTGCCGTCGAGCGACGACGCGCCGCTGTCGGCGCTCGCCTTCAAGATCATGACTGATCCGTTCGTCGGCTCGCTTACCTTCGCGCGCGTCTATTCGGGCGTGCTCGAGTCGGCGACCGGCGTGCTGAACAGCACCAAGGATCGCAAGGAGCGCATCGGCCGCATGCTGCTGATGCACGCCAACAACCGCGAGGACGTCAAGGAAGCACGCGCCGGCGACATCATCGCCCTGGCCGGACTCAAGAGCGTCACCACCGGCGACACGCTGTGCAGCCCCGACAATCCGGTGATCCTCGAGAGGATGGACTTCCCCGATCCGGTCATCGAGCTCGCCATCGAGCCCAAGTCGAAGGCCGACCAGGAGAAGATGGGCCAGGCACTCGGCCGTCTCGTGCAGGAGGATCCGACCTTCCGTGTCTCGACCGACCAGGAGACAGGGCAGACCGTCATCAAGGGCATGGGCGAGCTCCATCTCGAGATCAAGGTCGACATCCTGAAGCGCACCTACAAGGTCGACGCCAATGTCGGCGCGCCGCAGGTCGCCTATCGCGAGACGCTGGGTCGCCGCGCCGAGATCGACTACACGCACAAGAAGCAGAGCGGCGGCTCCGGCCAGTTCGCCCGCATCAAGCTTGTGTTCGAGCCGGGCGAGCCGGGCTCGGGCTACAGCTTCGAAAGCAAGATCGTCGGCGGCTCGGTGCCCAAGGAATACATCCCGGGCGTCGAGAAAGGCCTCGAGGCGTCACGCGAGACCGGCGTGCTGGCCGGCTTCCCGGTGATCGACTTCAAGGCGACCCTGGTCGACGGCGCCTATCATGACGTCGATTCGAGCGTGCTGGCCTTCGAGATTGCCGCCCGCGCGGCCTTCAAGGAAGGCCTGAACAAGGCGCAGTGCAAGCTGCTCGAGCCGATCATGAAGGTCGAGGTGGTGACGCCGGAAGACTACATGGGCGACTGCATCGGCGACCTCAACAGCCGGCGTGGCCAGATCCAGGGCATGGAGGCGCGCGGCAACGCGCAGGTCATCAATGCCATGGTGCCGCTCGCCAACATGTTCGGCTACGTGAACACGCTGCGGTCGATGACGCAGGGGCGCGCGGCTTACACCATGACCTTCGACCACTACGCGCCTGTGCCGCAGGCGGTGGCGGACGAGGTTGTCGCCAAGCTGGCGGGCTGACGCACCGCCGATCTAACCAGGACCGACTGACTAGGGATCAAGACAATGGGCAAGGCGAAATTCGAGCGGAACAAGCCGCACTGCAACATCGGCACGATCGGCCACGTCGACCATGGCAAGACGTCTCTGACGGCGGCGATCACGAAGATCCTGGCGAAGACGGGCGGAGCGA
>NZ_JBFWZI010000156.1:5134-17133 GCF_050185545.1 Reyranella sp. | reverse complement strand
GACCGCAAGCGACCGCACCGACGGCAAGAAAAGGGGGTCGTTTTACTTTGTGCGCCGGCGCGTGACACTCTCCGCCAGCCAAGGCTGCCCGGGCGTCCGCGTGAAGCACCGACTTCCCTGATCCGCTGCTTCAAATTCCCTGATTCAATTCCCTGTTCCGGCGCGATTCTGGTCGTCGCCGGAGCAGAAGACCAATTCGAATCAATGACTTCGCATCGGCTCACGAGCGCAATGGTGCTTTTTGTCTTCAGGGAGTCGCTGTGTCGTCACCGTCGAGCGGGCCGTGGTACCGGCCCGCGGTCAGGCGGCGATCGCCTTGGCGAGGCGGCCGCGGATCATCTCTTCGGCTTCGCGGACGATGCGTTCGACCAGTTCCTTGCAGGTCGGGATGTCCTTGATCAGGCCCATCACGGTGCCGGCCGACCAGATGCCGTGCTCCATGTCGCCGGTTTCGTAGACGACGCGGCCCTTGGCGCCGGCGACGATCGGGCCGATCTCCTGGATGGTCTTGCCCTCGTGCTCCATCTCAATCGCCTTCTTGGCGACCGAGTTGCCGAAGACGCGGCTGGTGTTGCGCATGGTACGCAGGATGAGCGAGGTCGAGCGCTCGTCGCTCTCCACCAGCTTCTTCTTCACGTTGTCGTGGATCGGCGCTTCCCTGGTCGCCATGAAGCGGGTGCCCATGTTGATGCCCTCGCAGCCCAGCGCCAGCGCCGCGACCAGGCCGCGCGCATCGCCGAAGCCGCCGGAGGCGATCATCGGAATGCTGATGACGTTGGCCGCCGCCGGCAGCAGAACGAGGTTGGGTACGTCGTCCTCGCCGGGATGGCCGGCGCATTCGAAGCCGTCCATCGAGATCGCGTCGACGCCTACCTTTTCCGCCGAGATGCCGTGGCGCACCGAGGTGCATTTGTGGATGACCTTGATGCCGGCTTCCTTGAGCTTGGGCAGGAACGGCTTGGGGTTGTTGCCCGCCGTCTCGACGATCTTCACGCCCGAATCGATGATCGCGTCGATGTACTCGCCGTAGGGCCGCGGCACCAGCGTGGGCAGGATCGTGAGATTGACGCCGAACGGCTGGTCGGTCATCTCGCGGCAGCGCTTCACCTCCTTGCGCAGATCCTCCGGCGTCGGCTGGGTGAGGCCGGTCAGGAAGCCGAGAGCGCCGGCATTGGCCACCGCCGAGGTCAGCTCGGCGCGGCCGACCCATTGCATGCCGCCCTGCACGATCGGGTGCTTGATGCCGAACATCTCGGTGAAGCGCGTCTTGATCATCTGCTGGATTTCCCCCGCGAGTTTCTGGTCCGCGCCAGCATTAGCGAACCTCGCTCCGGTGCACTAGTCCCGGAACATTCTTCCGCCATGCAGATCAGGCTTTGTCGATCCAGGCCAGGACATCGGCTCGCGTCGGTGCGCGCCTGTGCAGGAAATCGGAGAAGGCGGCCACCACGTCGACATGGTCGATCTCGGGATAGAGCGTCAGGTCCGCCCGCGATCCGGCGCGTCGCCAGGCCGCGGCCAGGCGCTCGCTGTTGGCGGGCTTCACCGTGAGATCGGCCGTGCCATGAATCAACAGGATCGGTGGAAGCGGCGCGGTCGCGAAGGTGATTGGCTGCGTCTCCCTGCGGTCGGCGCCGCCGAAGATCTGCTGCAGGCGGCGCGACCTGAGTGGCAGGAAGTCATAGGGGCCGGACAGCCCGATGGCGCCGGCAAGCGCCAGGCGATCGACCCCGGCCGCCGCGAGGTGAGGCGTGTCGGCGGCCAGCATCAGGGCGATGTAGGCGCCGGCCGAGTGGCCCATGAGGAACAGCCGGTCCGTGCCGACACGGCCGGCGGCCCAGGCGGTCGCCCGCGCGCCATCCTCGAGGAAGGCGGGAAACGTGACCTCGGGATAGAGGCGATAGTCGGCGATGATGGTCGTCACGCCGCGCGCCGCCAACGCCTGGCCGACGAACAGGTAGTCCTCCTTGCGGCCCGAATCCCAGGCGCCGCCGTAGAAGAACAGCACGCTGCGGCCGTCGGCGCGCCGACGATCGGGCCGGTAGAGATCGAGCGTTTGGCGGGGCAGGGGGCCGTAGGTGACCTCGCGTTCGAGCGTAAACCCTTTGCGCGGCACCGTGGCATTCAGCACCGCCGCGGCCGAGCAGCCACCCAGCAGGGCGCCGGGCAGTCCGGCGAGGAGGCCGCGACGGGCCAGGCTCATGCGTTGGCGATGTCCCGCACCAGATCGGCCAGGGCGAGCGAGGCGGTGAGGCCGGGCGATTCGATGCCGAACAAATTGACGAGTCCGGGCACGCCATGATCGGCCGGTCCCTGCACGACGAAATCCTGCGCCGGCGCGCCCTGCGGCACGATCTTGGGACGGATGCCGGCGTAGCCCGGCTGCAGTGTGCCGTCCTGCAGGGCCGGCCAGTAGCGGCGCACGGCGGCATAGAACTTGTCGGAGCGATGCGGGTCGACGGTGTAGTCGATGCCGTCGATCCACTCGACGTCGGGGCCGAACTTGGCCTGGCCGCCGAGATCGACCGTGATGTGCACGCCGAGGCCGCCCGGCACCGGCACCGGGTAGATCAGGCGAGAGAAGGGCGAGCGTCCGGTCAAGGTGAAGTAGTTTCCCTTGGCGTAGTACGCCGGCGGGATTCGATCGGATGGCATGCCGGTGATTTTTTGTGCCAGCGCCGGCGCGTGCAGGCCGCCCGAGTTGACGACGGTGCGGCAGCTGAGCGTCATCGGCTCGGCGCCGCCGACCTCGATCAGGAGGCCGTCGTCGACGACGCGGCCGCGCTCGAGCGGGCTGTTGAAGGCGAGCATGGCGCCGTGCTCCTCGGCATCGCCCTGCAGGGCCAGCATGTAGGAGTGGCTGTCGACGATGCCGGTGGCGGGCGAGAGCAGCGCGGCGGTGCACTGCAGGTTGGGCTCCATCGCCCTCGCTTCGGCAGCGCCCAGCAGGCGCATGCCCTCCACGCCGTTGGCCTCGGCACGGCCCTTGATCTCGGCGAGCTTCTCGCTCTCGGCCTGGTTGGTCGCCACGATCAGCTTGCCGCAATTGCGATGCGGCACGCCGTGCTCTGCGCAATAGGCGTAGAGGCGTCGCCGGCCGGCGACGCAGCTCTTCGCCATCAGGCTGCCCCTGGGATAGTAGATGCCGGCGTGAATGACCTCGGAATTGCGCGAGCTCGTCTCCGTGCCGATACCGTCGGCTGCCTCGACGACGATGACCTCACGGCCGGAAAGGGCAAGTGCGCGGGCGACGGCAAGGCCGACGACACCTGCGCCGATCACAACGCAGTCGACGGTCTCGAACGGGGACGAAGTCATGGGCGCATGCTAGTAGACCCGCGTGAACAAGGCAGCACGTCATTCTCCTCCCCACGCGTTGCGTGGGGAGGTGTCCGCGTCTTGGCGGACAGAGGGGTCATGGTCTTATGGGCCGCGGGCGTCCCGCCCGCTCATAGCCGGGAGCGCGCCACTCCGTGGCGCCCATGCTCTCTTCCGATCCGCAATCGGTGCGTCCGCTATCCCTATGAGCGCCACGGAGTGGCGCGCTCCCGGCGCATGAGCGGGCGGGACGCCCGCGGTCCAGAAGACCATGATTCGCAGCCCGTCCCTCGTCACGAGTCTGCTCGATGAAAGGCGCGCTGGTCACGGGCGCCGGGCTGCGCATCGGTCGCGCGCTGGCGATGGCGCTGGCGACGGACGGCTACTACGTCTTCGTCCATCACCACGAATCGGCCGAGGGTGCGCGCGAGACCGTGGCCGAGATCACCGCGGCGAAGGGCAAGGCCAAGGCGGTGCGGGCCAATCTCGCATCGGCCCGCCAGGCCGAAGCGCTGATCGACAAGTGCCGGGCGCCCGGCGTCACGCTCACCTGCCTGGTGAACAACGCCTCGCTGTTCGAGCTCGACCGCGCGCCGACGGCGACGGCCGAGATTTTCGACCGGCACATGGCCGTCAACCTCAGGGCGCCGATGCTGCTGTCGCAGGCGCTGGCGCGCCAGCTGCCCGAGGGCGAGACCGGCTTGATCGTCAACCTGCTCGACCAGAAGCTGTTCAATCTCAATCCCGATTTCCTCACCTATACGCTGTCCAAGATCGGGCTGCAGGGCCTGACCAGGCTGCTGGCGCAGGCCTTCGCGCCGCGGCTCCGGGTGGCGGGCATCGCGCCGGGCCTGACCTTGCGCAGCGGCAGCCAGACCGATGCCCGCTTCGCCGAGCAGCACTCCCGAAATCCGCTGCGGGTCGGCGTTACGCCCGACGACCTGGTGCGCGCCTTGCGCTTCATCGTGGCGACGCCCACCTTCACCGGCGACACCCTGATCATCGACAGCGGCGAGCATCTGACCGGGCGACCGCGCGATATTGCTTTCGACAAGAACTGGGCCTTTGACAAGAAAAAGAAGAACTGACATGGACCGCCGCATCTTCATTCGCGACTTCCGCCTGAAAGTCTCGATCGGCATCCACGATTTCGAGAAGGACGGGCCGCAGACGGTGATCGTCAACGCCGACCTGTTGCTCGCGCCGGCGGATGCGGTGCACAACGATCGCATCGCCAACGTGCTGGACTACGATATCGTCCACGACGGCATCGTGGCGCTGGCCAGAAGCCGCCATTTCAACCTGCAGGAGTCGCTGGTCGACGCCATCCTCGATCTCTGCCTTGCCCAGCCGGGCGTCGTCGAGGCGCGCGTGTCGACCGAGAAGCCCGATGTCTACGGCGATTGTCGCGTCGGCTACGAGGCGGTCCGCCGGCGCGCGCCAGGCTGACGGCAGTGCTATCGCATCCGGCATTTTCTCCGTCATCCCGAGCGGAGCAGCCTGCAGGGCGGCGCAGTCGAGGGACCTTTCTTGTCGCCGCCGCAAGAAGAAAGGTCCCTCCACTGCGCCTCGCTGCGCTCGGCTCCGGTCGGGATGACGGCTTGTTTTGCCAACTGCGATAGCCTGGCGGCTGACGGATATCGCATGGCTGCTCCCTCGCTCGGCGCGCTCAGACGCGCCACCCTGGTGCTGCTGCTGTCCGCGCTGATCTGGGGATCGATGATCCCGGTGCTGGCGGCGCTCAGCGAGCACTACGACGAGTGGCTGCTGTCATGGCTGCGCTACGTGCTCGGCATGCCGGTGCTGTGGCTGGCCGTCGTTCTCGGGCCGCGCCCGACGGTCGCGCCGCGTCCTCTCCAATTCGGCAAATTGCTGCGTCTCGGCACGGCGATGGCGGCGTTCTCGGTGCTCTACACGTTCGGCGTCGCGCACTCCCATCCGGCCACGGCGGCGATCGTGCTGATGTGCGGCCCGATCTGGGCGACGCTGCTCGCCCGCCTGATGCTGCGCGCGTCCATGCCGGCGGGGTTTCCGCTCAGCCTGTGCCTGGTCGTCGCCGGCGGCGTCATCGTCGTGCTGGGCACGCCCGGCAAGGTCGAGAGCGGCTTCGGCCTGGAGGGCGGCGAGCCGATCCTCGTGGTCGCCCAGCTGTGCTGGAGCTGGTACTCGATCCGCGCCCAGCAATGGCTGGCCGATCGCGGGCAGATCGCCCTGTCGGCCCTGACCTCGAGCGTGGCGAGCGCGCTGCTCGCCCTGGTCTGCGCCGTGGTCTGGGCGACCGTGGGGATCGAGGTTCCGACGCGCCCACCGAGCCTGGCGGACTGGGGCATGTTCGTATGGATCGGCGTGCTCGGCGTGGCGATCGCCCTGCTGCTGTGGAACACCGGCGTGTCGCTGGTTGGCGTGCCGGTGGCCTCGCTGTTCTCGAACTCGGCGCCGGTGTTCGCGATCGGGGTCGCCGCCCTGATGGGGCGCGAGCCGAGCTGGCTGCAGCTCGCCGGCGGCGTGGTCGTGATGGGCGCGATCGCCAGCCTGCAGCTGCGCCAGATGCGCCTGGCCGGGCGATGATGCGCGAGCATCGTCACCTGCTCGGCGCGTTCGCCGCCATGATCTTCGTCGGTGCGAGCTGGGGCGCCAATGTGCCGGTTTCCAAGGTCATGCTGGCTCACTTCGACCTGATTCCGATGTCGGCGATCCGGACCTCGGTCGCCGCGGCCGGGCTGGCGGTGCTGCTGATGCTGGTCGAAGGTTCGCGGGCGCTCCGGATCGAGCTCGGCCTTCGGCGCTTCGCCATGCTCGGGCTGCTGATGGCCTCGTTCTTCTTCGTCTACACGCTTGGCCTGCAGTTCAGCAATCCGATCAGCGCCGCGGCAGTGCAGGTCGCCGGTCCGCTGGTGGCGGCGGCGACGGTGCGGGTCGCGACCGGCCTGCGCTTCGATCCGGGCTTCCCGGTGGCGCTGGCGCTCACCCTGGTGGGCGGCGGCATCCTGGCGTCGTCGAGCCTGGTGGCTGGCGGGCCGGTGAGCTTCGGTGGCGGCGAGATCATCCTGCTGGCGTCGAACACGCTGTGGACGATGTACAGCCTCAAGGCGCAGGCGTGGTTCGCAGTCGGCGTCAGCCAGCTGCACCGCGCCTTTGTGGCGTCCCTGTCGGCGCTGGGCTGGGCGGTCCTATGCAGTGCCGCGCTGATTGCGCTTGGCTGGTCGCGCTCGCCGTTCGACGAGGGCGATCCCTGGGTGTGGACGCAGCTCCTCACGGTGGCGCTGCTGGCGAGCGGCCTCGGCGGCTACTTCTGGAACATCGGCGCCAGCCGGCTGGGCGTCGCCATCGCCTCGCTGTGGGTCAACCTTGTGCCGTTTTTCGCCGTATTGTGGGCCATGGGCTATGGTTTCATGCCCAACGCATATCAGATCGTCGGAGGACTCGTGGCACTGGGCGGCGTGGTCTACATGCAGTGGCGCAAGCTGCAGGCGAGCAGATCGTGATGGGAGTGACAAGGCGTGATTGGAGTGAGATGTCGGTGACCAGTGAGTCCCTTTTCACGGTTCGCAACTGCTGCTGGATCGACGTTCCCGGCGTCGCCGATGCGCGCGGCCAGGTCAATTTCGCCGAGCTCGGCAAAGGCCTGCCGTTCGCACCCAGGCGGCTGTTCTGGCTGCATCACGTCGCGCCCGGCCAGTGGCGCGGCCGGCACGGCCATCGCCAGTCGGAGCTGCTGCTGGTCGCCCTGCACGGCGGCTGCCGGGTGGCGCTCGACGACGGCCGCAGCAGGCAGCAGGTGAGGCTCGACGATCCGACGCGCGCGCTCCATCTCGGCACCTGGGTGTGGCACGAGTTGGTCGACTTCGCGCCGCAGACCGTGGTGCTGGTGATCGCCTCGACGCTCTACGACGAAGCCGAGTATCTGCGCGACTACGAAACCTTCCAACGCGAGGCGGCAGCCCGGCCATGATCCCGTTCCTCGACATGAAATCGGTCTATGCCGAACTGAAGCCCGAGCTCGACGCCGCCTATCGGCGCGTGATGGAATCGGGCTGGTTCGTGCTCGGCCGCGAGGTCGCGGCCTTCGAGGAGGAGTACGCGGCGTTCTGCGGCACGGCGCACTGCGTCGGGCTGGGCAACGGGCTGGAGGCGCTCGAGCTGGTGCTGCGCGCCTGGGATCTCGGCGCCGGCGACGAGGTGATCGTGCCGTCGAACACCTACATCGCGACCTGGCTCGCGGTGACGGCGGTCGGGGCTGCGGTGGTGCCGGTCGAGCCGACGCCGGCCGGTCCCAATATCGATCCCGAGCGCATCGCCGCGGCGATCACCCCGCGCACGCGGGCGATCATGCCGGTCCATCTCTACGGCGAGCCGGCCGACATGGAGGCGATCATGGCGCTGGCCGACAAGCACGGCCTCAAGGTGGTCGAGGACGTGGCGCAGGCGCAGGGCGCCAAGGTGCGCGGCCGGCGCGCCGGCGCGCTCGGCCATGCCGGCGCCCACAGCTTCTTCCCGACCAAGAATTTCGGCGCCTTCGGCGATGGCGGCGCGGTGACGACCGATGACGCGAAGCTCGCCGAGCGCCTGCGCGTGCTGCGCAACTACGGCAGCCGGGTGAAGTACGTGAACCTGGAGCGCGGCTTCAATTCGCGGCTCGACGAGTTGCAGGCCGCCTTCCTGCGCGCCAAGCTGCCGCGCCTCGATGCCTGGAACGAGCGCCGGCGGGTGCTGGCGGCGCGCTACGACGACAAGCTCGCCGGCATCGCCGGGCTCGGCCTGCCGCGCGCGCCGCAATGGGCCGAGCCTATCTGGCATCTCTATGTCGTGCGGACCGAGCGGCGCGCCGACCTGATCGCGGCGCTCGACAAGGCGGGCATCGGCTCGCTCATCCACTACCCGATCCCGCCGCACCTGCAGGAGGCCTACGCCGATCTCGCTTGGCCGGTGGGCACGTTCCCGCTTGCCGAGACGCTTGCGCAGACCGTGCTCAGCCTGCCGATGGGCGCGCACATGCCACTCGCGGCGGTCGACGAGGTTGCCGCCGTCGTGCGCGCGACCCTGCAGGGCTGAATGGCACTGCCCCTACGGAAAGGCCCTCTTCAGCTCGGGGCCAGGATGGATGCCCATGTAGTAGCGGTCGTAGTCGTACGACTGATACGTGGCGTAGGTCGTCGTCGGGTAGACGTAGGCGACCTGGGTGGTAGCGACCGGCACGGCCGCCGTATGATAGACGGTATAGGCCGGATAGGTTTGGTAGGCGTAGCCGTAGCG
This sequence comes from Reyranella sp., assembly GCF_050185545.1. Lineage (GTDB taxonomy): Bacteria > Pseudomonadota > Alphaproteobacteria > Reyranellales > Reyranellaceae > Reyranella. The sequence goes on along the minus strand of NZ_JBFWZI010000156.1, from coordinate 8,562 downwards.
CTGATAGGGGGCGGCGCACCCGGCAACCGCCGCGCCCAGCAGCGCGACCGCGATCACCACACTGACCTGCCTCATGATGTCCTCTCTCTCCTGATCGAGGGACAACACGCGCGCTGCGTAAACGTTCCTTTGCCTGCGCGGCGTGCACGGCCCTAGATTGAGGCAAATCTGCCTGGCCGGAGGAGCGTTCATGAAGATCGGGGCTGTGATGTTCTTCACCACGGAATCCATGCATCCGGCCGCCTTGGGCCGCGCCCTGGAGGAGCGCGGCTTCGAGTCCCTGTGGGTGCCCGAGCACACCCATATCCCGTCGTCGCGCCGGTCGGCCTATCCGGCGAGCGGCGGGCTGGTGCAGGCCTACTTCGAACTGATGGATCCCTTCCTCGCGCTCAACACGGCGGCGACCGCCACCAGCCGGCTCAAGGTCGGCACCGGCATCGCGCTGGTGATCCAGCGCGACCCGATCGTCACCGCCAAGGTGGTGTCGACGCTCGACCAACTCAGCCAAGGCCGCTTCCTGTTCGGTGTCGGCAACGGCTGGAATCAGGACGAGATCGAGAACCACGGCACCGCCTTCGCCACCCGTCACAAGCTCGCGCGCGAGCGCATCGAGGCGATGAAGGCGATCTGGACCGAGGAGGAGCCCGCGTATCACGGCGAGCTCGTCCGGTTCGACAAGATGAAGCAATGGCCCAAGCCGTTCCAGAAGCCGCATCCGCCGATCATCGTCGGCGGCGCCTTCCCGCACGCCGCCCGGCGGGCCATCCGCTACGGCGACGGCTGGATCCCGCGTGACGACTGGCTGGAGCGCGATGGGCTCGGCGTCATCGACCAGTTCCACCAGATGGCGCGCGACGCCGGCCGCGCGCCGGCGAGCCTGCCGATCAGCCTGTTCCGCGTGCCCGACGACATCGAGCGCCTGCGGCTCTACCAGCGCCTCGGCATCGACCGCGTCGTGTTCTCCCTGCCGGCGGCGAAGGAAGACAAGATCCTTCCCATCCTCGACCGCTGGGCGGGGCTCCAGCGACAGCTGGAGGGGTGATCGACAAGACAAGATGCGTCTACGCCGTATCAGCAGAGCTGGCGCGCAGAAGAGGGTACTCACAAGCTCTTGAGGCGGGCCGCAACCGGCTTTCGTTGCCGGGCGATCCCGCCCACGATCGCCTCGAAAATCCAGGGGGCCTCCAACCATGCCTGACCAGACCATCACCGAATTCCCGACCCTGACGCAGGGCGAGATCGACCGGCGGGTTTTCGAGCTCTACGACGAGTACTGCCACGGCCGCATCGACCGTCGGACCTTCTTCCAGCAGGCCGCCGTCGTGGCGCTGGGCGGGCTGACGATGGCGCAGGCGTTGATGCCGCGCTACGCCAGTGCACAGACCATCTCCTTCACCGATTCACGGATCAAGGCCCGCTACGTCAACTATCCGTCGCCGGGCGGCACGTCGGGTCAGATGCGCGGTTACCTGGTCCAGCCGTCTGGCGCTGGCCCGTTCCCGGCGGTGCTGGTGATCCACGAGAACCGCGGGCTCAATCCCTACATCGAGGACGTCGCGCGGCGCGCCGCGGTCGAAGGCTTCGTGGCGCTGGCACCGGATGGCCTGTTCCCTGTCGGCGGCTACCCGGGCAACGACGACGATGGCCGCACCCTGCAGGCCGGCCTCGACCAGGCCAAGCTGCGCACCGACATGGTGAACAGCGCGCGCTTCCTGAAGGCTCATGCGCTCTCTACCGGCAAGCTCGGCGCGACCGGCTTCTGCTGGGGCGGCAGCACGACCAATTTTCTTGCCGTTGCCCTCGGCGCCGACCTGCAGGCCGCGGTGCCATTCTATGGCGCCGCCGCGGAAACGGCGTCGGTGCCGAAAATCAAGGCGCCGCTCCTGATCCAGTACGCCGAAAAGGACGAGCGCATCAACGCCATGTGGCCGGCCTATGAGGCGGCATTGAAGGCCAACGAAGTCGCCTACGAGGCGTACTTCTACCCGGGCACCCAGCACGGCTTTCACAACAACTCGACGCCGCGCTACAATGAGGCGGCCGCCAGGCTCGCGTGGGAACGCACCGTCGGCTTCTTCAGGAAGAACCTGGCCTGACGGCACGACCCTGATTGACCGGTGGGCGGCGGCGTCAGAGCTGCCGCCAGTCGGGCCTCAGGGCACGGTCGTACGCGTGGGCAGTGTCGCCGGCTGGCTTGTCGCCCGCCGGCTTGTAGCCCGGTGTGTATTTCGGATTGGTGTACAGTGCGTCCTCGCCCGCGCAGCCGCTAGTCGTGGCGACCAGGGCTGCGATGACGAGCCATACAAGCCATCGCATCGCCGCCTCCAACGTACGGTTTCAAACGTTGGCGCGACGGCGAAGTTCCGGGGGTGACTCGCGCTATCCGGGAAGGCCGAGCCGCTCGCCCCGGTAGGCGCCGCTCATGACCCGTTCCCACCAGTCCTTGTGGTCGAGGTACCATCGCACCGTGTGACGCAGGCCGTCCTCGAAGCCGTGCCGCGGCCGCCATCCCAGCTCGCTGCGGATCTTGTCCGAGTCGATGGCATAGCGCGCATCGTGGCCCGGCCGGTCGGTGACGAAGCGGATCAGCCGGGCGTGCGGGCGGTTGGGGCTGCCCGGCAGCATCTCGTCGAGCAGGGCGCAGATCGCCTCGACGACGTCGATGTTGCGCCGCTCGCTGTCGCCGCCGACATTGTAGGTCTCACCCGGCCGGCCGTTCTGCAGCACCAGGGTCAACGCCTCGGCATGATCCTCGACATGCAGCCAGTCGCGCACGTTCTCGCCCTTGCCGTAGACAGGCAGGGTCTCGCCGCGCAGTGCGCGGATGATCACCAGCGGGATCAGCTTCTCGGGGAAGTGGTAGGGGCCGTAATTGTTGGAGCAGTTGGTGGCGAGCGTCGGCAGGCCGTAGGTGTGGTGCCAGGCCCGCACCAGATGGTCCGACGCCGCCTTGGTGGCGGAGTAGGGCGAGTTCGGCTGGTAGGGCGTGGTCTCGCTGAACCGGCCGGTCGGCCCCAGCGAGCCGAACACCTCGTCGGTCGAGATGTGCTGGAAGCGGAAACGGCCGCGCGCTGCCTCGTCGAGCGTGCGCCAGTAGCCGAGCGCCGCGTCGAGCATGACATAAGTGCCGGTGACGTTGGTCTCGATGAACGGCGCGGCGCCGTCGATCGAGCGGTCGACATGGCTTTCCGCGGCAAGATGCAGCACGGCGTCCGGTTGGACGCTGCGGAAAACCTCGCCGATCGCCGCGCGGTCGCAGATGTCGACCTTGAAATGGGTGTGGCGGTTGCTGGTGCGCGCCTCGGCCAGCGATTCGAGATTGCCGGCGTAGGTGAGCTTGTCGACGTTGGCCACCGTCCAGTCGGTGTTGCGAACGATGTGGCGGATGACGGCCGAGCCGATGAAGCCCGCCCCGCCCGTGACCAGGA
>NZ_JBFWZI010000156.1:0-5034 GCF_050185545.1 Reyranella sp. | reverse complement strand
TCGGCCAGCGATTCGAGATTGCCGGCGTAGGTGAGCTTGTCGACGTTGGCCACCGTCCAGTCGGTGTTGCGAACGATGTGGCGGATGACGGCCGAGCCGATGAAGCCCGCCCCGCCCGTGACCAGGACTTTCATGGCAGAACGCCGCCGATGACCAATGCCATTCTCATGGTCTCGTGCCCACTCGTGACCAGGATCTTCATCGCCGCCCGGCTCGGACCTTCAATGCCGGACCGTCAGCGGTGCAGGATTTGGCCGAGGAACAGCTTGGTGCGCTCGTTGCGCGGATTGGCGAAGAACTCCTCGGGCTCGTTCTGCTCGACGACCTCGCCGCGATCCATGAAGATCACGCGGTCGGCGACGGCGCGGGCGAAGCCCATCTCGTGGGTGACGCACAGCATGGTCATGCCCTCGCGCGCCAGCTCGATCATCACGTCGAGCACCTCCTTGACCATCTCGGGGTCGAGCGCCGAGGTCGGCTCGTCGAACAGCATGATCTTGGGCCGCATGCAGAGCGCTCGCGCGATCGCCACGCGCTGCTGCTGGCCGCCCGACAGCTGGCCGGGATACTTCGCCGCCTGCTCGGGAATGCGCACGCGCTTCAGGAGGCTCATGGCGATCTCCTCGGCGTCCTTTTTCGGCATCTTCTTCACCCAGATCGGCGCCAGGGTGAGGTTGTCCAGGATGGTGAGGTGCGGGAACAGGTTGAACGACTGAAAGACCATGCCGACCTCGCGTCGGATCGCCTCGATGTTCTTGACGTCGTTCGACAAGGTCACGCCATCGACGATGATGTCGCCCTGCTGATGCTCCTCGAGCCGGTTGATGCAGCGGATCAGGGTCGACTTGCCCGACCCCGACGGCCCGCAGATGACGATCCTCTCGCCTTCCTTGACGTCGAGATTGATGTCCGACAGCACATGGAACTGGCCGAACCACTTGTTGACGCCCCTGAGCGTGATGACGGACGTCGCGTTCGACAGATTGTGCGCGGCGTTGGCGGCCATTGTGCTTGTCTCCTGGCGGCGCCCTAGCGGCGCGTTCCCTTGTTGAGCTCGAACTCGAGATACTTGCTGTAGCGCGACATCGAGAAGCAGAAACAGAAATAGACGAAGGCGGCGAAGATGTAGACTTCGCCCGGGAAGCCGGCCCAGTTGGGATCGACCAGGGCCTGGTTGGCGGTGTTGAGGAAGTCGAAGATGCCGATGATCAGCACCAGCGAGGTGTCCTTGAAGAAGCCGATGAACGTGTTGATCAGGGGCGGGATCACCACGCGCAGCGCCTGCGGCAGAATGATCAGGGTGGTCTTCTGGACGTAGTTCAGGCCCATCGCGTCGGCCGCCTCGAACTGTCCCTTGGGCAGCGACTGCAGGCCGCCGCGGATGATCTCGGCGATGTAGGCGCCGGCGAACAGGATGACGGCGACCTGGGCGCGCAGGAACTTGTCAAAGGTGACGCCGCTCGGCAGGAACAGCGGCAGCATGACCGAGGCCATGATCAGCAGGCTGATCAGCGGCACGCCGCGGATCAGCTCGATGAAGCCCACGCACAGGCCCTTGATCAGCGGCAGGTTGGAGCGCCGGCCGAGCGCCAGCAGGACGCCGTAGGGGAAGGCGAAGGCGAGGCCGTAGGTGGCGAGGATGATCGTCACCGGGATGCCGCCCCACAGGCCGGTCTCGACGTAGGAGAGCGGCGCGATGGCGAGGCTCCAGGGCGGCAGCACGCCGACGATGCGCGCCGCCAGGCCGACGACGCCGACCACGGCGGCGACGCGATAGGCCATCATCTCGCTCGGCGAGCCGATGCCCTTGCGCAGGCTCATGCCGCCCGCGCCGATCACCATGGCGATGAACAGCATGAGGCTGAGCGGGATGTGGATCTGCCCGAACATCAGCAGGAAGGTGATGAACGAGCCGATGCCCCAGATCACCGCGAGGCGCCAGTTCCACATCCGCCGGTCGGCCGACAGGATCAGCATCGCCAGCATGGCGATCACCGCGAACAGCGGCCGCCAGTGCTGCTCGTAGGGGAAGGAGCCGAAGAAGATGTAGCGGTACTTCTCGCGGATCAGCGCCCAGCAGGCGCCACCGCCGCGGCACTCGGCGCCGGCCGTGGCCGTGAAGTTGGCGGTGAAGACCGCCCATTCGAGGAACCACGACAGGACCCAGCCGATGACCACGAGGAGCACGATCGTGGTAAGGCCGTTCAGCCAGCTCGAGAAGAGGTTCTTGCGGATCCAGCCGAGGACGCCACTGTCGTCGACCGGGGGCGCGAGCTGGCGGCGCTCGCCGACGGGCATGTCGGTCATGGCTCAGCGCTCCCTCAGGGCAATGCGCTTGTTGTACCAGTTCATGAACGCCGAGATCGACAGGCTGACCGACAGGTAGGCGGCCATGATCAGCAGCACGTTCTCGATCGCCTGACCGGTCTGGTTGATCGTCACGTTGATCGAGGCAACCAGGTCGGGATAGCCGATGGCGATGGCCAGCGAGCTGTTCTTGGTGATGTTGAGATACTGGCTGGTCATCGGCGGCACGATGACGCGCAGCGCCTGGGGCAGCAGGACGAGCCGCATGACCTGGCCGCGTGACAGGCCGAGCGCGGCGGCGGCCTCGCTCTGGCCCTTGTGCAGGGCAAGGATGCCGGAGCGCACGATCTCGGCGACGAAGGCCGAGGTGTAAAGTACGAGACCGACGAGGAGGGCGGTGAATTCTGGCTGGATCACCGTGCCGCCGTCGAAGTTGAAGCCCTTGAGCTCGGGCCAGCTCATGTCATGCGGAGCGCCGCCCAGGAGCCAGACGAGGATCGGCAGACCGAGCGCCACGCCGAAGCCCGCCAGGATCGACGGGAAAGGCTGGCCGGTCGTCTCCTGGCGGTTCTTGGCCCAGCGGTGCAGCACCCAGGCGCCGGCGATCCCGACCAGCAGCGCGAGTCCCATCCAGGCGTGGATCGGATCGGCCATCGGGACCGGGAAATAGAGGCCGCGATTGGACAGGAACACACTGTTCCAGAGGAGGCTGATCGCCTGTCGCGGGCCGGGAAAAGCCTCGCTGATCAGCTTGTAGAACAGGAACAGCCAGAGCAGGAGGGGAACGTTGCGGAACGCCTCGACGTACCATTCGCAGATCTTGGCGAGCAGCCAGTTGTTGGACAGGCGGCCGACGCCCAACATCGTGCCCAGGATGGTCGCCATGATGATGCCGATCACCGACACCTTGAGGGTGTTGAGCAGCCCCACGAAGATGGCGCGGGCATAGGTGCTGGCCGGCGAGTAGGCGATCATCGTGTCGCCGATCTCGAAGCCCGCTTCGCGATCGAGGTAGTGGAACCCGCTGGCGATCTTCTGGCGTTGCAGGTTCTCCATGGTGTTGGAGACGAGGTACCAGGCGAGCAGTCCGACCAGGCCGACGACGACGATCTGAAAGACCCAGCCGCGGATGACCGGGTCGTTCCAGGGCGCCGCCTTGGCGCGCTGTGTGGAGCCCACAGCCTCGACTGCCATTCGCTATTCCCCCTGCCGGCCGCGGTTTGGTCGCCCGCCCCTTGCTGATATTTCCCGCACTCTAGGAGGGAATCGCCTGCTTGTAACCATCGTGGATTCCCTCCGAGTGCTCGCCCGTTGCTCGGGCTTCACGAAGAGCGGCGACTCAGCGGATCGGCGGGGCGTATTGCAGGCCACCCTTGGTCCACAGGTTGTTGAGGCCACGATCGATCTTGAGAATCGAGCCGGAGCCGACGTTGCGGTCGAAGCTCTCGCCGTAGTTCCCGACCTGCTTGACGATGTTGTAGACCCACTTCTCGTCGACCCCGAGGGCCTTGCCCATGCCCGGCGTCACGCCGAGGATGCGCTTGATGACCGGGTTGTCGCTCTTCAGCATCTCGTCGACGTTCTTGGACGTGATGCCGTACTCCTCGGCCTCGACCATGGCGTACTGGGTCCAGCGCACGATGTCGGCGAACTGGTTGTCGCCGTGGCGCACCGCCGGAGCGAGCGGCTCCTTGGAGATGATCTCGGGCAGGATGACGAAGTCGTCGGGCTTGGCCGGCGGCGGCACATTGGCGGCGCGGGCAGCGTAGAGGCCCGAGGCGTCGGTGGTGTAGACGTCGCAGCGGCCGGAGAAGAACGCCGCCCGGATCTCGTCGACCTTCTCGATGACGACCGGCTTGAAGGACATCTTGTTGGCGCGGAAGTAGTCGGCGAGGTTGAGCTCGGTGGTGGTGCCGGGGGCCACGCAGACAGTGGCGCCGTTGAGCTCCTTGGCGCTCTTCACGCCGAGCTTCTTGTTCACCATGAAGCCCTGGCCGTCGTAGTAGGTGACGGCGGTGAAATCGAGACCGAGCGCGGTGTCGCGGGTCAGGGTGATGGTCGTGTTGTTGGACAGCATGTCGACCTCGCCCGACTGCAGGGCGGTGAAGCGCTGCTGGGCCGAGAGCGGCACGTATTTCACCTTGGTGGCATCACCGAAGATGGCGGCGGATACGGCGCGGCATACATCGACGTCGAGCCCGACCCACTTGCCCTGGCTGTCGGCCAGCATGAACCCGGCCGTGCCCTGGCCGACACCGCAGATCAGGGACCCGCGCGCCTTGATTGCATCGAGGTCCTTGCCGGCCATCGCGCCGGTCGAGGTGAAGATCGCCGCCAGACCGGCCGCCACTGCCATTGATACCTTGCGCATCATTGCCTCCCGTTCAGTTTTCACCGGGCAAGTCTCACCTCGCCGAGGCTAGCAAGCAACAGGCCAATTGCGCTTTTCATGGTCCTCCCCAAGCCCGGCTTGGGAAGGTGTCGCCGTCATATGGCGACGGAGGGGTCATGGTCATTGGACCGTGGGCGTCCATCATAATGAGCGGGCGGGACGCCCGCGGTCCGTAAGAACCATGACCCCTCCGCCCCGTAAGACGGGGCACCTCCCCAGCGAAGCTGCTACGGAGTGGACACATCTCTGAGTTCCCATCCAGTAGCGATTGCGAGGAAGTAGTCGAGGCCACGCTTAAAGGTAATCGGTCCCGGTGGTCTGGAGGAAGGGTAAGC
>NZ_JBFWZI010000155.1:13507-17462 GCF_050185545.1 Reyranella sp. | reverse complement strand
CTCGGCGCCCGCGGCATAGGCATCGGCCAGCGCCTCGCAGAAGCTGCCGCGCCGCGGATGGCCGAGGATGAGAAGAACCTTGAGACCCATTGCGAGGCTCCTCGATTGGACCGGAGCCCGATCATCGCCGGGATAAAGGGTCCGGAGAATGACGTCGGGCCTCACGTTCCGGTGAGGAGATTCTGAGCTCCTGTTCTTCCGGACCGCGGGCGTCCCGCCCGCTCATGATTCATGAGCATGAGCGGGCGGGACGCCCGCGGTCCGGAAGAGCAGGAGTCGCGCGTCAGCGCCTGATCCGCGTTGCCAGGAACTTCATGAGCCGCGGGCCAAACGGAGGGCGCAGCATGCGCAGGGGGCCGATCTCACGGCCGATCTGGTGATAGACCGACTTGCGATGGCTGAACTCCAGGAAGCCGTCGCGGCCGTGATAGACGCCCATGCCGGCGGGACCGATGCCGCCGAAGGGCAGGTCCTCCTGAGCGACATGCATCACGACGTCGTTCACGGTCACCCCGCCCGACACGGTGCGGCTCAGCACATGGTCGCGCTCGGTCTCGTCGGTGCCGAAATAGTACAGGCCGAGCGGCCGCGGGCGCGCGTTGATGTAGGCGATGGCCTCGTCGATGTCCCGATAGGGCATCACCGGCAGCAGCGGGCCGAACACTTCCTCTTGCATGACCGTCATGTCGTCGGTCGGATCGAGGATCAGGGTCGGCGCCATGCGGCGATGAGGTTGCTGCACCAGATCCTCGCTGGCCGGATTGATCGCGATGATCCGGGCGCCCCTGGCGCGCGCGTCCTCGAGGTGGGCCGCCAGCCGCGCATGGTGGCGGTCTGACACGATCGCCGTGACGTCGGGGTTGTCGCGCAGCGTCGGGAACATGCGCGCGACCGCGAGGCGCGCCGCATCGGCGAAGGCGTCGACACGATCGGCCGGCGCCAGCACGTAGTCCGGCGCGAGGCAGACCTGGCCCGCGTTGAAGGTCTTGCCGTTCATGATGCGCGCGGCGGCGATGTCCAGATCGGCCGAGCGGCCGATGACCACCGGGCTCTTGCCGCCCAGCTCGAGAGTCAGCGGCACCAGGTTCTCTGCCGCGGCGCGCATGACCTGTCGGCCGATCGCCGTTCCGCCGGTGAAGACCAGGTGATCGAAGGCGAGGCCCGCGAATGCCCTGCCTACGTCCGGCCCGCCCGTGACAACGGCGAGCTCCTCGGGGTCGAACGCCTTGGCGACCATGCGCCCGAGGAGGTCCGACGTTTCGGGCGTTGTCTCCGAGGGCTTGATCATCGCGCGATTGCCCGCAGCCAGCACGCCGGCGAGCGGGGCGAAGGTGAGATTGACGGGAAAATTCCAGGGGCTGATCACACCGACGACGCCTTTGGGCTGGTAGCGGATCTCCGCCCGCGCGCCCAACAGGCGTGCCATCGGCGGCGTCGTTGGCCGCCGCTCGCTCCGCATCCAGCGCGCAACGTGCGCGCGGGCGTGCTTGAGGGGAGCGATCGACGAGGCGATGTCGCCGAATGCCGTTGCGGCGCGCGACCGTGCGCCGAAATCGGCGTCGAGCGCCTGCTCGATCGCCTCGCGATGGTCGACCAGCAGGGCGATGCAGCGGTCGAGGCGGTCGACGCGAATCGCTGCGGACGGGCTGCCGTCCCGGAGCTGCGCCGCCTTCTGTCGTGACAGGAGTCCGTTCAACTCGGCGACAATGGCAGTGGGGGAGGGGCTGGACGGCATCGGCTTCTCCTCAATTCCGTCCGGCCGACGGGCGAACAGCGCGCAGAGACTGGCCGCACCATAGGCCAGGACTACCATTCGGCGCAGCCCGGCGAGAGCAGGTCAAAGCATTCGCATATGGCAAAAAATACCGTCATCTCGAGCGGAGCCGGGCGCAGCGCCTGCCCTGAGCTTAGTCGAAGGGAGGCATAGTGGAGGGACCTTTCGTGTTGTGGCAACAGCGAGAGAGGTCCCTCGACTGCGCCGCCCTTCGGGCAGCTCCGCTCGGGATGACGGCGATTTCCTGCCCATGTGCGAGTGCCCAGCGCGGGCCGGGCGCGCGTGAACCGAAAGTGCAGCCAGCCGACACGATCGGCCCTTCACGGCGCGCGGGTCGCGGCCTATCGTCCGGCACGAACAACAACTTCCGAGGATGCGTTCATGACCAACCCAGACCGTTTGCGTGCCCTGCTGGCCGAGCCCGGCCTCGTCGTGATGCCGGCGGTGTGGGATGGCCTGACCGCGAAGCTGACGGCGGCGGCCGGCTTCAAGACGGCGTTCCTGTCGGGCTCCTGTGTCGCGGCGAGCCGGCTCGGCGGCCCCGACCTCGATCTCCTGTCATTCGGCGAGATGTTCGACTCGTTCCAGATGGTGCACGGCGCCGCGCCCGACCTGCTGGTGCTGGCCGACGGCGACCACGGCTACGGCAACGCCATGAACGTGCAGCGCACGGTGCGCGCCTACGGCCGGGCCGGCGCGGCCGCGGTCCTGATCGAGGACAAGATCACGCCGCGCGCGCTCACGTCGGCCGGCAAGCCTTGCCTGCCGCGCGACGAGGCCCGCATGAAGATCCGCGCCGCCGTCGAGGCAGCGAAGGATTCCGGCATTCTCATCCTGGCGCGCACCGACTGCCGGCCGACCCAGGGCATCGACGAGGCGGTGGCCCGCATCGAGATGTATGTCGAGGAGGGGGCCGACATCCTGTTCCTCGACTCGCCGGCAGACGATGGGGAGATCCATCGCGCCATCGCCGCGGCGAAGGGCAGGCCGAGCTTCGTCGTCCTCTCGCCCGGCGCGCCGCGCGCCACGCCGAGCCAAAAGGAAGCGGAGAAGCTGGGCTTCAAGATCGGCACCTTCCCGACCGGCATGCTGTCGCCGGCCGCGGCCGGCATGAAGGCCGGGCTTGCGGCGCTGAAGGCAGGCGAGTCCGAGGCCAAGAGCGCGCTGCCGCCGCCCGAGCTGCGCGGCATCCTGGGCTACGGCGACTACGATACCCACGCCAAGCCGTTCATCGTGGCGCGGTCATGAAGTTCGCCCTTCATTTCGGCAACAACACGTTCCCCGATCTCGCCGGCGCCACGCGCGTGGCGCGGCTTGCCGAGGCGGCCGGGTTCGACACGTTGCTCGCCGTCGACCACGTGGTCTTTCCCGACAACTACAGCTCGGTCTATCCCTATGGGGCGAGCGGCCGGCTGCCGGTCGGGCGCAGCGGTGCCTTTCCCGATCCGCTGATCTGGATCGCATGCGCGGCCGCCGTCACCTCACGGCTCAAGTTCCTCACCGGCGTCATCATCCTGCCGCAACGCAATCCGCTGATTCTCGCCAAGCAGGTGGCGACGCTCGACTACATGAGCAACGGCCGGTTCGAGCTCGGCATCGGGGTTGGTTGGCTGAAGGAGGAATTCGAAGCGGTTGGCGTGCCGTTCGCCAAGCGTGGCAAGCGCGCCGACGAGTATGTCGCCGCCATGAAAGCCCTGTGGGCAGAGGACGGTGCGAGCTTCTCGGGCGAGTTCGTGAACTTCCGCGCGGTGAGCTGCAACCCCAAGCCGGCCTCCCGCGTGCCGATCATCGTCGGCGGTCATACGGAGGCGGCGGCGCGCAGGGCCGGCAGGCTGGGCGACGGTTTCTTCCCGTCGATCGGCTCGAGCGTCGACCCCATGCCGCTGTACGAGGTGGCCCGCCGCGCCGCTGCGGAAGCCGGCCGCGACCCGGGTGAGATCGAGCTGTTCGCCGGCTGTCCCGACCTGCTGCCCGGCTCGACCGTCGAGCCGCAGGCCGCCGTCGAGGAACGCGCTCGCCGCGGCGTCAAGCGCATCGTCGTCCCCGTCGGCCCCTTCCTGCCGAGCCTCGAGGAAAGCCTGATGCGCTTCGGCGAAACGGTGATCCGCCCGTTTGCGGGGGTCTAAATTCCTCCCCAACGAAGTTGGGGAGGTGTCCCGCGTCATCGCGGGACGGAGGGGT
>NZ_JBFWZI010000155.1:7552-13407 GCF_050185545.1 Reyranella sp. | reverse complement strand
CGCAGCGCCTCGATGCGCTGCTTGATCTCGGCCTCGCTTGCGGTGAACGACGTCTCGCGAATCAGGTCGGCGGTGATGAAGCGCTTCTCCTGCGGCTTCACGAACATCAGATGGCCGCGATGGTTCTCGAGATAGGGCGCGTCCTTCGGCGCGAAGTTGCGGGCAAGCTCGATGTAGCCCTGAATCTCCGGCCTGGTCTTGGCTACCATGGTGACGCCGGGCGCAAGGCCCGCCAGCGCTTCGTCGGCGGCGCGATGCAGCATCACCGCAGCGCGCGGGCCGGCCTGCGCCATGGCGCGCGCGGAATCGGCCGGTTCGCCGTCCTGCAGCACGCAACCCAGGGCAAAGGCCGTCGCCTGCAGATCACCCAGGGCGTGGCCAGCCTTGCTCCAGGCCTCGCGCATCGCCTCGAGCTCGCGAATCCCGTTCTCGATCTTGCCGACGAAATCGATCCAGCCGGCCTTGAGCTTGGCCGTCAGCGCCCGCGTGCGCGGCCCGAAGGCGGAAAGGTGGAGCGCGATCGGGTCCCTGGTGTTGAACAGCGGCAGCTCGGGATTGAGGAAGCGTATCTTCCTCTTCTCGCCCTCCATCTCGAAATCGACAATCTCGCCGCGCAGCAGGCCGTAGACCTGGTGGATATGGGCTTCCATGTCCTTGATCTTGATCGCGCCGAAGCCCATCGCGCGGCGCGCGGTGAAGCCCGTGCCGACGCCGAAATCGATGCGGCCCGGCGCCAGCTGGTTGAGCGTCGCCAGCGCGTTGGCGGTCACCGGCGCGATGCGGTTCGACGGCACCAGCACGCCGGTGCCGAGGCGGATGCGCGTCGTCTTGACCGCCGCCGCGCCCATGGCGACGAAGCAGTCGGCGCTCAACATCTGCGTGTCGTAGAACCAGGCATGGGTGAAGCCGAGTTCCTCGGCGCGCTGCACGACCTTCCACGAGTCGGCTGCCGTGGGCAGCGCGATGCCGAAATCCATGTGTGTCCTCCCCTGGAACGTCAGATTCTTCCGGACCGCGGGCGTCTCGCTCGCTCAGACTCTTGAGCGAGCGAGACGCTAGCGGTCCGGAAGACCATCAGACCTGCTGTTAAGTATCCGCCAGCTCCTTCAGCATGCGGTCGCGCGCGGCGAAGTCGTTGTCGGCATGGACCGGCTGCAGGCAGACGTGTGTGGCGCCGGCCTCGAAATGGGCACGCAGGCCCTTGCGGATCGTCGCCGCGTCGCCCCACAGCACCATGGCGTCGATGAAGCGATCGCTGCCGCCGTCGGCCAGGTCGGCCTCGGTGAAGCCGTCGCGCAGCCAGTTGTTGCAATAGTTGGGCAGCAGCAGATAGCGCGCCAGCTCCTTGCGGCCAAGCGCGCGCGCCTTCGCGGGATCGCTCTCCAAGGTCACCTTCTGCTCGACGGCCAGCCACTTGCTGGGGCCCAGGATGGCGGCCGCTTTCGCCGTGTGCCGGGGCGTCACGTTGTAGGGCACGGCGCCGCGCGATTTTGCGGCGCTCAGCTCCAGCATCTTGGGGCCGAGAGCGGCGACCACGACCGGCGCCTCGTCGGCTGCCGGCAGGTCCTTGTGTATTCCCTCGAGATAGGCGCGCATCGCCGGGATCGGCTTGTCGTAGCGATGGCCGCGCAGGCCTTCGACCATGGGAATATGGCTGACGCCCAGGCCGAGAATGAACCGCCCGCCGTAGAGGTCATTGAGCGAAACCATGCCCCGCCGTGCGGTATAGGGGTCGCGCGCGTAGATGTTGGCGATCGAGCTGCCGATCATGAGCTTGCTGCTTTTCGACAGCAGGTATCCCGCGAGCGACAGCGATTCGTAGCCGCGTGATTCCGGATACCACAGGGCGGAGTATCCGAGTCCTTCGACGGTGCCGACGAAATCGGCCAGCTGGCCACCGTTGAGCTTGTCGGTTCCGTACCATACGCCCAGCCGTCCCAAGGTCATGGCTGTGAACTCCCGTCGGTTCGTTGTGACCCGGAGATTGTCACACTAAAGTGGGCGGCGGCTACAATCGGAAATGGACGGCACATGCAGATCGGCGTCATCGGCCTGGGGCGGATGGGTGGAAATATCGTGCGACGCCTGACCCGGGCGGGGCACAGCTGCGTCGTCTTCGATGCCAATCCGGCTCCCGGCGAGGCGCTCGCCAGGGAAGGCGCTGTCGCGGCCCGGTCGGTTCCGGCCCTGGTCGAAGCCCTGAAGGAGGGGCCGCGCGCGGTGTGGGTGATGCTGCCGGCCGGCAAGATCACCGAGCAGACGATCGCCGAGCTCGGCACGCTGATGCGCGCCGGCGACGTCATCATCGATGGCGGCAACACCAATTTCAAAGACGACGTGCGGCGCGCCCGCGAGCTCAGGCCCAAGGGCATCCACTATCTCGATATCGGCACGTCGGGCGGCGTGTGGGGGCTGGCGCGCGGCTACTGCCTGATGATCGGCGGCGATGCCGAGGTGGTGAAGCGCCTCGACCCCATCTTCTCTGCCTTGGCGCCGGGCCTCGGCACGATCGAGCGCACGGAGGGGCGCGAAAAACTCGATCCGCGCGCCGAGCAGGGCTACATCCACGCCGGTCCGGTCGGCGCCGGTCATTTCGTCAAGATGATCCATAACGGCATCGAGTACGGCATGATGCAGGCCTTCGCCGAGGGCTTCGACATCATGCGCCATCGCTCTTCGGAAAAGCTGCCGGCCGACGAGCGCTACGATCTCAATCTCGCCGACATCGCCGAAGTGTGGCGGCGCGGCAGCGTGGTGACGTCGTGGCTGCTCGACCTGACGGCGAGCGCGCTCGCCAGGGACGGAACGCTCGAGCATTTCTCGGGTCACGTCGAGGACAGCGGCGAAGGCCGCTGGACGATCGAGGCGGCGATCGAGGAGGCGGTGCCGGCCGACGTGCTCGCCGCCTCGCTGTTCGTGCGCTTCCGCTCGCGGCAGGACCATACGTTTGCCGAGAAGATCCTGTCGGCGATGCGGCTGGGCTTCGGCGGCCACGTCGAAGCGCCGAAGAAATAGACGAGGAGGGTTTCCTGATGCGAGTAGGTGTGTTCTATTTTCCGACCGATTACGGCATCGACCTGTCCGAGCTCGGCCGTGCCCTCGAGGATCGCGGCTTCGCGTCGCTCTATGTGCCCGAGCACACCCACATTCCGGTGAGTCGCAAGACACCGTTCCCTGGCGGCGGCGAGCTGCCCAAGCGCTACGCGCACACCCACGATCCGTTCGTCGGCCTCGCCTTCGCCGCGGCAGTGACCAAGAAGCTGATCATCGGCACCGGCATCTGCCTGGTACCCCAGCATGAGCCGATCGTTACCGCCAAGGCGATCGCCTCGCTCGACCAGCTCTCGGGCGGCCGCTTCGTGTTCGGCATCGGCGGCGGCTGGAACGTCGACGAGATGGAGAATCACGGCGCGCGCTACGACACGCGCTTCAAGATGATGCGCGAGTACGTGCTCGCCATGAAGGCCTTGTGGACCAAGGAGGAAGCGTCGTTCCACGGCGAGTTCGTCAAGTTCGATCCGGTGTGGTCGTGGCCCAAGCCGGCACAGAAGCCGCATCCGCCGATCCTGCTCGGCGGCGAGACCGACTACACGCTGCGCCGCGTCGTCGATTATTGCGACGGCTGGTTCCCCAGGCCGCGCGGTTTCGATCCGGTGCAGGGCGTCGATCGCCTGCGCCGCATGGCCGACAGCCGCAAGCGCGACTTCTCGACCCTCACGATCAACGTGTTCGGCGCGCCCAACGACGCGAAGGTGCTGGAGGGCTACCGCAAGGCCGGTATCCAGGATGCGCTGCTGGCCATTCCCGACCTCGGCCGCGACGAGATCCTGCGCCACCTCGATACCATCGCACCGCTCGTCAAGGTGGGCGCGGCGGCATGAGCGTCGCCATCGGCGTCGGCCTGACGGAGTTCCCTTTCGCCAGGACGGGGGACTACTGGCGCTGGGTCGATCTCTGCGAGGCGGGCGGTATCGACTCGATATGGCAGACCGATCGGCTGGTGAGCACGCAGCCGATCCTCGAATGCATGGCGGTGATGGCGGCGCTGGCTGGCCGCACGCGCCGCCTGCGCTTCGGCATGAACGTGGTGTCGCTGGCGTTGCGCGATCCGATCCTGCTCGCCAAGCAGTGCGCCACCATCGACGTGCTGTCGGAGGGCCGTCTTCTGCCGGCGTTCGGCATCGGCAGCCCGCTCGGCCCGGAGTGGCAGGCGCTCAACATCGACACGCGCACGCGCGGCAAGCGCACCGACGAGGCGCTGGAGATCATCAGCCGGCTGTGGCGCGAGGACAGTGTCGACTATGCCGGCACGCACTACCGGCTCGAGGGTGCCTCGATCTCGCCCAAGCCGGTGCAGCCCGACCTGCCGATGTGGATCGGCGGCTCGTCGGAGGCGGCGATCAGGCGCACGGCGCGCTACGGCACCGGCTGGCAGGCGGGCGGCGAGATGCCGGCCGACGCCGGCAAGGTCGTCGCCGCCATCAAGCAGGCGACGGCGGAGGCCGGGCGCTCGATCGACGATGACCACTATGGCGCAGGCTTCCCGTTCTATTTCGGCTCGGCCGACGACAAGATCGTGGCGGTGGCGATGACCGCCTACACCAAGCGGACCGGCCGCAAGTCGGAGGGCTACTTCGCGGTCGGCGACGAGCACACGATCATCGACCGGGTCGCCGAGTATGTCGGGGTCGGCGTCGAGAAGTTCATCCTGCGGCCGATCGGACGCGACGGCGAGGCCGTCATCGACCAGACACGGCGCCTGATCGACAAGGTGATTCCCATGGTCGAGGCACGCTGGCCGAAGAAGGCCAAGGCGCACTAGGATCAAGGGCTCAATTTAGAGCGAGAGAAACCTCATCCTTCTGAGGAGCGCCCGGAGGGCGCGTCTCGAAGGATGGGCATCAATGGTGCTGTATCCCACCTGAGGGCGAAGGTTACTTTGCCCGAATCGAGACGGGCGCTGCGCGCCCTTCTCAGGGTGAGGCCTTGTTGGAGGGGAAACCATGCATATCGGCGCGGCAATGTTCTTCACCGACTACTCCATGTCGCCCGGCGAGCTGGGCAAGGCGCTGGAGGAGCGTGGCTTCGAATCGGTGTGGGCGCCCGAGCACTCGCACATTCCGTTGACGCGCAAGTCGCCATTCCCCGGTGGCGGCGATCTGCCGAAGAGATACTACGACGCGATGGATCCGTTCGTGTCGCTGATGGCGGCCGCCGCGGTCACCAAGAAGCTGAAGGTCGGAACGGGCGTGTGCCTGGTCAATCAGCGCGATCCGATTCAGACCGCGAAGCTGGTGTCGTCGATCGATCAGCTCTCGAACGGCCGCTTCCTGTTCGGCGTCGGCAACGGCTGGAACCAGGACGAGATGGAGAATCACGGCACCGACTTCGCGAGTCGCCACAAGCTGGTACGCGAGCGCATCGAGGCGATGAAAGTGATCTGGACCAAGTCGAAGGCCGAGTATCACGGCGACATGGTGAAGTTCGATGCGATGATGACCTGGCCCAAGCCGGTGCAGAAGCCGTATCCGCCGGTCCTGGTCGGCGGCGCGTTCCCCTACGGCGCACGGCGCGCCATCCGCTACGGTGACGGCTGGATGCCGCTGCGGGCGCGGGCCGCCTACTCCGACGTGAGAGCTCTGTTCCCAAAATTCCGCGAGATGGCCAAGGCCGCCAATCGCGATCTCGCGACCCTGCCGCTCTCGATCTGGAACTCGACGGAGGACGAGGGCGAGCTGAAGCGCGACCAGGACGAAGGCGTCGAGCGCGTCATCATCAGCCTCGAATCGGCCAAGGCCGACGTGATCCTGCCTGAGCTCGACCGCTGGGCGAAGCTGATCCCGAAGGTGGCGTAG
>NZ_JBFWZI010000155.1:0-7452 GCF_050185545.1 Reyranella sp. | reverse complement strand
AGGAGATCATCAAACCAGCGCCAGCACGTCCTTCTTGAAGCGCTGCATCTCGGTCAGCATGGCGTCCACCGTGTTGCCGGCGAAGCCAACGTCGAGATGGCTGACGCCCATTTCCTTGAGCGCGCGGATGTCGCCCGCGATGTCGGCGTTCTTGCCCGAGAACAGGCGGCGCTGGCCGTCGCCCGCGGTCGTGGGGATGCTCTCGCCGTAGGCGGTGCAGCGCAACGCCAGACCGACGGCATCGGCCTTGCGGCCGGCCTTCTCGGTCATCGTGCGCAGCTTGGCGACGCCGGCCTTGAAGCGCGCCAGCGAGTCGAGCGGAAAGGCGGGGTTGGTGCCGATCGGGTACCACGCATCGCCCAGCGCGGCGGTCCGCCGCAGGGCGGGTCCGCTCTCGCCGCCGACCCAGATTGGCGGGTAGGGCTTCTGCACCGGCTTGGGCGCCAGCACGATGTTGTCGAAGCTGACGTACTTGCCGGCAAACTTCGGCTGCTCCTTGGTCCAAAGCTCGATGAAGGCCTTCAGGTACTCGTCGGTAACCTTGCCGCGCGCTGCGAAATCCGGTGCGCCGATCGCCTCGAACTCCTCCTTCATCCAGCCGGCGCCGATGCCCACCACCAGCCGGCCGCCCGACAGCACGTCGATGGTCGACAGCATCTTGGCCGTCAGCACCGCAGGGCGATGCGGCACGACCATCACCGAGAGCACCAGGCGCAGCCGGTTCGTCTTGGCCGCGACATAGGCCACCTCGATCAGCTGCTCGTGGCGCTCGGCCCGCGCGCCGGCCGGGAATTCACCTGATGAGCTGTAGGGATAAATGGCGTGGATGTCGGTGGGGATTACGACATGATCGCTGAAGGTGGCATAGTCGAAGCCCATCGCCTCGCCTTCGACCAGCAGGCGCGTAAGCTTCCCCGTTTCCGCCAACGGCCCTGCGGTTGGCGCATTGAAGCCGAACTGCATATGTTTCCCCCCGAGATGCTACGGTTGTGGCCGGCATAGTACACGATGCGGCGGATGGCGAATGTCGCTATCGTCCGCCGGTTGGCGGTACCGGCTTGGCGCCCGAGGTTGGCGCTACGGGATTGGCGTTCGTGGTGAGGATCGGGGAATGACGGAGCTTTCCGAGCTGATGGCAGGAGCAACCCGGCTGCGTGATCGCGGCCACGGGCGTCTCGTGTCGTATTCGCGCAAGGTGTTCATTCCCCTGACCCACCTGTGTCGCGACGTCTGTCACTACTGCACCTTCGCCGAGCGACCGCAGCCCGGCAAGGCGGCCTATCTCTCGCCCGACGACGTGCTGGCGGTTGCTCGCGCCGGGCAGGCGGCCGGTTGCACCGAGGCGCTGTTCACCCTGGGCGACAAGCCCGAGCTGCGCTACGGCGCGGCGCGCGACGCGCTGGCGGCGCTCGGGCATCCGACGACGATCAGCTACCTCGTCGCCATGTGCGGCCTGGTGCTGCGCGAGACCGGCCTGCTGCCGCACGCCAATCCCGGCGTGATGACGCGCGAGGAGATTGCGGCCCTGCGCGAGGTTACGGCGAGCCAGGGTATCATGCTCGAATCGACCAGCGAACGGCTGTGCGAGAAGGGCGGCGTTCACTTCGGCTCGCCCGACAAGCATCCGGCGGTGCGGCTCGAGACCATCCGCCTGGCCGGCGAGCTCAAGGTGCCGTTCACGACCGGCATCCTGATCGGCATCGGCGAGACGCGCGCGGAGCGTGTCGAGGCGCTCGAGGCCATCGCCAAGCTGCACGACCGCTACGGCCACATCCAGGAAGTGATCGTGCAGAACTTCCGCGCCAAGCCCGACACCAAGTGGGCCGACGCCGAGGAGCCCGATCTCGAGGACCTCTTGTGGACCATCGCCACGGCCCGCCACATCCTCGGGCCGGACATGAACATACAGGCGCCGCCCAACCTGTCGCCCGGCGTCTATCCGCGCCTGGTCGATGCCGGCCTCAACGACTGGGGCGGCGTCTCGCCGGTGACGCCCGATCACGTGAATCCCGAGGCGCCGTGGCCCGCGATCGAGGAGCTGGCGCGGATGAGCTCGGAGATGGGCAAGGTGCTGGTCAATCGCCTTGCCGTCTACCCGTCCTACGTGCGCGCCGCCGATGTCTGGCTGGCGCCCGACGTGGCGACCCGCGTGCGCCGCATGAGCGATGCCGAAGGATTTGCCCGCGAGGACGATTGGGCGCCTGGCAACACCGAGCCGCCGCCGGCGCCGCGCTTGCGCCTGGGCGCCGTCGATGCCGGCATCGCACGCCTGGTCGAGCGGGCGAGTGGCGGCGCGCGTCTCGATCCGCCGGAGATCATGCAGCTCTTCGCGGCGCGCGATGTCGACTATCGCCACGTTACCGGCGCGGCCGACGCGCTGCGCCAGGCGGTGAGCGGCGACGTCATCCGCTACGTCGTCAACCGCAACATCAACTACACCAATATCTGCTACTTTCGCTGCCGCTTCTGCGCCTTCTCCAAGGGGCGCACGCACGAAGATCTGCGTGGCGCACCCTATGACCTGGCGCTCGAGGAAGTGGCGCGGCGTGCCGTCGAGGCGTGGCAGCGTGGCGCCACCGAGGTCTGCCTGCAGGGCGGCATCCATCCCGACTATACCGGCGAGACCTACGAAGCGATCTGCCGCACCATCAAGCAGGCGGTGCCGGGCATGCACATACATGCGTTCTCGCCGCTCGAGGTGACGCAGGGGGCGGCGACCTTGCAGACGCCGATCCCCGACTTCCTCGCCAGGCTGAAGGAAGCGGGGCTGGGCACGTTGCCCGGCACGGCAGCCGAGATCCTCGACGACGAGGTCCGCGCCATCATCTGCCCCGACAAGATCAACACCGCACAATGGCTCGACGTGCAGCGCGCCGCGCACAGGCTCGGGCTGCGCACCACCTCGACCATCATGTACGGCCATGTCGAGTCCTCGCTGGCCTGGGCGCGCCATCTTCTGGCGCTGCGCGACCTGCAGGTCGAGACCGGCGGCTTCACCGAGTTCGTTCCGCTGCCCTTCGTGCACATGGAAGCACCGATGTACCGCCAGGGCAGGGCGCGCCGTGGTCCGACCTTCCGCGAGGCCGTGATCATGCATTCGGTGGCGCGGCTGGTGCTGCATCCGGCGATCACCAACATCCAGACCTCGTGGGTGAAGATGGGCCCGGCCGGCGCCGCGATCTGCCTGCAGTCGGGCGCTAACGATCTCGGCGGCACGCTGATGAACGAGAGCATCTCGCGCGCCGCCGGTACCCAGCACGGCCAGGAGTTGCCGCCCGACGCGATGGAGAAGCTGATCCTCTCAATCGGCCGCGTGCCGCAGCAGCGCGACACGCTCTACCGCCCGGTCGACGAGGAACGTCGCGCCGCGTCGTTTGTCGCCGAGGATTTGGCGCCGATCGTGCTGACGCCGCCGCGGAAGAAGGTGCTGGCGTAGATCTTCTCCTCCCCAGCTTCGCTGGGGAGGTGTCGCCGATGAGCGCGACACCTCCCCAACGATGTTGGGGAGGAATCAGAGGCCCTTCTCCATCAACATCCCCGGCACGCCGATCTCCTCCAAAAACGCCCGCGTCCGCGTGCCCGCGGACTGTGGCAGGCGCAGGAAGGCGGCGAGGTCGACCGGGTGGTCGATGTCCATGGCGATGCCGGGCTGGCGCAGGATGGTCGGCTCGATGCCCGAGCGGCGCGCCGCGTCGAGGTGCGGGAAGTAGCTGTTGTCCCCGAAGCGCAGCGGTACCGAATCGGGCGGCGAGCAGATCACGGCGTTGGAGCCGAGATCGTCGTGTGCCGGCGATATGGTGAAGGACGGCCCAGGCCGGTGCGCCGCCAGCACGGCGTCGAACTCGTCCGCCGTCGCGGCGGGAATGTCGGCCGGCACCGTCATCATGCCGCCGCGGCCTTCGCCGGCGAGCAACCGCAGGCCGGCGGTGACGCTGCCGGTGTGACCCTCGCGGGCGCCATCGATGACGATGCGCGCACCGAGCCGCCGGCCGAGCGCCGTCGCCTGCGGATCGAGCGTCACGACCAGGATGCCGGCGAGACGCTTCGCGCCGGCGACTGCTTCCAGCACCTCGCCCATCATGACCTCGATCAGGGCGCGACGCTGCGCCGGCGTCAGCAGCGATGCCAGGCGCTGCTTCGCGCCGTCGAGTTCCTTGATCGGCACGATTGCCCAGATGTCGGGAGCCCCGATGTCGGATGGCGGGCTCATCGCCGCGACGCAAGCGAGTCGGCAAGATCGAGCACGGTGCGCGCCAGCGCCTCGCGTGTCGCGAGATCGGTCATCAGCGTCGGCGCCGTCTTGATCGCTACGGAAAGGCCGCGCACGTCGTCGGCGTCGGCTGGATCGACGACGTAGCCGGAGAGCAGGGAGCCGTAACGCAATGCCGCCGTGGCGGCGCTGATCGTGAGGCCGAGCTCCTGCATCATCTTGGCGGTCGGTCCCTTGACCGCGCGGCCGCCGACGATCGGCGAGACCGCAACGACCGGCGCACCGCATCCGGCCAAGGCCTCGCGCAGTCCCGGAATCGCGAGAATCGGCTCGATGCTGATGAACGGATTCGACGGGCAAATGACGACGGCGCGGACCTTGCCACTCGACAGCACTGCCAGGATCTCGGGCTGCGGCCGGGCTTTGGCGACACCCTCGAACACCAGCTCCCGCACCAAGGGCTTGCATTGCCGGCGCACGAAATAATCCTGGAAGTCGAGCCAGCCTTCGTCGCTCAGCACGCGGGTGCGCACCGGATCGTCGCTCATCGGCAGCACGCGCTGGGCGATGCCGAGTTGGCGGCAGACATCGCGCGTGATCTGCGACAGGGTCTGGCCGGCACGCAGCCGCCGCGTGCGCTCGACATGCAGGGCGAGATCGCGATCGCCCAGCCGGAACCAGCTCTCACCGCCCAGGGTCGCGATGGTCTCCATGAACGACCAGGTCTCGTCGCGCCGGCCCCAGCCCGTCACCGGATTGTCGAGGCCGGACAGGACATAGGTCAGCGTGTCGATGTCGGGCGAGATGCTGAGGCCGAGATGCTCGAAATCGTCGCCGGTATTGGCGATGATCAGGAGGTCCTCCGGCGCGAGCACGCGGCTCAGCCCAAGCGCCAGCTTGGCGCCGCCGACACCGCCCGACAGCGCCACCACCGGACCTGTGCTCACCGAAACATGTCCTCGCTGGCCGGCCGCACCAGATCGCTGGCCGGCCTGGCGGGCGCGCTCCAGCTGAGGCCGCGGATCAGCACCACGGGCTGCGCCTCGTTGCCCTGCCCCATGACCAGAGAGGCCGCCGCCGCGATCTCGTCGGCGAAGCCGGTGATGCTGACCTGCAGAATGCGGCCGAACAGGTCGGGATTGCCGCGCAGGTCGAGCAGGCTCGGCAGGCCGGCCGCGCCGATCGCCACGCCCGAGGTGCCGCGCCGCCAGGCGCGGCCGAAGCTGTCGATGATGACGATGGCAGGTGCGGTGCCGGCGAGCTCGCCCAGGCGCTTTCGCAACGCCTCGGCGCTGGCGTCCGGATTGACCGGCAGCAGCAGCGCGCGCTCCACGCCGTCGGTCGGCCCGACATTGGACTGGTCGATGCCGGCATTGGCCATGACGAAGCCGAGCTTGTGCTCGACGATCAGGATGCCGGGACGCGATCGCACCACGCGCACCGATTCCGATAGTACCAGCTCGACGAGGCGCGGGTCCTTGTCGATCTGGCCCGCGAGCTCGATCGCGCGCGCCGACGGCACCACGGTCGCGAGATCGACGCTGCGACCTTCGGCCTTGGATACGATCTTCTGGGCGATCACCACGACATCGTTGGCCTGCGGTGCGAGCTTCGCGGTGGCAAGCCCATCGGCAATGAATGTCGCCAGATCGTCGCCCGCCTTGACCAGCGGGATGCCCGGGACGGCGACGATCTGGAGCGCAGTCGTTCGGTTCATCCGAAGCGCTTGCGCAGTCGCGGCAGCACCTGCTCACCGTAAAGATGGATGAAGCGCTCCTGGTCGGGGCCGGGCGCGTGGAACACCAGATGGCGAAAGCCCAGGCCGACATAGTATCCGACGCGCTCGACCACCTCGTCGGGATCGTTCGACACAAGCCAGCGGCTGGCGGCGCGTTCCAGGGGCAGGGCGTCGGCCAGGCGCTGCATCTCGACCGGATCCTCGACCGACATCTTCTCTTCTTGCGACAGCGCGAGCGCCGCCCAGTGGCGCGTGTCCTGCAAGGCGCGCTCGCGGTCGCTGTCGAACGAGACCTTGATCTCCATCATGTAGTCGTAGGGTTGGGTGCGCACCCCATCCGCCGCCGCCAGGCCCTCGGCGACCTTGGGCATCAGCGTCTCGGTATAGAGTTCGGGCTTCTTGCCGCTGGTGCAAATGAAGCCGTCGCCCGAGCGGCCGGCGTAGCGGGCGACCAACGCGCCCGAGGCGGCGACGTAGATCGGCACCTCGGTCGCGGGCCGGTCGTAGATGGTGGCCTTCTCGGTACGGTAGTACTGTCCTTCGAAATCCACCCGCTCGCCGCGCCACAAGGTGCGGATCAGCGTCACTGACTCGCGCAGGCGGGCGAACCGCTCCTTGAAGTCCGGCCACGGCTGGCCGGTCGAAGGCACCTCGTTCATCGATTCGCCGGTGCCGATGCCCAGCACGACCCGCCCGGGAAACATCGCCCCCAGGGTGCCGAAGGCCTGGGCGACGATGGAGGGATGATAGCGGAAGGTCGGCGTCAGCACGCTGGTGCCCATCACCACCCGCTGGGTCCGTGCCCCGAGCGCGCCCAGCCAGGCAAGCGAGAACGGGGCGTGGCCGTCGACGTGCTTCCATGGCTGGAAGTGGTCGCTGACGAAGACCGAGTCGAAGCCCGCGGCCTCGGCCTTGCAGGCGAAGTCGAGGAGCTTGCCCGGCGCGAATTGTTCGGCCGAAGACTTGTATCCGAGCTTGAGCACGGTGATGGGTTCCTTATCGTGTCTGGCGGGAGTCTTAATGGACGATACCGCAGGTCACAACCAGCCGCTGGTCGCCGTCATCATGGGCGTTTCCGGCAGCGGCAAGAGCACCATCGCCGGCCGCCTGGCGGCCGAGCTCGGCTGGGAATACCAGGAGGGCGATGCCCTGCACCCGCCCGCGAATGTCGAGAAGATGAAGGGCGGCACGCCGCTCACCGATGCAGACCGTATGCCATGGCTCCGAAAGATCGCGGAGCGGATCGACGACTGGCGCGCCCAGGGTCGGGCCGGCGTGGTGACCTGCTCGGCGCTGAAGCGTCGGTATCGCGACATCATCGTCGGCGATCGCCCGGACGTGGTGCTGATCTACCTGAAGGGATCACCCGACCTCATCAAGCAACGGCTCGCCCAACGCCGCGGCCACTTCATGCCACCGGCCCTGCTCGACAGCCAGTTCGCGGTCCTGGAGGAGCCGGCGACCGACGAGCGCGCCATCGTGGTCGACATCGCGGGCACGCCGG
>NZ_JBFWZI010000154.1:0-17818 GCF_050185545.1 Reyranella sp. | reverse complement strand
ATGATCGAGAAAATGAGCGCCATCGGAGTGGCGCGCTCCCAGCGGAAGAGTCAGGTTTCCTGCCGCGAGCCCTCAAGTGAAAAGTGAACCTCCAACCGGCCTGCCGTCGCGCTGGCTGTCCATTATCGGCATCGGTGAGGATGGCGTTGCGGGGTTGTCATCGAGCGCCCGGGCGCTGATCGAGTCGGCCGAGTTGGTGGTCGGCGGCAAGCGTCATCTTGACTTGGCCGATTCGTTGATCAGCGGCCGGCGGCTCGCCTGGCCGAGCCCGATGGGCGAAGCGATCCCGGAGGTCGCGAAGCATCGCGGCCGGCCGGTGGTCGTGCTGGCGAGCGGCGATCCTTTCCACTACGGCGTCGGCAATCTCCTGCTGCGCGCCATTCCCGCGGCGGAGACGCTCTGCCTGCCGCAGCCGTCGTCCTTCAGCCTGGCGGCCGCGCGGCTCGGCTGGTCGCTGCAGGACGTGGCGCTGGTCAGCCTGCACGGCCGGGCGCTGGAAGCCATCGTGCGCCATCTGCAACCCGGCGCTCGCATTTTCGCGCTGTCGTGGGACGGCGACACGCCGAGGAAGCTTGCCGAATTGCTGGTTGCCCGCGGCATGGGCCAGTCTCGATTGACCGTGCTGGAGGCGATGGGCGGTCCGCGCGAGCGCATCCGCCAGGCAACGGCGGCCGGATTCGATCTCGCCGATGTCGGCGCGCTCAACACCATCGCGCTGGACGTGGTGGCCCCGTCCGGCGCTGCCGTCGTGGCCCTGGCGCCCGGGCTCGACGACAGCCTGTTCGAGAATGACGGCCAGCTCACCAAGCGCGAGGTGCGGGCCGCCGCCATCGCCGCGCTGGCTCCGCGTTGGGGCGAGCTCTTGTGGGATGTCGGCCTGGGCGCAGGATCGGTCGCCATCGAATGGCTGCTGCGCCATCCCTCGCTCAAGGCCGTCGGCATCGAGGATCGCCCCGAGCGCGCCGCGCGCGCGGCACGCAATGCCGCTTCCCTCGGCACCCCCGATCTGCAGATCGTGCAGAAGAAGGCACCCGAGGGCTTTGCGGGTCTGCCGGCGCCCGACGCGGTGTTCATTGGCGGCGGCCTCTCCGATCCCGGCCTGTTCGAAGCCGCCTGGTCGCACCTGAAGCCCGGCGGGCGGCTGGTCGCCAACGCCGTGTCGCTGCAATCCGAGGCGCGGTTGATCGAGCTGTTCCAGCGCCACGGCGGTGAGCTGGTCCGCCTTGAAGTGGCGAAGGCGGGCAGGGCCGGCACCGGCGGCGTCTTCGTCTGGCGCCAGGCCGCGCCGATCGTCCAATGGCGCGTCCGGAAGCCGTGATCGTGGCCGGCGTGGGATTTCGCCTCGGCACCACGGCTGAGGAGATCGAGGCGCTGGTGCGCCAGGCGCATGCGCTGCACGATGCCGAACGCATTGACCTGCTTGCCACGGAGGCCAACAAGGCGAACGAGCCGGGCTTTCAGGAAACGGCGCGGCGCTTGTCGGTAGAAGCCGTGGGCTGCACCACCGCGGACCTGCGGAGCGTGACCGACAGGCTCCTGACGCGGTCGCTGCGCGTGCGGCGGGCCACCGGCCTGCCGTCGATTGCCGAGGCGGCGGCACTGGTCGCGGCCGGTCGCAACGGGCGCCTGCTCGGCCCGCGACTTGCGTCGGCGCGCGTGACCTGCGCCATTGCGGTGGGAGATGGCCGATGACCGTGCATTTCATCGGAGCCGGTCCGGGCGCGGCCGATCTGATCACCGTGCGCGGTCGCGACCTGATCGCGCGCTGTCCGGTGTGCCTCTACGCAGGCTCGCTGGTGACCAGGGCGCTGCTCGATCATTGCCCGGCCGGCGCGCATATCGTCGACACCGCACCGATGTCGCTCGACGAGATCATCGACGCATGCCGACGCGCCACCGAGGCCGGGCAGGACGTGGCGCGGCTGCATTCCGGCGATCTCTCGGTGTGGAGCGCGCTCGGCGAGCAGCTGCGCCGCCTGCAAGCGCTCGGCATCGCCTGGACGATAACGCCCGGCGTGCCGTCCTTCGCCGCCGCCGCCGCTGCGCTGGGGCAGGAGCTGACCCTGCCGGAGCTGGCGCAATCGGTGGTGCTGACGCGCACGTCGGGGCGGGCCTCGACGATGCCGTCCGGCGAGACGCTCGAAGCCTTCGCCGCGACTGGCGCGACCCTCGCGATCCATCTCTCGATCCATGTCCTCGACAAGGTGGTGGCGCGGCTGCTGCCCTTCTACGGGCCCGATTGCCCGGTCGCCGTGGTCTATCGCGCGAGCTGGCCCGATGAGCGGGTCATCCGCGCGACCCTCGCCGGCATCGTGGGCGAGGTCGCGCGCCAGCCGATCGAGCGCACCGCGCTGATCCTGGTCGGCAAGGTGCTGGGCGCGCGCGACTTCAGCGACAGCGCGCTCTACGACGCGGCCTATCAGCGACGTTTCCGTGGCAGGGGATCGTGACCCTCGACGACTTTCCCGGTCTGCCGGCCTTCCCTCCCGGCGAGGTGTGGCTGGTCGGCGCCGGCCCGGGTGATCCGCGGCTGCTCACGGTGCTGGCGTTGCATGCCCTGTCGAAGGCCGACGACATCGTGCACGACGCGCTGGTCGATTCGCGCATCCTGCCGCTGGCGCGGCGCGGCGCCGAGCTGATCGCCGCGGGCAAGCGCGGCGGCCAGCCCTCGTCACCCCAGAGCGACATCAACGAGGTGCTGATCGGGCGCGCCCGGCTCGGCCGCCGCGTCGTGCGCCTGAAGGGCGGCGATCCGTTCGTCTTCGGGCGCGGCTGGGACGAAGTCTCGGCGCTTACCGAAGCCGGCATCCGCTTTCGCATCGTGCCCGGCCTGACCTCCGGCCTCACGGCGGCAGCCCTGGCGGGCATTCCGGCAACCTCGCGCGACACCAATCACGCCGTCGTCCTCGCCGCCGGTCATCGCGCCGAGGACGAGCGTTCGATCGCCGACTGGGCGGCGCTGGCGCGGCTCGGCCAGCCGATCGTGCTCTACATGCCGATGACCCGGCTTGCCGGGATCGCCGCCGCCCTGCAGCAGGGCGGTCTTGCCGCCGACACGCCGGCGGCGCTGATCCAGGGTGCCACGACGGCCGACGAGAAGGTGGTCGACAGCACGCTGGGCTCGCTCGCCTCCGATGCGGCGCGGCACGGCATCGGCTCGCCCTGCATCGTCGTGATCGGCGCCATCGCCGCGCTGCGCAGCCAGCTTCTCGCGTCGCTGGTGCCATGGCGGTGAGCCGGCCCGGGCTGATCGTGGCCGCGCCGCGCTCGGGCGCCGGCAAGACCACCGTCGCGCTCGGCCTGATGCGCGCTTTTGCGCGCCGCGGTCTTGCCGTGCAGCCGTTCAAGTGCGGCCCCGACTATATCGATTCGGCCTTTCACACGGTTGCCGCCGGGCGGCCGAGCTGTAATCTCGACACCTGGGCGATGAGCGAGCGCACGCTCGCCGAACTCGTATCGCGCGACGCGGGATCCACCGATCTCGCCATCGTCGAGGGCGTGATGGGCCTGTTCGATGGCGCGGCGGGCGACGGGCAGGCGGGGCGCGGTTCGACGGCCGATCTGGCGGCGCTGCTCGGTTGGCCGGTCGTGCTGGTGCTCGATGTCGCGGGCCAGACCGAGACCGCGGCCGCCATCGCCACAGGCTGCGCGGGCTATCGCGCGGACGTCGTGGTTGCCGGCGTGATCCTGAACAATGTCGCGAGCCCCCGGCACCTCGACCTGATTGCGCCTGCCTTTGCGCGTGTCGGCGTCAGGCTGTTCGGTGCGTTCGGGCGTGACGAAAGGCTGGCGTTGCCGCAGCGCCATCTTGGCCTGGTGCAGGCGGTCGAGACGGCCGAGATCGACCGGCGGCTCGAGCACTTTGCCGATGTCATCGCGGCGGCTGTCGACCTCGACGGGGTGCGCAGCTGCGCACGGGCATCGCGGCTGGCGATGGCATCGGCGACCGTCGATGCGGCGCCCGTTGTTTCGCCTCCCGGGCAGCGCATCGCGCTCGCGCAGGATCAGGCCTTTTCCTTCATCTATCCGCATCTGCTCGCGCGCTGGCGCGAGGCTGGCGCCGAGATCCTGCCCTTTTCGCCGCTCGCCGATCAGCCGCCGGATGCGGGTTGTGACGTCGTGTGGCTGCCGGGCGGCTATCCCGAGCTGCATGCCGGAGCCTTGGCCGCGGCAAACCGTTTCCACGATGGCTTGCGCGCACTCGCTGCGCGTGGCGTGTCCATTCATGGTGAATGCGGCGGCTACATGGTGCTGGGGCAGGGACTCGTGGATCAGTTGGGACGGCGCCATGCGATGTCAGGTTTGCTGGCGCTCGAGACCTCGTTTGCCCAGCGTCGCCTGCATCTCGGCTATCGCCGTGCACGCCTGCAAAGGGACTGTCCGCTGGGCGCCGCGGGCAGCGAGATTTTCGGTCACGAGTTCCACTTTGCCAGCGTGCTCTCCAGTGGCGACGAGCCCCTCGTCGAGTGCCGCGATGCTGCCGGCGAGGCCGTGCCGGAAGCCGGCGCACGTCGCGGCGCGGTGAGCGGGACGTTCTTTCATTTCATCGACGGGCAGCAGACATGACTCCGACCTTCGATGCCGACTTCCGCGCCCGGTTCCGCGATCTGGTGCTGTGGCGTCGCGACGTGCGGCGATTCCGCCGCGATGCCATCGCGCGTCCGCGCATCGACGCCGTGCTGGAGGTCGCCAGCCACGCGCCGTCGGTCGGGCTGAGCCAGCCGTGGCGCTTCGTCCACGTCGAATCACCGGAGCGTCGCCATGCCGTCGTGAAGAGCTTCTCCGACGCCAACGAAAAGGCGCTGGCAGGTTATGCCGGCGAGAAGCATGCGATTTATGCCGGACTGAAGCTCGAGGGGCTGCGCGAAGCGCCCGTGCATCTCGCGGTCTTCTCCGACGACGGCACGCACAGCGGCAGCGGGCTCGGCCAGCAGACCATGCCGGAGACGCTGCATTACTCGGTGGTCGCCGCGATTCAGACCTTGTGGCTGGCCGCGCGGGCAGACGGCATCGGCATGGGCTGGGTCTCCATCCTCGACCCCAGGGCGGTGAAGCACGTGCTCGACGTGCCGGCGGGTTGGAACCTCGTCGCCTATCTCTGCCTCGGCCTTCCCGCCGAGGAGCATCTCGATCCCGAGCTCGAGCGCCATCACTGGGAGGTCCGCAGCAACCTCGAGGATGTGACGTTCGTACGATGAGACCGGCGCGTTTCTCGACGGAAGCTCATGGCCGGGAGCGCGTCACTCCGTGGCGCTCCAACCCGCTGCTCGAGGTCCGCTTCGAGCGGCTTCGGACGTCCGACGGCTGGCTGCTGCGGGCGGACACATCTCCTGCTCCCCCGTAATCGGGGGAGGTGCCCCGTCATACGGGGCGGAGGGGAGAGCTGCAGTAGCGATCCATGAAATTCCGACGTCGAAATCTCATGGATCACGGATGAGGCTCTCCCCCTGTGGCCCTTGGGCCACCTCCCCCGATGACGAGGGAGGGATATGAAGATACCCATCCTTGCTTCGCCCCCGATCCCGCTCCAAGGTTGACCCGATGGTTCCCAAGCGTCTTGGCTTTTTCACCCGCCTGCTCGACCAGGTCGATGCGGCGGAGCGCTACCGGCTGGCGACCGAGCAGATCCTGCACGCCGAGCGCTGCGGCTTCGATTCGGCGTGGATCGCCCAGCATCACTTCCACGAGGGCGAGGGCGGCCTGCCCTCACCTTTCGTGTTCCTGGCCCAGGCGGCGGCGCGGACGTCGCGCATCCGGCTGGGCACCGGCATCGTGACCCTGCCGCTGGAGCTGCCGGTGCGGGTCGCCGAGGATGCCGTGGTGACCGACCTGATGTCGGGCAACCGGCTCGAGGTCGGCGTCGGCCCCGGCGGCAATCTCACCGCCTTCACCGCCTTCGGGCTCGACGCCAACGACCGCCATACGCTGATGGATCGCAACCTCGAGCTGATGCGCACGGCCTGGTCAGGCGGTGCGCTGCCGGGTGGCGACCGGCTCTACCCGGCGAGCCCGACCCTGGTCGACCGGATCTGGCAGGCGACCTTCTCGGTGGCGGGGGCACGCCGCGCCGGCGCGGCGGGCGACGGGCTGATGCTGTCGCGAACCCAGCCGCGCCCGACCGATGCGCCGAAAGCCTCGCTGGCTGATATCCAGAATCCGATGATCGATGCCTATCTGGAGGCACTGCCCAGAGGACGAGCGCCGCGCATCCTCGCCTCGCGCACCGTGTTCGTGGCCGACGACGCCAAGGAAGCGATGCGCTTTGCCGAGACCGGGCTGGCGCGCTTGCGCCATCGGCTTGCCGCCACGGGCAATCTCAGCTCGGGCAATCTCGTCGGCGATCTGATCGCGGCGCTCGACGTCCATATCGGCACGCCGGACGATGTGATCGCCTCGCTGCAGGCCGAGGCGACGCTCACCCGGGCGACCGATCTCACCGTGCAGGTTCATTCGATCGATCCGCCGCATCCCTATATCCTGCGCTCGATCGAGCTGGTCGCCGAGAAGGTGGCGCCGGCCCTGGGATGGGTGAAGGCCGAGCTCGACAGCGAGCGGCGAGTCGCCTGAAAATGACTGGGGGACAAGGAAGAAGAATGCCCGATGTGATCGACACGCTGGCCGGGATCGCCCCTGGTTCGCCGCTGCACGCGATTCGCGACCAGCGTCCGCAGGCCCGCCTGCATGCCCAGGCGAGCTACGACTCGCTGTTCTCGCCGCTCAGCGAAGCCGACGCGAGCAAGGTCGAGCGGTTCGCCATCGCCTGTTTCGTGATCGGCCTGCACGGCCGCCCCGAGATGGCAGCGTTCTACGACGCGGGGCTCGCCGGCGCCGGCGCGCCGGCGGGACTGAAGGAGGCCATCGCCGCGGCGGCAGCCGCCGCCAAAGGCACGGGGCCGTACGGCCACTATCCCAAGGGGCCGCTCAGCAGCGAGGACCAGACCGGCCCGGTGCATCGCCTCGACGCGGCCAGCCGGGCCTCGCTCGGTCCTCGGCTTGCCGCCGCTTTCGAGCATACGCACATGCTTGTGTTCCATCCGCGCGATTCGGCGCCGGCCTATCTCCAGTCGCTGATCGACGCCGGCTGGTCGACCACGGGTATCGTGGTGATCTCCCAGCTCGTCGCCTTTCTGTCCTACCAGATCAGGGTCGTCGCCGGCTTGCGCGCCCTGAACGCGAGGCCCGCATGACCGACAAGGTGCTTTCCACGCCGCCGCATGTCGAGCCGGTGGTGTTTACCCGCGATATGCTCGACTGGCTGCCTTGGCTCGAGCCGATGGCGGAACAGGACCTGACGGCGCGGCATATGGAAGGCCTGGTCGATGCGTCGCGCGCCAAGTCGGCCTATTTCCGCCTGCTGGCGCGCGATCCCGAGGTTCTCGGAGCGCGCACCCGCACCGACAAGGACATCTTCTACAACCCCGATGCTGGCCTGCCGCGCGCCGAGCGCGAATTGGCCGCCGCCGCGACCTCGCGCTTCAACGGCTGCATCTATTGCGCCTCGGTGCATGCGCGCTTCGCCGCGACCTACTCGAAGCGGGTCGAGGACGTCGATCGCCTGCTGGCGGAAGGGGTCGGCGCCGATCTCGATCAGCGCTGGAACGCCATCGTTGCGGCATCGGTGGCGCTCACGTCGACGCCGATCACGTTCGGCGCCGAGCAGGTCGATGCCCTGCGCAAGGCCGGGCTGGACGATGCGTCGATCGTCGATGTCATCAATGCGGCGTCGTTCTTCAACTGGGCCAACCGGCTGATGCTGTCGCTCGGCGAGCCGGCGGCACCCCCGGGCAAGTAGCGCGCGACACCTCGGGGCCAGGGCCCGCAACTTCCGGCGCAGGCCGACGTTTCGTCTCTCGAAGGGGTGTCTGGAGGGATCCATGAGTGCTGCCCGCAGGAAGGCCGCGCAGGCGCGACGACGTGGCGACGCGGACGATGTCAATCCGGACGATGCCCTCGTGCTGCTGACCGCCGAGCACAACGCGATCGAGAAGCTGGTCCGCGAATTCGCACGTCGTGCCGGCACGATGGACGGCGTCGAGAAAGGCAAGCTCGCCCTGCGCATTTGTCATGCCTTGGCCAACCACCACGCCATCAAGGCCGAGGTCTTCTACCCGGCTGCCGAGGCCGTCCTGGATGACGAGGACAGGGGGCGGATCGATGCGCTGCGGGTGGATCACGAGGTGCTGCTCGACCTCATCGAAGAGGTCGAGCGCATGCCGGCCGAGCATCGCGAGTTCGATTCCCACGTCCGCGAC
The DNA here is from genome assembly GCF_050185545.1 of Reyranella sp. Taxonomy (GTDB): domain Bacteria; phylum Pseudomonadota; class Alphaproteobacteria; order Reyranellales; family Reyranellaceae; genus Reyranella. The sequence continues at coordinate 9,566 of NZ_JBFWZI010000154.1, read as the reverse complement.
CTGGGGGATTTGGCATGCCGGCTGATGAAAGCCGAGGAGGAGAATGTCTTCCCGCTCCTGCGCCATTCCAGGCTCGATCTCGTCGGCACCGGCGAGCGCATGGCCGCGCGCAAGAGCCAGCTCGCCACCCGCCCCGTCGATCGGGCGCTGATCCGCCAGGCCCGCCGGGTCATGGGGGGCGCCCGGCCGTGAGTCTGGTGCCCTAAGGCCGGTGCCCTAACTCCGGTGCCCTAACTCCGGTGTAAGAGCGCAACCCTGCTTCAGGCCACCCGTTGTCTTCTCGTGGCGCGCGGACGCGGTGCGGGGAGGCGGCAATTCCTGATAGTACGATGACGAACGATGCACCGAAGGTGGAAGCGGCTTCGGTGTTGGGGCATGGTGGTCGCGTCCTTCCGGCCGTTACGGTCGACACTTACAACGAAGTGCTGCGCGACGAGGAAGGCTTCGTCGGCGATCGGGCGAGCGGTCGCGCCTTTCGATCGATCCTGGAGGATTGGCGCGAGAAGCTGAAGGCGCTCGGCGAGGATCCGTTCGGCGACACGCCGAGCCACGAGATCTCCAAGTCCAAGCTCGACAAGGTGCTGGCCGGTGACGACCCGCTGGCTGCCGGTCTCGTGCACACCGTCGTCGAGGAATTTGCCGTCGAGCTGGCCACCGTCGTGCGCCGCTTCCTGCACCTCGAGAATTGGCGGGACACGGAGCGCATCTTGATCGGCGGTGGGCTGAGCGCCAGCCACATCGGCGAGCTTGCCATGGGGCGGGCGGCGGTTGCGCTGGCCGGCGAGGGCGTGGCCATCGACCTGCGCACCATCACCCATCATCCCGACCGGGCCGGGCTGATCGGCGCCGTCCATCTTGCGCCGAGTTGGGTGCTGGCCGGGCACGACGGGATCATTGCCGCCGATGTCGGCGGCACGAACCTGCGGGTGGGCGTCGTCGAGCTCAACATGAAGAAGGGCGGCAACCTGGCGAAGGCGGAGGTGTGGAAGCACCTGCACTGGCGTCACCGCGACGACCAGCCGTCGCGCGGCCAGACGCTGGATCGACTGGCGGAGATGGCGCACGAGCTGATCCGGCTCGCCGGCAAGGAGAAGCTCAAGCTGGCGCCGTTTGTCGGCATCGGCTGCCCTGGCCAGATCGACGAACGCGGCGTCATCCTCACCGGCGGCCAGAATTTGCCCGGCAACTGGGAAGGCGAGGATTTCCAGCTGCACGCCGAGGTAGCTTCGCGACTGCCACGCCTGGAGGGGCACGAGCCGGTGGTGATCATCCACAACGATGCGGTCGTTCAGGGGCTGAGCGAGGTCCCCAACATGACCGACATCCACCGCTGGGGCATCCTGACCATCGGCACCGGCCTCGGCAATGCGCGCTTCACCAACCGGATCGACGAGACCGCCAGCGCGTGATTGTCCGAAGTTGAACCAGCAGAGAGAAAATCACCCCGAGGAGCCACGCGGAGCGTGGCGTCTCGAAGGGTTAGGTTCGGGCTTGAACCGATGACGCTCTAGCGCGAGAAGCGGCGCGGCCTGAGTCCGGCATGGAACCAGGTGATCAAGGAATAGATGTCGTAGACGGGAAGCCCGAGCGCGTCGCGCAAGGCGGCTGCATAGGGCGGCATGTTGGTGCATTCGAGGACGATGGCGCCGACCTCTGGATGGCCGGCGACCAGCGCCCGGCCGGCGTCGAGAATGTCCTGCTCGGCCTTGGCGACATCCATGTCGTCCTTCTCGCCCAGGATCAGCACGCGGAAGAATTCCTGGCCGTTCTCCGTGCCGATGACGGGCGTGTCCAACGGCACACCGGCTGCCTCCAGATGCTTCGGCGTGAGAGAGGCGGCACTGACAGTGACGACGCCGACCCGCTTGCCGGGCGGCAGGGTGGCCTGCACCCACGGCACCTGCAGCAGCGAGCTGGTCGCCACCGGCACCTTGGCGTTCGCCGCCAGTTCATTTTGGAAGAGGGACAGGAAACCGCAATTGGTGGTGATCGCCTCGGCGCCATGGCGCACCAGCTCGGCGGCCGCATCGATGAAGTTCGGCAACAGTCCGGCTGCGCCCTTGAGCACGACGGACTCGGGATTGGCGCCCGGCACGATCTTGTACAACACGGGAAACGGCCAGGTCGTGGCGTTGCCCATGTCGCCCGGAATACGCGGAAAGCGCGCTTCCAGCATCAGGATGCCGAGAGGCGCGCCATAGAGGGCCTTGCCGCCTTTTGCAATCGAAGTCACGTGGTGGGTCTCCCCAATTGTTTCCCTCCCCCGTCATCGGGGGAGGCCCGCAGGGCCGGAGGGGGAAGGCCACAGCCGCGATCTCTCTCATTCCGACGTCGGAATTGCAGGCATCGCGACTGAGGCTTTCCCCTCCGCCCCTTCGGGGCACCTCCCCCGATTACGGGTCGATTACGGGGGAGGAACATGATCTCGTGTCCCCAGGAACCAGTCGAGGATATGGGCATTCTCGTCGCGCGGATAGGTGTGCGACAGGTCCGCAACCTCGCGATAGACGACATCGGCACCGGCGTCGCCCAGCACCTGCCGGGCGGTGCGCGCCAATTCCGCCGAGAACATCCAATCCTGGGCGCCGTGGACGATGTGGATCGGCAGGCCGCGCACCCGCTGGGCGTCGGCGAAGCCGATCAGCATGGGATGGAAGGCGGCGGCGACCGGCGCCAGATGCGAGAACCGGCAGTCGCCGCGCAGGCCCAGCACGTAGGTGAAGGTGCCGCCGTCGCTCATGCCGGTGAGCAGGGTTCGCGCGCGATCGATCGGCCACTGGCCGGCGACCTGCTCGACCATGGCGTCGATGTTCGGGCCATCGATGCCCGCCTCCATCAGCGACCACGTCGTGCCGATGGCGGTCGGCGCCAGCACGACGAAGCCGCGCGTGCGTGCCTCGCGGACCCAGCTCCACAGGAAAGCGCCGCCGTTGCCGCTGCCGCCATGCAGGGCGGCAACCAGCGGCATCGGCACGGCCGCGTCGTAGTATTCCGGCACGTACAGCGAGAAGGCGCCGCGTGTGCCGGGTGGCCCGCCCACATGCATCACCCCGACGCGCTCGCGATCCTGATCGACGCCGGCCAGCCGCTCGTTCACGGCCGGGTCGCCGCGTGCCGACTGCTCCAGGAAGAACTGGCTGACCGGCCGCAGGAAAGCCGCCAGCGGATAGAGCGCGGCGGCCCCCTTGGCGTAGCTGCGCAGCGCCCGGTAGGCGGCGACGATGGGCTGCGGCTCGTCCTGGGCGGCGCGCAGGCCGGCGATGCCTTCGGCCGCCGCCTCCGCGGCGGGTTCCAGGCAGTCGCGCACCGGCGCCAGGCGGCCGGGCCAATCGAGGGCGCGCGAATCGTCGAGCGCGGGGCCGAGGTCGTCATCGCGTCCGTCCATCGCCTGGATCAGCTGGAGCAGGGTGGCCGGCGAGAGGTGCCGGGCGGCGAACTCGAGGGCGTGCAGGGCCTTCAGCGTCGCAGGCACCAGCCGGGCGATGGCATCGACTGCAGGTTCGTTGCCCTCCGCCTCGGCCATGGGGCGTCAATCCTTCAGAATGGTCGCTTCGAGCGGCTGGCGACCGCGGATCATGTCGGAGGCCTTCTCGGCGATCATCAGCACCGACGCATTTAGATTGGCCGAGGGCATGGTCGGCATGATCGAGGCGTCGACGACGCGCAGGCCCTGGACGCCGCGTACGCGCAGCTGGTCATCGACCACCGCGGTCGGATCGCTGTCGGGCGCCATGCGGCAGGTGCCCATGAGGTGGAAGGTGGTGGTGCCGCGCTGCTTGGCGGCGCCCAGCAGCTCGTCGTCCGACTGCACCTTGGCGCCGGGAAACTCCTCGCGGTCGTAATACTTGCTGAGCGGCCGCGAGGCGAGCAGGCGACGCGCCAGCTTCATGCCGGCAAGCAGGACGTGACGGTCGCTCTCGGCGGTCAGGTAGTTGGGCTGGATGACCGGATGGTCGAACGGATCGGCCGACTTGATTCGGACATAGCCGCTGCTGTCGGGCCGCTGCTGCCAGGAGGCGATGGTCATGCCGGGGAAGTCGTCGAGGGTCGACTGCACACCCTCCTTGTAGCTCGCGGGCGTGAAGGTGAGCTGCAGGTCGTAATTGTCGACCCGTTCGTCCGACTTCCAGAACACGTAGATCAGGGTCGGATTGAGCGCCAGGATGCCTTTGCGGGTGAAGGCGTACTTCAGCACCTCGTTGACCAGCCTGAGGCCGTGCGACTTCTCGTTGATGGTCTCGGCATTCTTGACGCGGGCGACGAAACGCGGCGCGTAGTGATCGCGCAGATTCTCGCCGACCCCCGGCAGCTCGTGGCGAACCGTGATGCCGTGTGCTTGCAGCAGCGGCGCCGGCCCGATCCCCGAGACCTGCAGAAGCTGCGGCGAGTTCACCGTGCCGCCACACAGGATCACTTCCTTGTTGGCGCGCACCTCGCTTGGCGTGCCGTTACGGCCGCCGCGGCGATAGCGCACGCCGACCGCGCGCTTGCCCTCGAGCAGGATCTCCGAGACATGGGCGTTGGTGCGAACGGTGAGGTTCGGGCGGCCCATCGCCGGACGCAGGTAGCCGCGCGCGGCGCTCATGCGCCGACCATTCTGGATGATGCGCTGGACGTAGCTCACGCCCGCCTGCATCGTGCCGTTGTAGTCGCGGTTGCGCGGAATGCCCATCTCGACCGCGCCCTCGATGAAGGCCTCGCACAGCGGATCGCGCCAGTCGAGATCGGTGATCGGCAGATTGCCCTCGCGGCCGCGAAAAATGTCGTCGGCTTCGCCGATGCGCCGCTCGCTGCGCCGGAAGTAGGGCAACACGTCGGCATAGCCCCAGCCGTGGTTGCCGCGTTGCGCCCAGCCGTCGAAATCCATTCGCTGGCCGCGATTGTAGATATGGCCGTTGATCGAGCTCGATCCGCCCAGGGTCTTGCCGCGCGGCGCGGCGATGCGGCGCCCGCCGGTCCATTCGCTGGCTTCGGAGGTGTAGAGCCAGTTCACCCTGGGATTGACCAGCGTGTACATGAAGCCGGCCGGGATATGGATGAAGGGGTGCCAGTCCCGGGGGCCGGCCTCCAGCACGCAGACCGTGGCGTTCCCGTCCTCGCTCAGCCGGCCGGCCAGCACGCTGCCGGCCGATCCGGCGCCGACGATGACGTAGTCGAAGGTTTCCATGGTGTTTGGCAAGCTCCCGTCCGGCCCTTGCTATCGCAGCTTCAGGGTCGGGTCGAGGCCCACGAGTCTCAAGGCCCGACCGAAACAGGCGGGCGGCGCAGGCGCCGGCCGGAAGGGAGCCCAATTCGACGGCGTACCGGCAAGACGCGACTTTGACATCTGCCACCCGTGGCACGGGACATCCCCGTTGCAGCGGTCGAGGCTTCATGAGACATCGACAAGCAATGCCAACAAGGAAAGACAGACATGATGACGAAGATGCTGGTGGCGATGGGAGCTCTCGCGACCTTGGGCATGGCGACCCTTGCCCATGCCGACATGGCGGCAGCCAATGCCTGCGCGGCCAACCTCAAGCCCGACGGCAAGCAGATCTACGCCGCGGTGATCGCCGCCAAGCCGACGTCCGACACGCTGCAGTCGACCATGGAAAGCCAGACGCGCGGCCTCGCCATGAACGGCAAGATCGGCCGCGGCGAGGCGCGCGACAATGCGATCGCGGCCCGCGACTGCGTGAGGCTGAGTTTCTAGCATCAATCTCCTCCCCAGCTTCGCTGGGGAGGTGTCGCCGTCTTACGGCGACGGAGGGGTCATGATTCTCGGATCGCGGGCGTCTCGCCCGCCTCATGATCATGAGCGGGCGAGACGCCCGCGGTCCGGAAGACCATGACCCCTCCGCCTGCATGCGCGAAGCCGAAGCGGCTTCGCTTCGGCGAAGGCAGGTCCTCGAAGACGCGGACAACTCCCCAGCGGAGCTGGGGAGGAGGATGAGACTGCCGCTTACGTTGCTGCAGCCCGCAGGGCGGCGGGCACGTCGATCTTGCGGACACGCCGTGCGGCCAGTGCAAAAGAGACGACCGCCGCTGCCAAGACGATGCCGATGGCAATGGCGTAGCTGCGCCATCCAACCACCAGCGGCACATGGAAGAGGTCGTTGTCGAGGGTCCAGACGATGACCTGGCCGAGGCCGATTCCCACGGCCGCCCCCAATGGCAGGGCGAGCGCGACAGCGAAAGCGAGCTCACCCGCCAGCATGAGGAGGATCGTGCTTTCGCCGAAGCCCAGGGCGCGCAGGATGGCGAGCTCGCGCAGGCGCTCCGACAGGGCGACGCGGACGGTGGCGTCGACGATCGCGAAGGCGGCGACGGCGGCGAAAGCCACGAACGCCGAGACGATGATGGTGAGGGTGCGGGCCATGGTCTCGCGGAAGGCCACAATGGTTGCCGTGCGCGGCATGTAGCTCGCGACCACGGATGAGGCCTTGAGGGCGCGAAGGAAGTCGGTCCGGTCCTTGTCGGCAAGCTTCACCTCGGCGCCGGTGACGATCGGCCCCGAGTCCAGCCGACGGCCCAGGGCGGCGAGGTCCATGTAAGCGCCGAGCCCGATATACTGCTCGACGATCGCCGCGACGGCGATGTCGAACGGGCGTCCCGTAGCGGGGCTGACGGTTACGCTGTCTCCGGTTCGCGCCCCGAGGATCTCGGCCAGCCGGCGCGACACGGCGAGGCCGCCCTCGGCGAGCGACACCGGCTCGAGTGCGGTATCGAGCAGGCGCTGCAGGGTGCCGTCGGCGGGCAGGCCGGTGAGCACGACGTCGCGCGCCGCACCGCGCAGCGTGAGGCGCGCCGGCAGGTCGAGGCGGCCCTCGATCCGGCGCACGCCCGGCCAGCGCGCGATGTCGGCCAGCGCCGCAGGCGGCAGAGGAGCGGCGAAGGTGATGGTCGCGTCCTGGCGCTGGGCGCGGCCATAGAAGACGTCGACCATCTCGTCGAGCGCGTCGAAGCTGAACAGCGTGGCGATCTGCAGGCCGACCGCAAAGGCGGCCGCGAATGTCGTGAGCAGCACGCGCAGCGGATGGCGCGCGAGCTGGCGCAGCACCAGGACGGCCGGTACGCCGAGGCGCCGCACCATCTGCTCGCCCACGACGGCCCTGGGGCTGGCGGGTGTCGGCGGCAGCAAGGCGCGGGCCGGCGGCAAGGCGGCGGCGCGCGCCGCCGGCTGCAGGGCCGCAATCGCTGCGGCCGCGCCCAGGACCAGGATGACGCCGGCAACGGCCGGCAGATCCGGTTCGTAGTGCAGGAAGGGGAAGCGGAAGAACCCGGCATAGATTTGGGTGACCACTCGGCCTAGCGCGACGCCCACAGGCAGGCCAAGCAGGCTCGCCGCGATCGCCAGCGCGAGTGCGAACTTCACGTAGTGCCGGCCGACCGTCGCGTCGTCGAAGCCGAGCGCCTTCACAATGCCGATCTCGGGCCGCTGCAGCTCGATGACGCGCAGCATCGAGGCGTGCAGCAGGAAGACCGCGACGCCGAGGAAGATCGCCGGCACCAGGATGCCGATGGCGCCAAGCTCCTCGAGCTGGCTTTGCACGAAAGCATGTGATTGCTGGCGGGCGCGGTCGTGAACGGCGTCGCCGCCCCCATCGGCCGCCAGCAGCCGGTCGACGGCCTCGCTCACCGCGGAAGCCGAGGCGCCGGGGGCGAGCCGTATCGCGAGGTCATTGAAGCGATCGCCCAGCCGCAGCGCCTCCGCCAGAACCCGGCGATCCTGCCAGACGATGGCGAAGCGGCGGTCGTCGGGCACGATCTGCCCGGGCCCCAGGGCGAAGATGAATTCGGGCGAGAGGGCGGTGCCGACGATGATGAGCGTGCGCCTGAGTCCGCCGATCGTCATGGTCAGGCGACTGCCGGGGCCGAGGCCGTGCGCCTTGGCGAAGCCCGCGTCGATCACGACCTCGTCGGGACGATCGCCTGCCGGGATCCGGCCCTGCTGCAGCGCCAGCCCGTTAATGGCCGGGCCATCCGGTTCCGGCAGCGAGATCATCCGGGCCGGGATCGGCTCGTCGATGCCGTCGAGGGCAATCCCGCCCGAACCGACGACGCGCGCCGCCACGGTGGCCACGCCAGGAATGCGCCGCACTGCGTCGGCCAGCGACAGCGGTGCTGGCGGCAGCGTGGCGAACAGGTCGGCGAAGCCGCAGCGGCGGTAGTAGTCGGCGCGCGTCTCGAAGAGCGAATGCTGGACGCTGAAGGACATGACGACGGTGGCGCCGGCGCAGGCCAGCACGAGGACGATGCCGAGCCCCTGTCCGCGCAAGTGCCAGAGGTCACGCAAGAGCTTGCGGTCGAGCAGGCCGATCACCATGCGAGGTCGCGTGCTTGCGCGCGCGCCTGGTTGCGGTAGGAGCGGACGATGACGCCGTCGGCGAGGTGGACGACGCGGTCGGCCATGCCGGCGATCACGGCGTTGTGGGTCACCACGACGACGGCGGTGGCGAAGTCGCGGTTCACGCGAGCGAGCGCCTCGAGCACCACCACGCCGGTCGCCGAGTCGAGCGCGCCGGTGGGCTCGTCGCACAGCAGCAGATCCGGTTGGCGAACGATCGCTCGTGCGACCGCGATGCGCTGCTGCTCGCCGCCGGAGAGCTGCGCGGGAAAGCGGTCGGCGAGATCGGCCAGCCCGACATGGGCCAGCGCCTCCCGGGGGGCGAGTGCGCGCTCGATGCCCGCCGCACCCAGCGCCACGTTCTCGGAAGCGGTCAGGCTGGCGATCAGGTTGTAGGCCTGGAAGACGAAACCGACATGGCGACGGCGGTAGAGCGTCAGGGCACGCTCGTCGAGCGCCGCAAGGTCGAGGTCGCCGAAGAGGAGGCTGCCGTCGCTCGCGCGGTCGAGGCCGCCGAGGAGATTGAGCAGGGTCGACTTGCCGCTGCCGGAGGGGCCGAGCAGCACCACCAGCTCGCCGCGCGCCAGCTCGAAATCGACGCCGCGCAGGGCATGGACACGGCCGGCCGCGGAGCCGTAGGTCTTGGCGAGGCCCCGCGCCGTGAGCACGGCGCGCTCGGGCTCGCTCACACCAGCACCCAGAGCGGGATGGCGACGAAAAACACGATGTAGGTGAGCGCCAACGCCATCAGCCCGTCGATGCGGCGCGGCTCCAGCTGGCGCTGCAGGTAGCGTTCCATCAGCACGACCTGCGCGATGGCATAGGGCACGATCAGCAGAAGGATTGCTTCAAGGATGCCGGAGTCGATCAGGCGCGGCAGCAGGGCAACCGCCGTCACCGCCGCCGCTGCCGTGGTCGCCTGGGCCAGCCGGACGGCCATGCGCGGCCCCAGGCGCACGGCGATGGTGCCCTTGCCGACGGCGCGATCGGCCGAATAGTCGGGGATGCCCGAGAGCGTGATGGCGGGCAGGATGGCGAAGAACAGCGGCACGGCGACCAGCCAAGGCCAGGGATTGGTCCAGGCGCCGCCCTGGAAGGCGTAGCCGCACAGGATGACGCCGAGGCTGTGCGTCACGCCGACATCGATCTCGCCCAGGCCGCGCCAGCAGAGCTTCAGCGGCGGCACGGTATAGCCGATCGCCAGCACGCCGAGGGCAGCGAGGATGACCAGGCTGGG
>NZ_JBFWZI010000153.1:0-17998 GCF_050185545.1 Reyranella sp. | reverse complement strand
AAGGCGAACTCGCGCACCGAGCCCAGACCGCCGCGCCATTTGCCGGCGCCGGCCACGTCCTCGCGCAGCTCGTAGCGCAGGACGCGCAGCGGCAGGTGGGTCTCGATGTCCTCGATCGGGTTGTTGCGCGTGTTGGCGTAGAGCGTGTCGACGGCGTCCATGCCGTCCTTGCTCAGACGGCCGCCGTAGGAGCCTTCGAAGATCTCCATGTGCACCCAGTGGGTCTCGTTCTCGAGGCCGGAGAAGGCGATGACCTTGAGGTTGCCTATGCCGGCCGAGACATTGCCGGGCATCGCCTGGGCCAGCGCCTTCATCACCGTGTCGGCGAGCTGGTTGCCCGGGCAGAACCGGGCGATGGTCGGCGCCGGGAAGGTCGGGTTGGCGAGGCAGCCCTTGGGCGCCACGATGGTGATCGGCCGGATCAGGCCGGCATTGACCGGGATATGTCCGTGCACCGCGGTGTCGAGCAGGATCGACCGGATGGTGAGCCAGATGGCGATGTCGGCGGTGCCTTCGAGCGGCATGTTGATCGGCCGGTCGGGCACCTGCGGTGCCGTTCCGGTGAGATCGACGGTAAGGTTGTCGTCCTTCTTGGTGATGGTGACGACGATCGGCAGTTCCTTCTTCGAGGGATCGTCGCTGTCGAGGTAGCCGTCGATCGCAGTCTCGGCGCGATAGACGCCGTCGGGCAGCCTGGCGATTGCCTGCCGCATCAGCCGCTCGGCGTGATCCATCAGCGCGGTGCAGGCCAGGTCGAACGTGTCGAGCCCGTAGCGCTCGACCAACTCGGCCATGCGCTCGGCGCCGATGCGCGCCGCGGCGACCTGGGCGTCCATGTCGCCGACCACGAGGTCGGAGGCGCGGATGTTGTCGCGCACGATCTGCCACACCATGTCGTTCCGGACGCCGCGGTCGTAGACCTTGATAGCCTTGAACTGCAGGCCCTCGGCATAGGCGTCGATTGCCTCGACGATGCCGCACGAGCCCGGCGACAGCGCACCGATATCGAGATGATGCGCCGTCGTGGCGGCGAAGGCGATCAGGCGGCCTTGCACGAAAACCGGCACGATGAAGGCCACGTCCGGGCCGTGGCTGGCGCCCGAGTAGGCGTCGTTGTGCATCACCACGTCGCCCGGCCGGAAGACGTCGCCGCGCTCGGCCAGGATCTTCAGCACGCCGCGCACGTAGCCTGGAATGGGACCCGACTGCAGCGGCGTCGACTGGGCCGATTCGGCGAGGCCACGGCCCTCGGCGTCGACCAGAGCCGCCCCGAAATCCTCCGATTCGCGGATGATCGAGGAGTAGCTCATGCGCATCAGCTTGTAGCCCATCTCGATGGCGATGTTCTCGAGCGCGCCCTGGATCACGCTGGTGGTGATCGGATCGATGCGATCGGGCTTTGGCACGGGCTGGCGGAGGGCGGACGTGGTCATGGGTTGGGCTCCTCGAATTCGGCATTCCTCGCCAGCTTTGCTGGGGAGGTGTCGCCGTCTTCGGCGACGGAGGGGGCATGGTCTTCGGGACCGCGGGCGTCCCGCCCGCTCACTAACTTGATCATGAGCGGGCGGGACGCCCGCGGTCCGAGAGTCATGACCCCTCCGTCCGCGATTACGCGGACACCTCCCCAGCGAAGCTGGGAAGGAGAATGAAACTTACGCATCGACGCGCCGGATGATCAGGTTGCCGGCGGCGTCGGCTTCCAAGGTGTGCTGCGGCGGCACCACGGTCGTCGAATCCATCTGCAGCACGATCACCGGGCCGGCGATGCGCTCGCCGACCGGCAGCAGGTCGCGGCGATAGAAGGTAGTGGGATGGTCGGCAAGCTTGCCGGCGACCCGGAAGGTGCAAACGCCGCTGCGCACGCGCGCCGCGTCGAGCAGCGATGTCGCGGTGCCGGCAGCGGGCTTGGCGATGGTCGCGGCGCTGGCGGCGCCGACCAGGCGCAGGTTGACGATCTCTATCGCGGAGTCGGCGAAGTGATGGCCGTACTCGCGGCGATGGATATCGTGGAAGGCCTCGAAAACCATGGCCAACGCCGCCTCGTCGATCGTGCTGTCGGGAAAGGGAACCCGAAGCTCGTAGCCCTGGCCGACATAGCGGAGGTCGCCGCGGCGCTCGAAGCTGACGCGGCCGAGATCGATGCCGTCGCTGGTGAAGCGCTCCGCCAGCTCCCGGGCCATCGCCGCGAAATCGGCATTGATGCGCGCGAGATCGGCCGCGCCCGAGACCTGGAACGAGGTGCGGATGGCGTCGTAGCGCAGGTCGCTGATCAGCAGGCCGACCGCCGAGGTTATGCCGGGATGCGGCGGCACGATCACCTCCGGCACGCCCAGCATGTCGGCCACCTCGGCACCATGCAGCGGGCCCGCTCCGCCGAACGCCACCAGAGCATAGTTGCGTGGGTCGATGCCCTTCTGGACGGTGCGCGAACGTATGGCGTTGGCCATGTTTGCGTTGATCACGGTGATCACGCCTTCGGCCGCCTCGCGATCACTCATGCCGAGCTCGCGTGCCAGCTCGCCAACGACGCGGCGGGCCGCCACCTCGTCGAGCGACATGCCGCCACCCAGGAAATTGCCGCCGTCGAGCCGGCCCAGCACGACGTTGGCGTCGGTCACCGTGGCGCGCGTCCCGCCGCGGCCGTAAGCGGCCGGCCCGGGCATCGCGCCGGCCGAGCGCGGCCCGACCTTGAAGGCCCCGGCCTGGTCTACGAAGGCGATCGAGCCACCGCCGGCGCCGATCGTATGGACGTCGATCATCGGCACCAGCACCGGGAAGCCCGCGATCCAGGTGTCGCGCGCCGTCGCCTCGCCGAAGCCGCCCCCGGTCACGATGCCGATGTCGGCCGATGTGCCGCCGACGTCGAAGGTGATGAGGTTGCGCCGTCCCGACAGGCCGCCCGCCCAGTCGCCACCGATCACGCCGGCGGCCGGGCCCGACAGCAGCGTGAGCACGGGCCGTTCCGACACCATGGCCGGCGTCGCCACGCCGCCGTTCGAGGCCATGATGCGCAGATCGGCCTTGAAGCCCGAGGCCTCGATCTCGGACTCCAGCCGAGTGACGTAATTGCGCACCTTGGGCCCGACGAAAGCGTTCATGGCCGTCGTGGTGAAGCGCTCGAACTCGCGGAATTGCGGCGACACCGACGACGAGGTCGTGGCGAAGCACTCGGGGTACTCCTCGCGCACGATCTCGCGCGCCCGCGCCTCGTGCGAGGGGTCGAGATAGGAGAACAGGAAGCAGATGGCGATCGCCTGCACGCCAGCTTCCTTGAGCTCGCGCACGGCCTGGCGGACACCGGCCTCGTCGAGCGGCTCCAGCACCTCGCCCTTGGGCGGCACCAGTCGCTCCTTGACGGTCTTGCGATGCCGGCGCTTGACCAGAGGCCGATCCTGCCACGGGATGTCCTGCATGATCGAGTAGTGCTGCGGCCGCTGGTGGCGGCCGATATGCAGGATGTCGCGATAGCCTCCCGTCGTGATCATGCCGGTGACCGCGCCATCGTGCTCGAGGATGGAATTGGTGGCGATGGTGGTGCCGTGGAACACCACGTCGATGGTCTCGCGCGGAATGCCGTACTTGTCGCAGAGCGCCATCAGGCCCTCGACGACCCCGCGCGACGGGTCGTCGGGCGTGGTCGAGACCTTGTGGACGGCGGTCCGGCCGGCGTCCGTGTCGGCGAAGACCAGGTCCGTAAAGGTGCCGCCGACATCGACTCCGATCAAACGCATGATGCTTCCCCGAGACACTTCAACTCAAGCCTCCTCCCCAGCTCCGCTGGCGAGGAGAAGACTCGAACAGCAAGACACAGGCCAAGGCCCGATGTCTATCCTCGTCGCATCAAGGATAGCCTAGAATGATGGCATGAGCCTTGCTTCCCAGGCGCCGATGGCGCGAAAACCCGACATAGAGCTGGTCGCCCTCGGCAAGCGCTTCGGCGAGACCGTGGCGGTCGATTCGATCAGCCTGCGCATTCCCGCGGGCTCGTACTGCTGCCTGCTCGGCCCCAGCGGCTGCGGCAAGACGACGACGCTCCGCATGATCGCCGGCCACGAGGAGGCGAGCGAGGGCGACATCATCCTGGGGTCGGAAAACATCACCCATTTGCCGCCGGCGGCGCGCGGCACGGCGATGATGTTCCAGAGCTACGCTCTGTTTCCGCATCTCGATTGCATCGATAACGTGGCCTTCAGCCTGAAGATGCGCGGCGTTGCCAAGGACGCGCGCCGTGCGCGGGCGCTCGAGATGTTGAAGCGCGTCCAGATGGAGCCGTTCGCCGCCCGCCTGCCCGCCCAGTTGTCGGGCGGTCAGCAGCAGCGCGTGGCGCTGGCGCGCGCCCTGATCACCGACCCGCAGGTGTTGCTGCTCGACGAGCCCTTGTCGGCGCTCGACCCCTTCCTGCGCGTCCGCATGCGCGAGGAGCTGAAGAGCCTGCAGACCAGGCTCGGCATCAGCTTCATCCACGTCACCCACAGCCAGGACGAGGCGATGGCGCTGGCCGACCTGGTGGTGGTGATGAATCACGGGAAGATCGAGCAGGCGGCCAGCGCCCGCGACGTCTTCAATCGGCCGGAATCGGCCTTCGTCGCCCGCTTCATCGGCGGCCACAACGTCCTGCCGGCGGCGGTGGCGCGGGCCAAGGGTGCGGCAGAATTTGTCGCCATCCGGGCCGACCGCATTGTCGTGCAGCCCGGCATCGCGCCGGTCGACGCGACCTCGCTGAGCGGCATCACGCGGTCGGTCGAGTATCTCGGATCGACCGTCCAGGTCGGTGTCGACGTGAACGGTCTCGACACGCTGTCGGCCGTGGTGCCGGAGGCTCGTTTCGACGCCAATCCGGTGGCGCCCGGCGAGCCGGTCGTTTTGTCATGGGCTCCGAAGGACGTTCACGTCCTGGGGCGATAGGGGAGGCGGCACGTCGCCGCCGGAAAGGTGAAGGAGGAACTGGAGATGATTCGGAAGCTCAACGGGCGCGGCGTCGGACGCCGCAAGGTTCTCAAGGGTGCGGCCGGCGCGGCGGGCGCGCTTCTCGGCAGCGGCGCGGTCGGTGGGTTCCCGACGATCTGGGCGCAGAACAACAAGAACATCGTGCTGCGCCAGTGCGGCACCGGGGTGTCGGCGATCAACGAGATCGCCGAGAAGTGCAAGGCCGATCTCGGCATCACCCTGCAGATGACCGCGCTCGATTCGGATGCCGTGGTGCAGCGCGTGGTCACCCAGCCCAACTCCTTCGACATCGGCGATATCGAGTACTGGATGTGCAAGAAGGTCTTCCCGGCGAACACGCTGCAGGCGATGAACGTCAAGAAGATCAAGTACTACGACAAGATCGTCCCGATCTTCACCAGCGGCAAGCTGAAGCCCGACAGCGTCATCGCCCAGGGCACGGCGCCCAACACCGTGAGCTTCGTCGAAGGCGCCGGATCGACCAAGTTCGCCAAGGGCCAGACCGAGTGGTTCACCATGATTCCCACGATCTACAATGCCGACACCCTCGGCATCCGGCCCGACCTGGTCGGCCGCAAGATCGAGAACTGGAAGGACATCCTGGATCCGAAGTTCAAGGGCAAGACGTCGATTCTCAACATCCCGTCCATCGGCATCATGGACGCGGCGATGATCTGCGAATCGGCCGGCGTCGCGAAGTACGGCGACAAGGGCAACATGACCCGGGCGGAGATCGACAAGACCATCGATTTCCTGATCAAGACCAAGAAGGACGGCCAGTTCCGCGCCTTCTGGAAAACCTTCGACGAATCGGTGAACCTGATGGCCTCGGGCGAGGTGGTGATCCAATCGATGTGGTCGCCGGCGGTGTCGGCAGTGCGCGGCAAGGGCATTCCCTGCGTCTATCAGCCGCTCAAGGAAGGCTATCGCGCCTGGGGCGGCGGGTTGTCGCTCGCCAGGCACCTGCAGGGCGCGCAGCTCGACGCCGCCTACGACTACATCAACTGGTACATGTCGGGCTGGGTCGGCGCCTTCCTCAACCGCCAAGGCTACTACTCGGCGGTGCTGGACACGGCCAAGGCCAACATGACGCCCGACGAATGGGGCTTCTGGATGGAAGGCAAGCCCGCCCAGGGCGACATCAAGAACCCTCAGGGCCAGGTGGTGGAGAAGAAGGGCGCCGTGCGCGACGGCGGCTCGTTTTACGATCGCATGGGCGCGGTGTCGTGCTGGAACGCGGTGATGGACGAGGACCGCTACATGGTCCAGAAGTGGAACCAGTTCATCGCGGCTTGATTTTTCTCCTCCCCAGCTTGGCTGGGGAGGTGTCGCCGTCATACGGCGACGGAGGGGTCATGATCTTCCGGACCGCGGGCGTCTCGCCCGCTCATGAATCTGTGCGGGCGAGACGCCCCCGGGCCAAAAATAACATGAACCCGCCGCCCCGGATTACGGGGCGCCACGCCAGCGCGACGTCCGCCCGGGAGTGGGAAAGCCGATCCAAATGACACGCGCTTCCGCCTGGGTCACTTACCTGCAGGTTGCACCGCTCACGCTTGTGTTCCTGCTGTTCCTGGTCGTGCCGATCGCCACCATCGTCGTGGTGAGCTTCTTCGACTACAACACGACGCAGATCATCCCGGCGTTCCTGTTGCAGAACTACGACGAGCTGCTGACCTCGCCGGTCACCTGGCGGACCTATCTGCAGACCGTCGAATTCGCCGCCATCACCTGGGCGCTCACCCTGGTGATCGGCTTCGCGGTGGCCTACTTCCTCGCATTCCATGTCCGCTCGGCGACCTGGCAGACGGTGCTGTTCCTGGTCTGCACTATCCCGTTCTGGACCTCGAACGTCATCCGCATGATCTCGTGGATCCCCTTTCTCGGCCGCAACGGGCTCGCCAACATGACCCTGATGCAGCTCGGCGTGATCGAGCAGCCGCTCGAGTTCCTGCTGTTCTCCAACTTCTCGGTCGTGCTGGCCTATGTGCACCTGTACACGCTGTTCATGGTTGTGCCGATCTTCAACTCGATGATGCGCATCGACAGGAGCCTGCTCGAGGCGGCGCGCGACGCCGGCGCCAATGGCTGGCAGACGCTGTGGAACGTCGTCGTGCCCCTGTGCAAGCCCGGCATCGCCATCGGCTCGATCTTCGTTGTCACCATCGTCATGGGCGATTTCGTCACCGTGCGGCTGATGAGCGGCGGCCAGAGCGCCTCGGTCGGCCTGATGATGATGAATGCCATGTCGCTCCTGCAGTACCCGGCCGCGGCGGCCAACGCCGTGGTGCTGCTGCTGCTGGTCCTGTTCACGGTCGCCGCCATGATGCGGCTGGTCGACATCCGCAAGGAGCTGTGAGGTGAACCGCCGCCGCGGACCCGCCTTCTGGTGCCTCGCCGCCTTCTTCGCCCTGTTCGTGCTGTTCCTCTACGGGCCCACGCTCACCATCCTGGTGCTGTCGTTCCAGGGGCCGTCCGGTGGGCTTACCTTCCCGATGAACGGCGTGTCGCTGCACTGGTTCAAGAACCTGTTCGAGAAGCAGATGGTCGGCGACTTCGCCGGATCCTTCCAGCGTTCCATGATCCTCGGCATCGCGGCCATGCTGGTGACGGTCGTCGCCTCGTTCATGGCCGGCCTCGCCTTCCGCACTCGCTTCCGCGGCTCGGCGATCGTGTTCTATCTCGCGATCGCCAGCCTGATTGTGCCGTCGATCCTGATCAGCCTCGGCATCGGCCTGCTGTTCCGCGTGCTCGGCTGGGAAGCCGCCTGGTACAGCTCCGCGTTCGGCGCGCACCTCACCTGGACCTTGCCGTTCGGGCTGCTGATCATGTTCGCCGTGTTCAACCGCTTCGACCGGCGCTACGAGGAGGCGGCGCGCGACCTTGGCGCCACCTCCTGGCAGACGATTCGCCATGTCGTCATCCCGATCCTGCTGCCCAGCCTGATCGGCGTCGGCCTGTTCGGCTTCACCCTGAGCTACGACGAGTTCTCGCGCAGTCTCTACACGTCGGGCACCTTCAACACCCTGCCGCTCGAGATCTACGGCATGACCACCAACGTCACGACACCCGTGCTCTATGCCCTGGGCACGGTCACCACCGGCGTATCGTTCCTGGTGATCGGAATTGCGCTCGTCTCCGTGATCATCCTGCGCCGCCGTCGCGAGCGCCACGGCAGCGACGCCGGCAAGGCGGCATGACCGGTATGCGGCGAACCCTCGTGTTGCGCCTGGCGACGGCCGGCCCGCAGGACACCGCGCCGCTCGCCGCGGCGATCGAGGCGGGCGAGATCGATCCCGCCACCATCGTCGCCATCATCGGCAAGACCGAGGGCAATGGCTGCGTCAACGATTTCACCCGCGGCTATGCCACGCTCGCCCTGAAGCTGCTGCTCGCCGCCAGGCTCGGCTGCGATCCCGGGGAGATCGACGAGCGCGTGGCGATCGTCATGTCCGGCGGGACGGAGGGCGGGTTGTCGCCGCATTTGCTGGTGTTCTGCCGCGAGACGATCGCTGCGTCGGCCGCCACGACGCCACGACTGGCGATTGGCGTCGGCATGACGCGGGCCTTCGCGCCGGAAGAGCTCGGCTGCACTCCGCAGATTGCCGCGACGGCAGAGGCGGTCACCCAGGCCATGGCGGACGCCGGCATTGCGACATCTGCCGACGTGCATTTCGTCCAGATCAAGTGCCCGCTGCTGACCAAGGAGCGCATCGAGGCGGCGGCTCGACGTGGCAAGTCGGTGGCCACCGACGACACCTATCACTCGATGGCCCTGTCGCGCGGCGCATCGGCACTGGGCGTCGCCGTGGCCCTGGGCGAGGTCGCGTCATCGGCCGCGGGCGACGCAGCGGTCTGCCACGACTGGTCGCTCTACTCGAGCGTCGCCAGCACCTCGGCCGGAGTCGAGCTGCTGCGCAACGAGATCGTTGTGCTCGGCAACGCGCCCGGTTGGGCTGGCGACCTGGTGATCGACCACGATGTCATGCAGGACGCCATCGACGCCGAGGCGGCGCGCCGCATCCTCGGCCGGATCGGCGGCCAGACCGTTGCCGTGCTGGCCAAGGCGGAGGCCGCGCCGTCGGGCGAGATCCGCGGTCGCCGCCACACCATGCTGGACGACAGCGACATTCATTCGACCCGACATGCCCGAGCTCTGGTCGGCGGCGTCCTGGCCGGCGTGATCGGCGACACCATGCTCTATGTCTCGGGCGGCGCCGAGCACCAGGGACCGGCCGGCGGTGGTCCGATCGCAATCATTGGCAAGGTCCAGGCCGATCGATTGTGAAGGCGAGGTTTCTGTTGCACGGTGCAGGCTCCGGAGGAGGCTCAAGGCATTCGCCTATGACAAAAAGGCCGTCATCCCGACCGGAGCGCAGCGTAGCGGCGCGCAGTGGAGGGACCTTCCTTGCTGCGGCGTCGGCAAAGAAAGGTCCCTCGACTGCGCCGCCAATGGCGCTGTAAACAGCGCCTAATCGGGCAGCTCCGCTTGGGATGACGGAGACGAGAGAGGGGGCAGAAGGAGCGGCCATCATGGCACTGGCTGATCCTTATCGGGATCTTGGGGTCCGGCGTCGCATCAACGCGGCCGGGGCGCTGACACGGCTGGGCGGAGCCATCATGGCGCCGGAGGTGGTTCTGGCGATGGCGGCGGCATCGCGTGCATCGGTCGATATGGGTGAATTGCAGGACGCCGCCAGCAAGCGCATCGCCGAGGTGACCGGGGCGGAAGCAGGCATTGTGACGACCGGCGCTGCTGCGGCCCTGACCCTGGCGGCTGCTGCCGCGATCGCCGGTTGGGACGTCGCGAAAATGGCGGCACTGCCGCATGCGGAGAGCTTTCCGCGTGACATCCTGATCCCGCGCACACATCGCACCGGCTACGCCCACGCGCTGGCAGCGGCCGGCGCGCGCCTGATCGACATCGGTCACAACGATCGTGGCGCCGGGGCAGGCGTGCGCGGCCTCGAGGCCTGGGAGATCGAGACGGCGCTCACCTCGTCGGTCGTGGCGGTGGCGGCCGCGGCCAACGTGGCCACCATGGCCGATCTCCCCGTTATGGCGGCAGTGTGCAAGGCGAACCGCATTCCGCTGATCGTCGATGCCGCGGCGCAGCTGCCGCCCAAGGAAAACCTGCGGCGGTTCACGACGCTGGGCGCCGATCTCGTCGCCTTCTCCGGCGGCAAGGCGCTGGGTGGACCGCAGGCGTCGGGCATCCTGGCCGGCCGCCGCGACCTTGTGGCCTCGGCGTTGCTGCAGCAGCTCGACATGGACGTGTCGCCCGAGACCTGGCGGCCGCCCGGCCTGGTCGAACGGACCAATCTGCGCGGGGTGCCGCATCACGGCATCGGCCGCGGCTTCAAGGCGGGCAAGGAGGAGATCGTCGGGCTCCTGACCGCTCTCGATCGATTCGTGAAGGCCGACGATGCCGCCGCCAATGCCGCGCTCGAGGTGCGGCTGCGGGACATCGCCGGCCAGCTCGACGGCGCCAAGCTAAGGCTGGTGCCGGCCAGCGAGACGGGGCGGGCCCCGGTCCTCGAGATCGCCGTGGCGGATGCGCTCGTCGTGAGCGCGCGCCTGCAGCGCGGCGATCCTCCGGTTCATTTGTCGGAACGGCACGCCGCGCGCAGTGTGCTCACGCTCGATCCACAGGTCCTGCTGCCCGAGCACGATGCGCCGCTTGCGGCGGCGCTTCGTGCCGTGCTTTGACGATCAGGCCGCCCGCAAAAGGCCGAGCTGCTGCAAGGCCGTCACGCCGTCGTCGAGCCCGATCTCCTCGGCGACCTTGCCGTCCTCCACGCGCAGGACCGTGATGCCCGAGAACCGCATCTTGCGACCCGAACGGGCAGGCAGACCGCCGACCAGGAAGTCGTCGAACGCCGGCCCGGTGTGCGTACCGCCGCCCTCCCAGCGACCGACCACGTAGTCGCCCTCGGCGATGAGATCGGCCGTGCCGCCGAACGCGAGGTCGGGGAAGGCTGCACGGAAATCGGTCATGAATCGCTTGATGTCGTCGTGCCCGCGACGGGGCGCGTGCAGCGAGTATTGCAGGAGCATGTCACGATGCGCGAGCTCGTCGACGATGGCGAGGTTGCAGTCCTTGCCCCAGAACGCGGTGAACCAGCGTCCGACGATGGCCTTGTTTTCCTGTTCCTTGGACATGATGGGATCCTATGGGTTGGTGTCAGCGACGACATCAACCTAGAGCTCGGCTGGCGGCGCCGTTATCCGCGGGCTGAGGTGAATTCAAGTTCTCCTCCCAGCTCCGGAGGGGAGGTGCCCCGTCATGCGCGGCGGAGGGAGGCATGAATCATGCGGATACCGCGGGTGTCTCGCCCGCTCACGCTCATGATCATGAGCGGGCGAGACGCCCGCGGTCCGGAAGGCAATGACCTCTTAGCCGCCGCAGGACGGCGATACTCCCCAGCGGAGCTGTAGCGGAGCTGGGGAGGAGAGTTCGAGCATCACTCAATCGAAGCCGCACCCTCGTCGCGATAGGCCCAGCACGTGTCGGGCGGCAGGGTGATGGCGATCTCGCTGTCAGCGCCGTGTCGGGCCGCCGTGCCGAGCTCGAGCGCCTCGAGCCTCTGGCCGCCCATCTCGACGTCGTAGACCGTCTGCATTCCCTGGTAGCGGCGCTCGAGCACGCGGCCGGCGAAGACGTTGGCCGGGCCGCGCTCGCCCAGCCGAACGTTCTCGGCGCGCAGCGCCACGCGCGCCTTGTCGCCGGGGTTCAGCGCCTGCGGCGTCCACGCCTCGATGCGCCCGGCCGAGCCGAGGTCGATGGTGGCCCGTTCGCCGCTGCGCGCCAGCACCTTGCCCAGCAGCACGTTGGCGGCGCCGGTGAAGTTGGCGACGAAGGGATCGGCCGGCCGATTGTAGATCTCGTCCGGCGGCGCCATCTGCAGGAGTTTGCCCTCGCGCATCACGCCGATGCGGTCGCCTAGTACGACGGCCTCGGCTTGGTCGTGGGTGACGTAGAGGCCGGTCATGCCGGTCTGTTTCAGGATGCGACGCAGCTCGTCGCGCAGGCGCAGCCGCAGCTTGGCGTCGAGGTTGCTGAGCGGCTCGTCGAGCAGCAGGAGCTGCGGGCGGTAGACCAGGCTGCGGGCCAGCGCCACGCGCTGCATCTGGCCGCCCGACAGGGAAGTCACGGGCCGTTCGGCGTAGTCGCGCAGGCCGACCAGGTCCAGGGTCTCGTTCACCTTGGTGTTGATGTCGCCGCCGCCGCTGCGCCGGTGCTTCAGCGGATAGGCCACGTTCTGGCGCACCGTCATGTGCGGCCACACGGCGTAGGACTGGAACACCATGCCGATGTCGCGCTCGCGCGGGCTCACCAGCAGGCCGCGCTCGGGCTCCGACACGACGCGCTCGCCGATCGAGATGCGTCCGCCCGTCGGATGCTCGAGCCCGGCCACGCAGCGCAGCGTCGTGGTCTTGCCGCAGCCCGAGGGACCGAGCAGGACCACGATCTCGCCCGCCGGCACCTCGAAGCTCACGCCGTCGACGGCAGGCTTGCCCGTCGCGAAGCGCTTCACGAGGTCCTGGACGAGGAGCGCGGCACTCACTGGCGGTAGCCGTAGGTCTTGTTCCACTGTTCGAGCCAGGACACGCGCAGCGATTCGAACTGCTTGAACTCCGGCACCCAGACTTTGATGACCTTGGGATCCCAGCCCTTGGGAAAGGAGGGTGGCTCCTTGAGCGACGTGATGTTGCCGAGCTTGGCGATCTGGAAGGCCTGGCCCTCCTTGGACAGACGCCAGTTCATGAACAGCTTCGCGGCATTCGGGCTCTTGGCGGTCTTGGTGATGCCGTCAGCATAGGGGATGATCGGCACGCCCTCCGGCGCGAAGATCGCTTCTGCCGGCGCGCCCTCGACGATCTTCGTGTAGATGATGTTGTAGAGCAGGGGGGCGATCGAGACCTCGCCGCGCACCAGCGCGTCGGACAATGGCGCGCCCGACGGATAGAGCGCAATGCCAAGTGCGGCCTGCTTCGCCCAGTAGTCCTCGCCCAGCACCTGACGCTCGAACATGGAACGGGTCCAGGTCGTGCCGCCCGACGGGCCGACGACCTGGCCGATCTGCTTGCCCTTGTACTCGGGCTTGGTGAGATCCATCCATGTCTTCGGCGCGTTCTTCACCAGCTGGGTGTTGTAGGCGATGGCCCAGCCGAGCGTGACGCCGGGCCAGAATTTCGGCGACACCAGCGCTTCGGGCCGGTAGTCGGCGGCATTGGGCGGCGCGTAGTCCTGGAACAGGTCGGCCAGCGCCAGCATCAGGCCGCGGTCGGAGTGATCGACGACGTCGGCGCCGAGCTTGCCGGCGGCGGCCTCGGTCTTGATGCGGGTGATCAGCTGGCCGCCCGGCGCGCGCACCATGGCCACCTTGACCTTCGGAAAGGTCTTGTTGAACTCCTTGATGACCTCCTGCTCGGTTTCGGCGAAATTGGCCGTGTAGTAGGTCAGCTGTCCTTCCTTCTCGGCTGCCGCGATCAGCTCCTTGGAACCGAATTTCTCCTGCTGGGCCATCGCCGGGAAGCTGCCGGTCAGGATGCCTGCGGTTCCGAGCACGGCGCCCGTGGTGAACGTACGTCTTCTCATTGTCATCGGTCGTATTCCTCCTACGCTATTCAGTTGAAGCGGGTGTTCTGCGTCGTCTCGCGCGAAAGCCAGGTCGTCAGGCTGAGCAGAACGGCAAGGATCGCCGTTTGCACCAGGCTGAACGCGGCCGTCTTTCCGGTGTTGCCGCCTTCGTAGTAGTCGAGCAGCAGCACCGCCATCACCGTGGTGTCGCTGGTGTAGAGAAAGAGCGACGAGCCGAGCTCGCGGATCGCCAGCACGAAGAGGAGCGTCATCGACGCCACCACGCCCGGCCGCGCGAGCGGCAGGACCACGGTGCGGATGGTGCCGAGCAGGCTGCGGCCGCAGATCCAGGCGGCCTCCTCGAGCTCCTTGTGGATCTGCAGGAACGAGGTCGACAGCGCCTTCACCGTGTCGGGCATGAAGCGCGCGACGAAGGCCAGCGCCAGGATCCACAGGGTGCCGTAAAGCCCGCCAGGCAATCCGATCCACGCCCAAAGGTAGGCGACGCCGACGACCAGCCCGGGAATGGCGACCGGCAAGGTCGCGAGCAGGTCGATCCAGCGCCGGCCCGCCACCTGGGTCCGGTTCACCGTGTAACCGATGGCGAAGGCGAGAGCGCCGCCTACCAGGGCGGTGATGACGCCGACCTTCAGGGTGTTCCAGATCGACAGCATGGTGAGCGGGTTGTCGAACACCGCGTTGAAGTGCGTCCAGCTGTACTGGCGCATGTCGAAAAGGGCGTCGAAATCCTTGATGAACAGGAACTTGCGGAACGCCGCGATGACCAGTGCCAGGGTCGGCAGGACGACGACGACGAAAAGATAGATCACCGCCAGCCCGAAGGTGAACCAGCGCCAGCGGCCGAGATTGAGGGCGCGCGGCCGGAACGCCTTGCCGGCGACGGTGGCGAAGCTCTTGCCCGACAGGACGCGCTGCTGCGCCCACACCAGGATGGCGGTGACCACCATCAGCAGGATCGCGACCGCGGCGGCGGTGTTGTAGAGCGGCGGGCTCCAGGCGGTGAGCTGGAAGATGTAGGTCGTGAGCACGCTGATGTTGGCCGGCGCGCCCAGCGCCGCCGGTACGCCGTAAATGCCCAGCATGACGACGAACGAGAGCAGGGAACCGGCCAGGATGGCCGGCGCGATCAGCGGGAAGGTGACGGTGAACAGAGTGGTGAAGGCGCTGGCGCCCGACACCTCGGAGGCTTCCTCGAGGCTCGGGTCCATGTTCCTGAGTGCCGAGGCCGTGAACATGTAGACGTAGGGCGCGTAGTAGATGCCGAACACCAGGATCAGGCCCGACATCGAGTAGAAGTCGAAGCGCAAGTCGATGCCCATCCACTTCAGCGCCGTGTTGAGCAGCCCGGTCTTGGGCGAGCCCAGGATGCCCCAGGCGACGCCGGCAACCAGCGGCGGCACGAACAGCGGGATCATGCTGGCGCCGGCGATGAAGCCCTTGAACGGCGTGTTGGTGCGCACCACGATCCACGAGAAGGCGAGGCCGATGATCACCGCCAGGATCGTCCCGCCGCCGCAGGCGACGATGGCGTTGAAGAAGGCGAGGTGGACGTTCTCGTTGGCGAGGACGTCGATGAAATGCTTTGCCGAGGGGCGAAAGGCGCCGAACCCGTCGACGACGGGGTTGGAGTCGCTCAGCGCCCCGAACACCAGCATCAGCAGCGGATAGATCACCAGGAATGCCAGCAGGATCAGCAGGGCGCCGACCCATAGCGGCGCGGCGAGCCGGCGCGGCGTTGCCGCTTCAGCCGATTGCGGCAGGACTCCAGCACTCGTTGCTGTCAACGCTACGCTTCCTCCAAGATGAACGCGGCCCCACCGCCGTCTTCTTCATTCCCTCTGTAATCGTAGCGCATCGGCATGGCGGGCGCTATGTCTTGCTTGGGCAGCGTGACTACTCGTCGCCGTTGACCCCAGTCAGAAATCTCTCCGAGTAGGAATTCATGACCTGCTGCCAGGTCGCCCTGGTGCCGCGTGCAGACCAATTCAGAATTGGGGTCAGGGTCTTGATGCTGAAATCGGCCATCGACGCAAACGAGCCGGTAATGCCGTTGGTGATGATATCGGCGTTCTTCGTGCCCTCGGGGTCGGCCTTCGAAGCCTTCGCTTCGAAATAGGAAAGATTGTAGTAGCTGTAGCTCGAGCAGCCAAAGAACCCATAGATCTGGTACTGGTCGTGGTTCAGCCTGATGGGCGCGCCGATCTGCTCGCCCATGTAGGTGAGATCCAGCAGCCCGACGCGGGAATGTCCGGCGTACAGGAACACCGAACCGCGCTCCGCGGCCTCCTTCACCATGCAGAAGAAGGCGACGCTGTCCTCGCCGATGTTGGTGACGCCCCAAAACAGGCGGACGATGATCCTGCGCCCGCCGTCCTTCCGGGCGAACTCCTCGACGTGGCCCGGCGAGGCGGCCAAAGGCTTGGCATTTCCGCATTCGCGCTCACGCTCGTCGACGGGCATGGCGCGAACCGAGAAGCCCTGACCGAGCAGGAACTTGCGGACGCTCCGATAGTTTGCGGCGTTGTAGTCGCTGTTCTTCTCGGGAGCGGATTTGCCGTTCTTGTCGTCATCGGCTCCGTAGGTCAGCACGATGCGGATTTCACCGTTGCCGTTGGCCAGCCGCTCGTAGGCGGGCGCGGTATTAGTAGTGTTGGCTCGTTTTGCGACGATCACGCCGTCTGCGGTGAAATAGTCGACACCATCGACCAGCGGGCAGCCCTTGTTCAGCGGAGCCCAGAAGTAGGCCATGCGGTACTTGTCGCCCCAGCTGAAGCAGCTGTCGCTCGAGCGCTCCCACACTTCGTCCAGGTTGAGGGGCAGGCGGATCTTGACGACTTCCTGCAGACCGTTATCGAGAACGAACGTGCCGGTGTAGCGGTAGCGCACGTGAAGCTTTCCGGTCCTGCTGTCGCGATGCTTTCCGAGAACGTCGACTTTCGCGTCGTTCTTGGCGGCAGCCTTCTTCGGGGCAGCCTGCAGAGGGCCGGCGAGATACAGGAGCTGGCGGTTGATGTAGGAGGGCAGCAGAAGGAAGTCGGGAGCATCCTCGGCGATCTCGACCATGCTGGTGAAGGTGACCTCGCTTTCGTACGAATCCTTCGAGTAGTAGGCGAAGGCGGGCGCGCCAGTGAGGAGAAGGAGGCAACCGGTGAGGGGAGCGAACAGCAGGCGATGGAGCATGGGCTGAGGTTTCTTTCGCTTGGTGGGAACTGCCGTCGGCCTCCTCATCGGAGCCACGACCGTGGCTCTTCGCGATTTCCGACGCTAATTTTCCGGGATGGGACTGAGAACACACAACCGCTACGGCTACGTGCCTCTGCGCGGCCGCGCCGACTACACCTGGCCGAACGGCCGACGGCTCGCCGTCTATTTCGCCCTCAATCTGGAGCATTTTTCCTACGGCGAGGGGCTCGGTGCGGAACTGGCGCCGGGTGGATCACAGCCCGACATTCTCAACTTTGCGTGGCGTGATTATGGCAATCGCGTCGGCGCCTGGTACATGCTCGACGCCTTCGATGCGCTTGGCTTGCCGCTGGCCGCCCTGGTCAACAGCGCGATGTACGACTATGCGCCGGCCGTGGTGGCGGCTTGCCGTGCCCGTGGCGACGAGATCGTGGGCCATGGCCGCACCAACGCCGAGCGCCAGGGCGACCTCGACGAGGCGGCCGAACGTGTGCTGATCGCGGAGGCGACCACGCGCCTGACTGAGGCCGAAGGCCGCCCACCGGAAGGCTGGCTTGGCCCGTGGATTTCGCACAGCCACGTGACGCCCGACCTGCTGGCGGAAGCGGGCTATCGCTACCTGCTGGACTGGTGCATGGACGACCAGCCGATCTGGTTCAGCTGCCGCGACGACAGGCGCATCCTCGCCGTGCCCTATCCGCAGGAGGTGAACGACATTCCGCAGATCGTCGGCCGCAAGGTCGGCGGTGAGGCGTTCGCCGACATCATCGTCGACCAGTTCGACGAGATGCTGGAGTTGTCGCAGACGCGGCCGCTGGTGATGGGCGTGGCATTGCACGCCTATCTGGTGGGCCAGCCGCATCGCCTGCGCCATCTCAAGCGCGCGTTGCGTCACATCGCCAAACACCGCGATCGCATCTGGCTCACCACGCCGGGCGCGATCACGCGGCATTGCATGACGCTTCCCCTGGGGATCGTTCCGTAGGAAAAAGCCTCTCCTGGGGAGGTGTCGGCGTCTTGCGCCGACGGAGGGGGCGGAAATCATGCTCTTCCGGACCGCGAGCGTCCCGCTCGCTCATGGCGATATGAGCGAGCGGGACGCTCGCGGTCCCGAAGACCGTGACCCCTCCGTCGGCGCAAGACGCCGACACCACCCCAAGCACAACTTGGGGAGGAGGGAGACCTCATGCGCCTGTTCACTGCCACGCTCGCCACCGAGACCAACACCTTCTCGCCGTTGCCGACCAGCATCGAGAACTATCG
>NZ_JBFWZI010000152.1:8362-18367 GCF_050185545.1 Reyranella sp. | reverse complement strand
GCTTCGGCGCGCCAGATTTCCCGGAAGGCATCGGGCGTGATCGGGTCGGAGGCGACGGCGCCCAGCTCGCTGACGCGTTTGCGATAGGCCGCCGACGCGATCACGGCATTGAGCTCTTGATTAGCCTTGTCCACGATCGGGCGTGGGGTGCCCTTGGGCGCCAGCACGCCGTACCAGCCGGCAACGTCGAAACCGGCGAAGCCCTGCTCGGCCATGGTCGGCACCTCGGGCAGGCTGTCCAGCCTGGACGCCGTCGTCACCGCCAGGCCGCGAATCTTGCCGCCGGCGATCCCGGCACGCGCCTCGCCGATCGGCGAGACGAAGACATCCATCTCGCCGCTCGACAGGGCCAGAATGGTCTGCGGCACGCTGCGATAGGGGATCATCTCGGCCTTGCCGCCGATCTTCTGCAGGTAGAGCTCGCCCACCAGGTGGGCCAGGCTGCCGGGCGCGACGTTGGCGAACGTCACCTTGCCCGGATGGGCGCGGATATGGTCTGCGAGCTCGTTCATCGAGCGGACTGGTAGGCTTTCGCGCGCCAGAATGGCGAACGGCGCATAGGCGAGCATGGCCACCGGGTCGAAGTCGCGCTCGGTGTCGTAAAGCAGGTTCTCGTAGACGAAAGGATTGGTGACAACCAAGCTCGCGATCGTGAACAGGAGCGTGTAGCCATCGGCCGGCGAGCGCGCGGCGATCTGCGCCGAGATGCCGCCGGTCGCGCCGGGCTTGCCGTCGATGTAGAAGCGCTGTCCCAGGCGATCCGACAACGCCTCGAAGACGATGCGGGCATGCGTGTCGGTGATGCCGCCCGTCGACGGCGACACGACGCGTACCGGCTTGGCCGGCCAGTCGATCGATTGCCCACGGACCGCGGCCGGCAGCGCCAGCCCGGCTGGTAGCGCCAGCCCAGTCGACGCAATGAGGCCGAGTGCGCGCCGGCGTGTCGGCCGCGCGCTATCGAGGAGATCGTCCGTCGGACCGCTCATGGCTGTTTCCTCCGATTGTTCTTGTCGAGGCGCCCTCCTCCAGGAACGCGATCACCGGCCGGGCGACGGCGGCGGGATCCTGGATCGTGGCGACATGGCCGATGCCCGCGAGCGTCGCCGTCCGCGCACCACCGATTTCATTGGCAAGAGATAGCGTGTGTGCGGGCGGAATGAGGCGATCGTCCGCCGCCACCAGCACCAGCGTCGGTGCAACGATCCGGCCAGGATCGACGGCGACGGGACGCGCCAGGATGCCGGCCCGTCGCTGTCTCTGTTCGGCCGTCCGGCTGCTGCCGGAGAAGATGCTGACCACGCCGGGATGACGGGCGATGTGCTCGTCGGGAAAGAAATAGCGCGCGATCTCGGCAGCGCTGTCGGGCAGGCGCGCACGCAGCGCGCCGAGCGTCGAGAACACCGCGGGATTGATCGAGAGCGGCGGCGTGCCGGCGCGAAACGTGCTCGACAGGACCAACCGGTCGACGCGTTCGGGATGACGCACCGCCAGCACCTGGGCGATGACGCCGCCCAGCGACGTGCCGAAGACATGCGTGCGCCGGTGACCGAGGCCCGCGATCAGTGCCGCCGCATCGTCGGCGAGCTCGTCGAGGCCATAGGCGTCCGCCGGATTGCGCGTGCCGCCTGAATCGCGCTGGTCATAGGCGATCACAGTGAAGTGCGGCGCGAGCAGCACGGCGAACGCGTCGAACATCGAATGATCGGCCTCGGCGCCGTGGATCAGGACAAGCGGCGGCCCGCTGCCCGTCTGCGTGAACGCGATCGAGGTGCCGTTGGCGTCGATCAAGGGCATGGTGTCACCTCTTCCCGACCGCGGGCGTCTCGCCCGCTCTACCCATGAAGCAGGCGAGCCCTCTGCGGTCCGGAAGACAAACGAGAAGAGCGGGCGGGACGCCCGCGGTCCGGAAGACCATGATCATGGCGCCGCTCAGTGCAGCAGCGTCGCGAGCGCACCCGCGAGCTCGCGCGGCGGGTCGGGCGGGATGTAGGGCATGCGCCAGGCGACATGGCCGTCAGGCCGCACCAGCACGGCGCCGCGCAGGCCCATGTGGATTCCGTCGGCTGGATGGGCGTTGGGCAGCTGCTTCAGCGCGAGCGGCAGGCCGAGCCTGGCCGACACCGAACGTCCCGCCTCCAGCCAGTCCTCGGCCATCGGGCCGGCGACCAGCGTGAATTCCTGGTCGAACCAGTCGAGCGTCGAGTGCTTGCGCGCGGGGTCGAGCCAGAGGTGCGGGAAGCGCCCGCCGGGCCGGTCGCTCGGCGTGTAGACGCGCGTCAGATGGCCGCCGCGCGGCGTGCCGTCGGCGATCACCGCGCCCTCCTCGTAGGTGAAGCCGAGCGCCTGGCCGATGCTGTGCAGGTGGTTGTCGAGATCGTTGATCCAGAAGCGGATGTGATCGTCGTTGCCCGAGCGGATCGCTTGGTCCATGCGCAGGAAGCGCACGCGGTTGCCGAAGCTGAAATCTGCGTTGGACTGCGCCACCGGCCGACGCTCGCAGTCATAGCTGTCCAGCAGCTTGTCGGAGGCCCAGCCGCGCAGCACATAGACGAGCTTCCAGGCGAGGTTGTGGGCATCCTGCACGCCAGAGTTCAGGCCAAAGCCGCCGGTCGGCGGAAAGCGGTGCGCGGCATCGCCGACCAGGAAGACGCGGCGGCTGCGGAAGGTCGCCGCCACCTGCTTGCTCATGCGCCAGACCGAGCGGTTGAGCAGCGTCACCTCGAGATCGGGCACGCCAACATGGGCGCGGATGATCTCGATCATCTCGGTGTCGGTCCATGGCCGCAGCCGATCGTCCTTGGTCTCGCCGATCTGGATGATGCTGAGCCAGCGGTCGCGGCCGTTGGTGTTCAGGATGCCGGCGCGCGGCACGCCGGGCGTTTTCGAATAGACTTGGTAGCCGGCGGCCTCGCGCGCCAGCGGAAAGCGCGAGAGGTCGGCGCGCCAGTATTCGTTCAGCAGCACCGCAAGCGTCGCCGGCCCCACCATGTCGATGCCGGCGGCGCGGCGCGTCTGGCTGCCGGCGCCGTCGCAGGCCAGCAGATACTTGGCATGCCAGCGCTCGCTCTGCCCGCTCTCGACCGAGCGAATCTCGGCGACGATGCCGTCCTCCGTCTCCTCGAAGCCCACGAACTCGGTCGAGAAGCGCACTTGCACGAGGTTCGAGTGCTCGATGACCTTGAAAATCTCCTCCTCGACCGCGTCCTGCGCGACCAGGCATTTCCAGGCCGGTGTCTGGCCGAGGTTCGGTTCCGGCCGCGAGCGCCCGATCTCACGTCCGGCGATGCTCTCGACCTGGACGAACATGTCGGAATTGTCCTGCAGGCCGCGATCGCGGATCGCCTGCTCGATGCCCCACTGGCGAAAAATCTCCATGGTGCGCACCCAGCAGCCGCGCGACTTGGGATGATCGGTGGTGGTCGGACTCTTCTCGACGATGACGGCATCGATACCGAAGCGATCGAGCAGCAGCCCCATCGCCAGCCCGACCGGCCCGCCGCCGACGATGAAGACCGAGGTCCGGCGGGTTACTTCAGCGGCATCGCCCATTCGAGTTCCTCTCGTTCACTCCTCCCAGCCTCGCTGGGGAGGTATCCGCGTCATCGCGGACGGAGGGGTCATGCACTCATGCGGACCGCGGGCGACTCGCCCACCCATGAGAAGAGCGGGCGAGATGCGCGCGGTCCAAGAGACCTCGACCCCTCCGTCGCCGAAGACGGCGACACCTCCCCAGCGATGACGCTGGGGAGGAGAAAATGTCGCCAGATCAGGCTATCTCACAAGTATATGTTTGATATGATCTCGATCTCTTTTCGAGATGAAGCCATGGACTTGCGCCAACTCCGCTATTTCGTCGCCGTCGCCGAGCGCGGCGGGTTCGGCGCCGCGGCGAGCGCGCTCAACGTCGCGCAATCGGCGTTGAGCCGGCACATCAAGCTGCTCGAGCACGAGCTGGGCGGAGCGCTGCTGGAGCGCGGCGCCCGCGGCGTGTCGGTCACCGAATCGGGCCGGGTCCTGCTCGACCGCGGGCGCTGGCTGCTGGGCGCGGTCGACGACGTCCGCGCCGAGGTCCAGCTCGAGAATCGCGAGCCGAGCGGCACGGTACGGCTCGGCGCGCCGTCGAGCCTCGCCCACATCTTCTACACGCCGCTCGCCCGGCGCTTCGCTGAGCGCTTCCCGCGAGTGCAGCTCGAATTGAGCGAAGGCCTCACCGAGGAGATGACCGACCGCCTGCTGCGCGGCGAGGTCGACATCGCGATCCTGTCGGGACCGCAGCCCAACGATCACCTCACCTACCAGACGCTGGTAGTCGAGCAGGTGTTCCTGATCGGCCCGCCGGGCGATCCCCTGCTCGGCAAAGGGCCGCTCTCGCGTCCCGAGATCGCTCACCTGCCGGCCGCCGTCCTGCCGCTCAGCGCCAGCACCCGCGACGCCTTTCCGCCGGGCGTCAAGTCCAGGCTGCGCGTCGAGAGCATGGCGTCGCTGAAGCAGATGGTGGCGGTCGGGCTGGGCTACGGGCTGCTGCCCTACTCCGGCATCCACAAGGAGGTCGCGGACGGCACGCTGGCGGCAGCCCGCCTGTCCTGGCTGCGCGGCGAGCGCGTGCTCGCCCTGCCGCGCGGCCGCCCGGTGACGCGCGCGACGCGCGAGACCGTCGCGGCGCTGGAGGTGATCTGCAGGCAGCTGATCGCCAACGGCAAGATCCTGGTCGCCCCGCCGCAGCGACGGCGCCAGAGCACCGGTTGATCATCTCCTCCCCAGCTCTGCCAATGCGAAGTGAACACATGTCTGCCCCTCCCCCGTCGTCGACCCGTCATCGGGGGAAGATGGAGATGCGCCCACTCCTGATCAAAGTCGGCAAGCGCCGGGGCATTACGCACGGTCATGGCAGATGCCCCGGTGAGCGGGAACGACTTGACCGGCCGCATCGGTTATCGTCCGTAGCAGAGCCCAAGCTTCGAGGGGGAGCGACGACGATGGCGGCTGAGACCCAGACGGCGCGCAGCGAAGGCGAGACCTATGCCCAGCGCCCGGCGCTGCGCGGCACTCGGCACATGGTGTCGGCCGGCCACTACGGCGCGGCCCACGCTGCCTTCGCCATCCTCGAGGCGGGCGGCAACGCTGTCGACGCCGCGGTGGCGGGCGGCATTGCGCTCGGCGTCCTGCAGCCCGATATCGTCAACGTCGCGGGCGTCGCGCCCATCCTGGTGCGCATGGCCGACGGCGTGGTGTGGAACATCGAAGGCCTCGGCTACTGGCCGGCCGCCGCCGATCCCGAACTGTTCGTGCGCAAGCATGGCGGTGCCATTCCCGAAGGCGTGCTGCGCACCGTCGTGCCGGCCGCGCCGGATGCATGGATCACGGCGCTGAAGCGCTTCGGCACGATGACGTTCGGTGAGGTCGCCTCGGCCGCCATCCGCTTCGCCGGCGAAGGCTTCCCGATGTATCCCCTGCTGGCCGACATGCTGGCGGCCAAGCGCGACAAGTACGCCAGGTGGCCGTCGAGCGCCTCGATCTACCTGCCGGGCGGGCAGCCGCCCAAGGTTGGCGACCTGTTCGTCCAAGCCGATCTCGCGCGCTCGCTCAGGTACATGGTCGACGAGGAGAAGGCGACGCTCGCCCGCGGCGGCGATCGCATGGCCGGCCTCGAGGCGGCCCGCGCCGCCTTCTACAAGGGCGACATCGCACGCACGATCGTCGAGTACCACCGGCAGGAAGGAGGCTGGCTCGCCGCCGAGGACCTCGCCGGCTACAGCTCGCCGGTCGAGCGCGCCCCGTCGGTGCATTTCGCCGGCACCGAGGTGTTCACCTGCAATGCCTGGTGCCAGGGCCCGGTGCTCGGCCAGGCACTGAACATCGTCGATCACGCCGCGCTGCTCGCCGCCGGCCACAACTCGCCCGACTACCTGCACATGATCATCGAGGCGCTGAAGCTCGCCTTCGCCGATCGCGAGGCCTTCTATGGCGATCCGCGGCATGTCGACGTGCCTCTCGACGGCCTGCTCGACCCCGAGTATGGCGTGCGGCGCCGCGCCCAGATCGATCCGCGTCGCGCCCATCCCGAGATGCCGCCGCACGGCATCCCCGACGGCGCGCCGACGCTCAATGGCGCATTGACGTCCACGGCAGCCCGCGCCGCGTCTGCGTTGCGCCAGGACGGCGCGCCGACCGGCCTGCCGCGCGACACGTCTTATATCTGCGTCGTCGATCGCTGGGGCAACAGCGTCTCGGCGACGCCGAGCGACGTGTCGTCCGAATCGCCGATCGTCCCCGGCACCGGCCTCTGCCCGTCGTCGCGCGGCTCTCAGTCGTGGACCACCGCAGGCCATCCGAGCCGCCTCGCCCCCGGCAAGCGGCCGCGTCTGACACCCGCGCCCGCCCTGGCGGTGGCAGCCGGCCGCTACGTCCTGCCGTTCGGCACGCCGGGCGGCGACGTGCAGCAGCAGGCGATGCTGCAGGTTCTTCTGAACATGATGCTGTTCGGCATGGACCCGCAGGACGCCGTCGAGCATCCGCGCGTCGCGACGTACAGCTTCCCCGACAGCTTCGAGCCGCATGCCACCCTGCCCGGCCGGCTGTGCATCGAGGCGCGCATCCCGCGCGAGACCGGCGAGGAGCTGGCGCGCCGCGGACATCAGGTCACGTGGTGGCCCGACCGCATCTGGCGCGCCGGGGCGGTCTGCGCCATCCACGCCGACCTGCGCACAGGCATCATGACCTCGGGCGCCGACCCTCGCCGGGCGAGCTACGCGCTCGGCTGGTAGCCCGAGCCGCCAGCTACAGGCTGCGCCCGTCCCAGGGCTTCGGACTGAGCATGTCCACGTCGACGCCGTCGACGCAGCGCAGGTTGATGCCGACGGTCGGCGTGCCGTCGGGCATCGCGCCCTCGGCATAGCTCTCGACGCCGCACGCCGTGCAGAAGCGGTGGTGCAGCGTCTTCTTGCCGAACTGGTAGTCGCCCTGCTTCGCCGCGCCCGACTTCAGCGTGAACTTCGACCTGGGCGCAAACGCCCACACTGCGCCGATCTTGGCGCAGATCGAGCAGTTGCACTTCAGCGACGATGACGTATCGAGCTCGACCGAGAAGGTGACGGCGCCGCAATGGCAGCTGCCGGTGTAGGTCTCAGTGGCCATGATGTTCTCCGAACAATTGGGCCAATATCTTGGCTCATGCTCTTCCGGACCGCGAGCGTCTCGCTCGCCCGGCCGAAGAGTGAGCAAGATGCTTGCGGTCCGGAAGACGAGCCATTTGAGCTCGTCCCTACCCCGGCCAAGGCAGCGACCAGGTCTTTACGTTGGTGAAGCTCTTCATCGCCTCGAGGACCCCTTCCTTGTAACCAAGGCCGGAATCCTTGATGCCGCCGAACGGCGACATCTCGATGCGATAGCCGGGCACTTCCCAGACATTGACGGTGCCGACCTGCAACTCGTCGACGAAGCGGGTGATGTAGTCGAGGCGGTCGGTGCAAACGCCCGAAGACAGGCCGTAGGCGGTGCCGTTGGAGACGCGGATGGCGTCGGCAACGTCCTTGACGCGGATGATCGGGATCGCCGGGCCGAACGTCTCCTCGCGCACCAGCTCGCAGACCGGATCGACGTGATCCACTACCGTCGGCGGAAACAGCGCGCCGCGCCGGTCGTTGCCGTGCAGCAGCCTGGCGCCGTGGTTCGCCACCGCTTCGCTGACGCGGTTCTGGAACAGCGTAGCGGCCCGCTCGTGGATCACCGTGCCGATATCGGTCTCGGGATCGAGCGGATCGCCGGCCTTGAGCTTTCGCGCCTTGGCCACGACACACTCGACGAGGGCGTCGGCAACGCTCTCGATCACCAGGATGCGCTTCACCGCCGTGCAGCGCTGGCCGGAATTCTTGGTGGCGCCGGCGACCGCGAGCTCGGCCGCCTTGTCGAGGTCGGCATCCTCCATGACAATCAGGGGGTCGTTGCCGCCCAGCTCGAGCACCAGGCGCTTGTAGCCCGCCGTCGCGGCGATATGCTTGCCGACCCGCACCGAGCCGGTGAAGGTGACGAGATCGGCGTGCGGGTCGGTGATCATGGCATCGCCAATGTCGGACGGATTGCCGGTGATGACCGACAGCATCTCCGGCGGCAGGCCGGCCTCGTAGAGCGTATCGGCGAGGAACAGGGCGGTGAGCGGCGTCAGCTCGGTGGGCTTCAGCACCACGCAATTGTTGGTGGCGAAGGCCGGCGCCAGCTTGTGCGCCACCATGTTCAGCGGATGGTTGAACGGCGTGATCGCCGATATGGCGTTGAGCGGCTGGCGCAGCGTGAAGATCTTGCGCGACTTGCCGTGCGGGGTGAGATCGCAGGAGAAGGTCTGGCCATCGTCGAGCAGGCAGAGCTGGCCGGCGAAGGTGAACACGTCGTAGGCGCGCCCGACCTCGTAGAGCGAATCCTTGAGGCACAGTCCCGACTCGAGCGTGATCAGCCGCGACAGCTCCTCCTTGCGCGCGACCAGGAGCTCGGCGGTCCTGAGCAGGATCTGCTGGCGCTGGTAGCGCGTCAGCGTGGGCCTGTAGGCGTGGGCGATGCGGAATGCCTCGGCCACCAGCTCCGGCGTGGCGCGCGGCACGCTGCCGACCAGCCGGTTGTCCCACGGGAAGCGCACCTCCAGCCTCGCGCCGGTCTCGACTTTCTTGCCGGCGATGCGCAGCGCGTCGTGCCGCTCGTCCGAGGTAGGGCGGGTCACGGTGTCCATGTTGGGCCTCTCAAGGTTTGGCCTTTCAGGCAACGAGGTTCAGGGCGAGGTCGAAGGCGTCGAAGTTGCGCCAACGGCGCTGCCCGGCGTCGGCCGCCAGGGGGCGATTGCAAAGCAGCGGCACCTTCTGTTCGGAGATGCCCCCATGGCTGCGCAGCGGCTCGGTCAGGCCGGAGAGGTCGTGGCGCGCCGCCGAAGTGCCCAGCACCTT
Source organism: Reyranella sp. (assembly GCF_050185545.1). Taxonomy (GTDB): domain Bacteria; phylum Pseudomonadota; class Alphaproteobacteria; order Reyranellales; family Reyranellaceae; genus Reyranella. The sequence continues at coordinate 9,440 of NZ_JBFWZI010000152.1, read as the reverse complement.
GTGCTTGGTCGAGACGACGACGAGATCGCCCAGCCGGTCGGCCGGCAATTCGAAACGCTGCGCCGCCTCATCCTTCGCCAGCGCCGCTTCGATGCCAGGCAGCGCGGCGAGCTTCGCGATCATCTCCGCCGCGGTCGTGCCGGCCGGCAGATAGACCACGGCGAACGAGCCGAGCGCGCCGTGATGAACGACGTAGGGATCGGTGATCGGAAGGATCACGCGGGCCTTGTCTCTGCCCAACCAGCCGTCGAACAGGTCCTGCAGGTAGATGACATCGGGCTGGTGGTTGGCATCGAACTTGGCATTCATGCCGTGGTCGGCGGTAACCGCGATCGTGCAGCCCAGGGCCTCGAGCCGAGCCAGGTAGCCGTCCATCATCGCATAAAAATCGTCGGCGACCGGTGTGCCGGGCGCATGCTTGTGCTGGATGTAGTCGGTGGTCGAGAGATACATGACCTGCGGCCGATGGCGCTCCATCAGCTTGACGCCGGCAGCAAAGACGAATTCCGACAAGCCGGCGCTGTAGACATCGGGCACAGCCATGCCGACCAACTCATTGACCTTGTCGATGCCGTTCTCAGCGAGCGTCGCCTTGTCCGACTTCTCCGACGAGAAGCTGCAGGCCTTGCCGGCGCCCAGCTCCAGCCCCTTGCCCAAAAGGCCGCGCAGCTTGTCCTTGGCGGTGATGACGGCGATGCGGCAGCCGGCGCGCTGGAACGACGGGAACAGCGTCTCGACGCGCAGGAATCTCGGATCGTTCATCATCACCTCCTTCCCGCTGTCGGGATCGAGGAAGTAGTTGCCGCAAATGCCGTGGACGGACGGCGGCTGGCCGGTGACGATGGAGAGATTGTTGGGGTTGGTGAAGGACGGCACCACGCAGTCGGCCAGCAGGCTGGCGCCTTGCGTCAGGACCGTGCCGAACCAGGGGGCGCGGCCGGCCTCGACGGCGCGCTCGATGTAGCCCGGCTCCGAGCCGTCGACGCAGACCACGACGGTGGGCTGGCGCGGCAGGCGGTAGCCGCGGCCATTGACGGCGACCTCGCCGTTGGACGTGAGACTGTCGGGTGCCATGCTG
>NZ_JBFWZI010000152.1:0-8262 GCF_050185545.1 Reyranella sp. | reverse complement strand
GGCGGCGTGTCCTCCGGCGTCTCCAGCACCACGGCGGCACGGCCGGCGATCTGGGCAATCCTGAGCGCCCGCTGACCATAGGCTCCGTTGATCAGCACCAGGAGCTTGCCGGTGCGCGGCACGAAGCTGGTGATCATCGCCTCGACGGCGAACGTTCCCGAGCCCTGCACCGGCACGGTGACATGCGTGCCGGTGGCGCCGGCCAGCTCGGCGATCCTGTCGAGCACCATGCGGTTGATGCGCAGGAACTCGGCATCGCGCGAGCCCCAGTCGTGCACCATGGCCTGCTTGACGGCGGCGGAGGTGGTGAGCGGACCGGGCGTCAGCAGCAGTGGATCGCCCGTCTCGGAGGCTGCGGGACTCTTGGAAGTCGCGGGTCGGGTCGTCATGGCTGGAACCATGCGGTCGCGAAGCCTATCCGTCCAGTATATATTCAATATGTCTTCCATCGGTTAGACCTATATGACGCCCACCCAGCTCCGTGCCTTCCATCTGGTCGCCGAATCCGGCTCGTTCTCCGCCGCCGCGCGCGCCTCCGGCCTCAGCCAGCCCAACCTGTCGGGACAGGTCACTGCCCTGGAGAAGACCTACGGCGTGCGCCTGTTCGACCGTCGCGGCCATGGCATCGCGCCGACCGAGACCGGCCGGCAGCTGCATGGGCTCACGACCCGCCTGTTCGCGCTGCAGGAAGAGGCGCGTGCCCTGCTGGCCGGCGAGCAGGCGCTGACACGCGGGCATCTGCGAATCGCCGCCGACTCCGCGCACCATGTCGTGCCCATCATGGCGAGCCTGCGCAAGCGCGCGAGGAACCTCACCTTCGCCCTGTCGATCGACAATTCCGCCGTCGTGCTCGACCGCCTGCTGCGCCACGAGGCCGACGTCGCGGTGATGGCCAAGAGCGTGTCCGATCCGCGGCTTCACGCCGTGCGCCTGCGCCGAGACCGGCTGGTGCTGTTCGCGCCGGCCGCCCATGCGCTCGCCCGGCGCAGCCGGGTCCCGCTCTCGGCGCTCGCCGGGATGGAGCTTGTGCTGCGCGAGCGCGGCTCGATCACCCGCGAGGTGCTGGAGCAGGCGATGGCCGACGCCGGCATCCGCCCCGACGCGATCGTCGAAGTCGAGACCCGCGAAGGCGTGCGCGAAGCCGTGGCGGCGGGCTTCGGCATCGGCGCGGTGTTCGAAAGCGAGCTCGGCCAGGACCGCCGCTTCCGCCGCATCGTCGTCAGCGACCAGCCCCTGCATGTCGCCGAGTACGCCGTCTGCCCGCAGGAGAGCCGCCGCCTCGCCCTCGTCCGCGCCTTCATGGACGAGGCCGAGCGATCGGCGGAGCTGTGAATCCTCCCCAAGCGAAGCTTGGGAAGGTGTCGCCGTCTTACGGCGACGGAGGGGTCATGGTTCTTTTGGACCGCGGGCGTCTCGCCCGCTCTTCTCATGAGCGGGCAAGACGCCCGCGGTCCACTTGAGGCATGCCCCCCCGTCGCCGAAGGCGGCGACACCTCCCCAGCGAAGCTGGGGAGGAGGATGATCACTTTGCACGTCCCCCATCTCCGCGATGTCGCTTCGCCGACGGTGGCTTGTTGAACACCGAGGGCGGCACCAGGCGGTTGACGATCTCGCGCATGGCGAAGCTCGATTCGATGCGGGCGACGCGCGGCAGACGCGACAGCTCGGCGCGGTGAATGCGGCCTAGGAAGGCGGCATTTGCCTTGTTCAGCTCATGGTCGGGGAGCGCGCCGTTTCTGTGCCGTCCATGATTCTTCCTTGGACCGCGGGCGTCTCGCCCGCTCATGCCTCATGAGAGGAGCGGGCGAGACGCCCGCGGTCGAAGAACATGAGCGCCACTCGAGGGCGCGCTCCAGCGCCGAAAAGACCGCGCCGTCACAGCACTGCGTGACCACTTGGTCACAGAAGCGTCAAAGAACTTTAACGGCATTCCCGCGAGGCGTAGGGTTTCGCGATCATGCATGGCGTCGAGACCGTCCTCAATGTGGTGGGAAGCGTCGCGCTACTTTTGTGGGGCGTTCGCATGGTTCGCACCGGACTGACGCGCGCCTTCGGCGCCGCGCTGCGGCGCGCTATCGCCGCCTGCTCGCGCAACCGCTTCACCGCCTTCGCCGGCGGCCTCGCCATCACCGGCCTGCTGCAGTCGAGCACGGCCACGGCGCTGCTGCTCTCCTCGTTCGCCGGGCGCGGGCTGATCCCATTGTCGATCGCGTTCGCCGTCATGCTGGGCGCCGATGTCGGCACGACGATCGCCGCCCAGGTGCTGTCGTTCGATCTCGGCTGGATGTCGCCGCTGCTGATCGGTGTCGGGGTTATCGGCTTCCTGTCGACCGAACACGACAAGCCGCGCCACGTCGGTCGCGTCGCGATCGGCCTAGGCCTGATGCTGCTATCGCTCAGGCTCCTGGCGATCGCCACCCAGCCCTTGCGCGAGTCGCCCGCCTTCATGGCCGCCCTCCAGGGCTTGCAGGACGAGTACGTGATCGCCGTCGTGCTGGCAACGCTCGCCACCTGGTTCGTGCACTCGAGCCTCTCGGTCGTGCTGCTGATCATGTCGTTTGCCGGCAGCGGCATCGTCGAGCCCAAGCTTGCGCTCGCCCTGGTCATCGGCGCCAACGTCGGCGGGGCGCTGGCGCCCTACGTAGCGCAGGCCGGCGCCGATGTCGCGGCCCGCCGCGTGCCGCTCGCCAATCTCGTCACCCGCGCCCTCGTCGGCCTCGCCGCCCTGCCCTTCCTCGGCCTCCTGCTGCCGGCGTTGCAGTGGCTCGATCCCTCGACGACGCGCCTCGCCGTCAATTTCCACACCGCCTTCAACATCGCCGCCGCGCTCGTCTTCCTGCCCCTGATCGATGTCATCGCCTGGGCGTGCCGCCGCCTGCTGCCCGACAGGCCGGTCGCCGACGACCCCGGCAGGCCGCGCCATCTCGATCCCAATGTCCTCGATTCGCCGACCGAGGCGCTGGGCTGCGCGCTGCGCGAGACGCTCAATCTCGGCGACCGCGTGGGCGACATGCTGCGCCAGAGCATCGAGGTGTTCGAGCGCAACGACCCCAAGGCGGTGAAAGCGATCGAGTCGGCCGACGATGCCGTCGATCGGCTCTACGAGGCGATCAAGCTCTACCTGATCCAGACGTCGCGCACCGAGCTCGGAGAGGAGGATGGCCGGCGCTATGTCGAGATTCTGACCTTTACCACCAACCTCGAGCATGTCGGCGACATCATCGACAAGAACCTGATGGAGCTGGCGGCCAAGAAGATCCGCAACCGCTACACGTTCTCTCCCGAAGGCATGGCCGAGCTGCGCGCCTTCCATGCCCGCGTACAGGAGAATCTGCGGCTGGCGCTGAACGTCTTCACCACGCGTGACATCTCGCTCGCCCGCCGGCTCGTCGCCGAGAAGACGGCCATACGCGAAGCCGAGGCGCACGCCGCCGACAGCCACTTCGCCCGTCTGCGCGAGGGGCGCCCCGAATCGATCGAGACCAGCTCGATCCACATGGACGTGATCCGCGACCTCAAGCGCATCAACGGCCACCTGACCACGGTCGCCTACCCAATCCTCGAGGTGGCCGGCGAACTCGCCGAGACGCGCCTCAGGACCGCCCCCGATCCGGTTACCGGACAGCCCGCCCCGTCGACCTAGCCTTTGATGCGCGTGCCCGCCGGGTCGAATGGGCAGCGCAGCGAAACCTTTGCCGCGAGCCGCGTGCCCGCGAGGTCGACCTCGAACCTGCCACTATCGAGCCACGCCGCATCGATCGCCGCGCCGTCGTCGCGCCTGACGTAGCCCAGGCCGACGGACGCGCCGATCGTGTGGCCGTAGCCGGCCGAGGTGAGGTCGCCGACCGGCCGGCCATCGCGCAGCAGCGCTTCGCCGCCCCACAGCAGCGGCTCGCCGTCCTGCAGCGCCACCGACACCAGCCGCCGCGCCAGCGGCATGGCCTTGGCCTTGACCAGTGCCTTCTGGCCGATGAATCCGCCCGGCTTGTCGAGCTTCACCGCCCAGGCGAGGCCGGCATTGAACGGTGTGTCGTCGGGCGTGAGCTCGCGACCCCAGGCGCGATAGCCCTTCTCCAGCCGCAGGCTCTCGACGGCATAGTAGCCGGCATCGCGCAGGCCGAGGCCGGCGCCGGCCTCGTGCAGCGTCTCGAACACCGTGACGGCGAACTCGACCGGCACGTAGAGCTCCCAGCCGAGTTCGCCCATGTAGGTGCGGCGCGACGCCAGCACCGTGGCGGGACCGACGCCGATCTCGCGGCAGGTGGCGAACGGGAAGCCCTCGTTGGAGAAATCGTCGCGGCTTACCCTCTGAAGCAACGCTCGACTTCGCGGTCCCATAAGCGACAACACGGTCCACGCCGACGTCACGTCGGCAAAGGTTACGAACGAATCGTCGGGCACATGCCGGGTGAGCCAATCCATGTCCCGCACCGGCTGGGCCGAGCCGGTGATGATCAGGAATTTTTCGCGCGCCAGGCGGGCGATAGTAAGGTCGCTCTCGAAGGTGCCGCGCTCGTTCAGGATGCCGGTGTAGACCGTGCGGCCGACCGGCACGGCGACGTCGTTGGCGGCGAGACGCTGCAACGTTGCCTCGGCATCGCGGCCCTGCACCAGGATCTTGCCGAACGAGGTCTCGTCGACCACGGTCACGGCCTCGCGCGTCGCGCGATGCTCGGCGCCGACGGCATCGAACCAGGCGCCGCGGCCCCAACCGTACTGCATGTCGGGAGTCTTGCCTGCGCCGGCGAACCAGTTTGGCCGCTCCCAGCCCATCTTGTTTCCGAACCAGGCGCCGCGCGCCTTGAGCCGATCATAGAGCGGCGAGCGGCGGAACGGCCGGCCGCTCTCCTGCTCGCGCTGCGGCCAAGGCATCTTGTAGTGCAGGCCGAGCGTCTCGGCGACGCGCGTGCGCAGCCACGTGTCGTTGCCATGGAAGCCGGCGAAGCGCCGGATATCGACCGGCCATAGATCGAGCGTCGGCTCGCCGGCTGCGATCCATTCGGCAAGCGCCATGCCGGCGCCACCCGAGCTCGCGATGCCCATCGAGTTGAAGCCCGCGCCGACGAAGAAATTCTTGAGCTGCGGAGCTTCACCAAGAACGTAGTTGAGATCCGGCGTAAAGCTTTCCGGCCCGTTCATGAATGTCTTGATGCCGGTTTTCTCCAGCGCCGGAACTCGGATCAGGGCGTTGTCCATCAGGATCTGGAACTGGTCCCAGTCGTCCGGCAGCATGCCGAACTCGAAATCATCGGGGATGATGTCCTTGTTCCACGGCTTGGCCTCGGGCTCGAAGCCGCCCATCAAGAGGCCACCGACCTCCTCCTTGAAGTAGATGTAGCCGTCGGGATCGCGCATCACCGGCAGGTCGCGCGGCACGCCCTCCATCTTCTCTGTGACGATGTACATGTGCTCGCAGGAATAGAGCGGCACGGTGACGCCAACCGAGCGGGCGAGCTGGCGGGCCCACTGGCCAGCGCAGCACACCACGATCTCGGCCTCGATCGAACCCTGCGTCGTCTGCACGCCGGTGACGCGGCCGTTCTTTGTGTCGACCTTCGTCACTCGCGTCTTCTCGAAGATGCGGGCGCCGGCATTGCGCGCGCCCTTGGCCAGCGCCTGGGTGATGTCGGCCGGGTTGGCTTTGCCGTCGCCGGGCAGCCACACCGCGCCCACCAGATCGTCGGTGCGCATGATCGGGTACTTCTCGCCAGCCTGTTTCGGCGTCAGCGGCTCGCATTCGACGCCCTGGGCGTTGGCCATGGCAGCCGAGCGGCGCAGCAGCACCATGCGCTCCTCGGTACGCGCGACCGACAGCGAGCCGCACTGCTTCCAGCCGGTCGCCAACCCGGTCTCGGCTTCCAGCTTTGCGTAGAGCTCGGTGCTGTAGCGGATCAGGCGGGTGAGATTCTGGTAGCTGCGCAGCTGGCCGACCAGGCCGGCGGCATGCCACGTCGTGCCGCCGCTCAGCCGGCCCTGCTCCAGCAGGACGACGTCCTTCCAGCCGAGCTTGGCGAGGTGATAGGCCGTCGAGCAGCCCATGATGCCGCCGCCGACGATGACGACACGGGCCTGGGTCGGGAAGGTGCTCATCACAGCCTCCCCGCAAGCGCGGCCTCGTACATCTTGCGCATCTCGGGCACGCCGGCCTTGACCGGATTGCCGCCGGCGGTCGGATCGACGGCGGCCATTTCGGCGAACCTGTCGAGGTGGCTCTCCTTGACGCCGAGTTCCGCAAGGGAGTGCGGAATGCCGACGCGGCGCCGGAAGTCGAGCGTCCATTCCATGAAGCCGTCGAAGGTCGGATTGCGCAGCCCGAGCCAGCGCGACAGGCGCTGGATCTTCTCGTCGATCGCCGGCCGGTTGAATTTCAGCACGTAGGGCATGGCGACGGCGTTGGTGAGGCCGTGATGGGTATCGAGCACGGCGCCGACCGGATGCGACAGCGAATGGATGGCGCCGAGGCCCTTCTGGAATGCCGTCGAGCCCATCTGCGAGGCCGCCAGCATGTGGCTGCGCGCTTCGAGATCGCGGCCGTTCTCCACCGCGCGCACGAGGTTGTCCTTGACCAGCCGCATGCCCTCGACGGCAATGCCCTCGGCATAGGGGTGATAGCCCGGTGCGCAGTAAGCTTCGAGGCAATGGATGAAGGCATCCATGCCAGTGCCCGCCGTAAGCCTGGGCGGCAGGCCGACCGTCAACTCGGGATCGGCGATGACGACGCTGGGCATCATCCTGGGATGAAAGATCACCTTCTTGGTATGGGTCGCTTCGTCGGTAATGACGGAGGCGCGGCCCGTCTCGGAGCCGGTGCCGGCGGTGGTCGGCACGGCGACGGAAGGATAGATGCCGACCGGATTGGCGCGCGTCCACCAATCGCCGATGTCCTCGAAATCCCACATCGGCCGGGTCTGGCCGGCCATGAAGGCGATCGCCTTGGCGGTGTCGATGCCCGAGCCGCCGCCCCAGGCGATCACACCGTCATGCTTGCCGGCGCGCAGCACCTTCACGCCGGAGTCGACATTGCTGGCGACCGGGTTGGGCTTCACGTCGCTGAACAGCGCCACCTCGAGCCCCGCCTTGCGCAGCGCCAGCATGGCGTCGGAGATCATGGTCAGCTTCGCCAGGCCGGGATCGGTCACCAGCAGCGGGCGCTTGAGCCCGACCGCCTTGCAGGCATCGGGCAACTCGCGGATGCGACCGGCGCCGAAGCGGATCGCCGTGGGGTAATTCCAGTTGCCGGTCAGAGGCGACGACATCAGGCGATTTCCTTCCGGCCGAGACAATTCACAGACATCTGCTATCCTTGCTTGCCGGCGCCACGCTAGCACGGCGGCACGCGATCGTTGGAGAGCAGCGGATCGCCGGCATGAGATTTCGCCGTGGGCAATTTCGCCTCCCGGCGACTCGCGTGCCGGCTGCAACACGCAACGGCTGGCCGGCCCATGCGTTGAAGCGGGATCACTCGCCCCACGGAAAGGCCAAGATGGGTGACCGGATCACGTTCTTGCGAGGCTGGACCCGGGACCCAAGGGCGGTTGGACTGCCCTTTGCAAGCAGCATCTGGACGGCAAGGCGGTTGGCCCAGACCGTCTTGGCGGCCGCCATTCCGGGCGGCGGGCCGGTGCTCGAGCTTGGCGCCGGGACGGGGCCAGTGACCAAGGCGTTGATAGACGCAGGCTGCCCACCGGACCAGATCATCGTCGTCGAGCAGGACCGCGACCTTTGCCGAACGCTCGAACGGCGCCTGACCGGAGTGCGCGTGCTGCAGGGAAACGCGCTTGCCATGGGCGACATTCGGCAACGAGCCCAAATCCGGTCCGTCAGCGTCGTGCTGAGCGGCCTGCCGATGCGCATCATCGCGCCGGTGGCGGCTGCGCGTTGCTACACGGCGGCGTTTGCGCTCATGCCCCCCGGCGGATCGATCATCCAGTACACCTACGGTTTCCGCTCACCCGTCGACGCGGAGGAAATGCCGGAACTCCAAGCGACCTTCGTCGGACGCGAGCTGCGTAACGTGCCCCCCATGGGAATCTGGAGCTATCGCCTGACCCGCGGACTGGTCAATGGTCACGCGAGGTCGGGCGAATGGACTCGTCGAACTGCCCCTGGTGCGGCTCCGGCACCGTGATACCGGGCGCCACGACCGTGAGAGCGTCGAAGTTGCAAAGCGATTGATAGGCGGCGGTGCCGATATCAAGCGCCGCCAAGGACGGAACGACGGCGACTGGCCGGGCCAAATCAACCGGCCATCCGCAGCCGTCG
>NZ_JBFWZI010000151.1:0-18550 GCF_050185545.1 Reyranella sp. | reverse complement strand
GGCCGTCGCCGCGGCGGCGGCGCTGGCGAAAGGCGCCGTCTGGCAGGAAGCCGCCGACCTGCCGGACGTCGCTGCCCTCCCCGCATTCCTCCGGTCCCGGCCCTCTCGGGCGAAGATCCTGAGCGAGAAGGGCGTGCCGCAGGCAACCGGCGCGCACGCCGTGAATGCCAGCTATTCACGGCCGTTCCTGGCGCACGCGTCGATCGGGCCGGCCTGCGCGGTGGCGCGCGTGCAGCCCAGCGCCATCGAGCTGTGGAGCCAGAGCCAGTCGATCCATCCGACCCGGCTGGATATCGCCAAGACGCTCGGCGTTGCGCCCGACACGATCACCGTTCGTCACGTGCAGGGCGCCGGATGTTACGGCCACAATGCGGCCGACGACGCGTCGCTCGATGCGGTGCTGCTCGCCCGCGCCGTGGAAGGCCATCCCGTGCGGCTGCAATGGTCGCACGAGGACGAGCTGGCCTGGTCGCCGTTCGGGCCGGCAATGGCCGTTGCCCTGAACGGCGCGGTCGACGATACCGGACGCATCGTCGACTGGCGTCATGAGCTGTGGAGCAATCCGCACATCGCGCGGCCAGGCTTGCAGGAAAGCCCGTCCCTGCTGGCCGCGTGGCATCTCGAAAAGCCATTCGCGCAGCCGCCCGGCATCGACGCCCTGCCGGGCATTCTGCCGACCAGCGAGCGCAACGCGGTGCCGATCTACGACTTTGCCAACCAGCGGGTCGTGCTGAACCAGCTGGAGCGGCTGCCGGTGCGCACCGGCACCCTGCGGGCGATCGGCGGGTTCCTCAACACCTTCGCGATCGAGTGCTTCATGGACGAGCTGGCGCACGCCGCCGGCATCGACCCGGTCGAGCTGCGCCTGAAACACTTGCGCGACCAGCGGGCGATCGCCGTGATCGAGGCGGCGCGCCAGCGCTCGGGGCTCGCGTCGCGGTCGCGGCGCGACGCCCCGAGCGGCGACGGACCCGGAGGCGACGGCTCGCGCGGCATGGGCATGGGCTTCGCGCGCTACAGCAATGAAGCCGCCTACGCCGCGGTGGTGGTCGAGATCGAGGCCGGCGAGACGATCAGGGTGGTGCGCGCGGTCGTGGCCGTGGATTGCGGCCGCACCATCAACCCGGACGGTGTGAGCAACCAGGTCGAAGGCGGCATCGTGCAGGCGACGAGCTGGGTCCTGAAGGAACAGGTGCGATTCGACCGGACCCGCATCACCACGCGGACCTGGGACGACTATCCGATCCTGCGCTTCAGCGAGGCGCCGCCGGTCGAGGTCGTCCTCATCGACCGGCCAGACGAGCCGTCGCTCGGTGTCGGTGAGGCGGTGGCCGGGCCGGCCGCGGCGGCGATCGCCAACGCGGTGTTCGACGCCATCGGCGTGCGCGTGCGCGACCTGCCCTTGACGCGCGAGCGCCTGCTGGCGGCAATCAACGACGCGTGACCGGAAACCGGAGCGTGATTGCCCTCACCCTGAGGAACGGCACGCCGGACCGCTTCCTGTCGACCTGAACCCGACGCTCGCTCACGCGCTGGGGGCGCGCTACTGGACTGGCGCGCCCCCAGCGCGTGAGCAAACGTCGGACTCGGGATAACAGAAACAAGCGGGGGCCGCGCGGCGCGCGACGTCTTGAGGACGCGCCCGAAGAACTGGATTCACCGACCCTGGCTTCCGCGCAACCCGGCGCAATGCTAGCGTCCGCAACGTTCCGCGGATTCATCCGGGGAATGCCAGACATCAAGGCAGAGGAGCCTTCCATGGCCGATGGCGCGGCGCTTCCGGTTCTCGACCACGAACTGGCCGATGACGAGCTTCAATGGATGAAGTCCGTTTACGCGGACTTCAGCAAGGCCCGCGCCGCGGCCGGTCCCGAGTTCAATCCCAAGGAAGCCCTGCGCGCCATACTGGCCCGCGCGGAACATCGCCTGTCCGCGGCGCCGGACCTGAGCGGACCCGGTCCGTGGCGTCTCGGACAGAACCGGCACGGCCGCGGAGTCGCGGCGGTGTTCCTGCCGACCGTCGAGCTTCACACGCACATCGCCAGCCGCACCGATCAGTTCCCGATGTACGTCATGGGCGAGGCGGAAGGCTTTTCCATCGACGGGAATGGCAAGCCGGTGCTGGTGCCGGTGGTTGGCGGCAGCCATTTCCACAACGCGCCTGGCGCGCCGCATGCCTTCGTGCCGAAGGTCGGCGTGCCAAAGCCGGACAATTGGGAAATCGCCTTCATCGCGATCACGCCGCGCAACCTCAAGGAAGACACGCACCACGTCTCGGACGAGGTGCGTGCGCTGTACAAGCAGGTTGTCGGTCAGGACGCCCCTTTGGACGTTTGACGCCGCTCCTCTCCGCGATGAAACGCGCGGATCAGGGCCCGGGAGGCCGCTGCAGCCCCACGCGTGCGGGCTACTGCATCGTTGACCGCGACGTCGGCACGATGCGCTGGATGTGCATCTTTTCGCGGTCCAGGCAATCGGGCACGCGCGGCGCAATCCTGGTCTTCCAGTGGTCCGTCTCGTACACCGCCTTGTACTGCGCCTCGCGTTCAGCCTCGCTGTTGAAACGACGGATCCAGATATAGGTGGACTCGTCCGTCTCGCCGCGGAAGCTGCCGCAGATCACCATGCCCTTGGAGACCTGGAACGGGATGATCTCCTCCTCCATGATCTTCACCCACTCGTCCATCTTGCCGGGCCGCACGAAGTACTGGCGAAGTTCGTAGAAACCCATGCTGTCGTCTCCTCTCGTGTGCCGTCAGAGCATAGACGGCAGCGCGCCACACGACCAACGCGCCGCAATGACAGTCAGTAGGGACGGTCTCCACGCACCAGCATCCGATACAGGCGGCGATGCTGGTTGTGGTCGTAGTCGAAGCCGGCCTTATGCAAGGAGGCGCGGTCGTCGATGATCAGCAGATCGCCCTTCCTGTACTCGTGCGCATAGCAAAACTGTGGCTGCGTGATCCTGTCGGTCAAATCCTGCAGGAAATCCTGGGTTTCCTCGGGCGACATGCCGGTGACCGTCTCGGTCTTGGCCTTGTGAAACCACACGGCCTTGGTGCCGGTCTCCGGGTGGGTGCGGACCAGGGGATGCACCGTTGGCGGTTTCGTCGACTCAAGCTGGGCCTTCACGATATCCGGATTGCCTGTTTTCATCCGCGCGCTGCTGATCAGCGTATTCTCGGTCTTCGCGTCGGCGATCTTCAGCTTCAGGTCGTCCGGGAGCGCTTCGTAGGCTGCACGCGCGTTGCACACCGATGTCGCGCCGCCCTTGTCCGGCACCGCCACCGCATACAGCATGGTGAACTTGGGCGGCAATTCCTGGTTGGTGTGGTCGGTGTGCCAGGTGGCATTGGCGCCGACCTTTGCCGGCTGCCCCTTGCTGTCCAGGTGACGGTTGTCGAGCACGCTGATCAACGGAAATCCGTCGACCAGATAGCGCCGGTTCTGGTCCTCCATCAGCTCGCCGAACATTTCCCCGGCGGCTTGCAGCTGGCCCGGGGTGAGATGCTCCTGCCCCCGAATCACGAGGACCACGTTCTCGACGGCGGCATCGTAAAGCTTCTTCCGTGTCGCGCCGTCGATGGGATGCGCAAGGTCGATGCCCGTGACGATGGCACCGATGTGCTCCTTGACCTTCTCGATCTTCATGGACTGGGTGGCAATCCTCGACGCGGCAGCGCTCATGATCTGGCTCCTCGTTTTCCTGATCCCATCGCGGATGGGTCATGCAAGCGATTCTCCGCGGGTGCCGTCGAGAATGCAATCCGGCGCGACGGGGTTCAACCCTTGCTTCCGGTGTGCGGGGCCGCTGATGCCGGCGGCATCGTGCTGTGACTTCCCTGTGGGTACGGCACCTTCCGATCCGATTCGATCGTAGGATTTGCGGACGGTACCCATCGTGGCTCGAGCCCCAGCGGGCATTGCCCAGGGAGGCGTTCGTGGAACGGTTCTTCGACCCGCAATTCTACCTGTCCCAATTGGAAGCGGCCCGGAGTTGGCTGGCCGACAATGCCGTCGAGCTCAGCGTCAGCGTCGGCGGCCAGGTGATCGTTGTCGTCGCCACGTTCCTCGCGGCGCGGCTGATCGCGCCCCGCGCGCGGGTTGTGCTGGCGCGCGCGACGGAGGGGCGTCGCCTGGAGGTGCAACTGCGCCGCGCTGCTGCCGCCATCATGCCGCTGATGCTGCCGGTGGCGTGGCTGCTGTTGCTGTGGATGGCGATGCTGATCGCACGGCAGAGCGAGCTTCGCCACCACCTGCTGACGAGCGCCGTGAGCCTGCTGGCGGCCTGGGTGGTCATCCGGCTAACGGCGTCCCTGGTGCGCGACCCGGTCTGGTCGCGGTTCGTGGCTCTGGTAGCCTGGACGATCGCCGCGCTGAACATCCTGAACCTCTTGCGCCCCACCATGGCGCTGCTCGAAAGCGTCGCCATCACCGTCGCGGATTTGCGCGTCTCGGGTCTCACCGTCGTGCAGGCCATGCTGTCGCTGGCCGTCCTGCTCTGGCTCGCCACGGTGGCCAGCCATGTGCTGGAGCGGCGCATCACGGCCTCGCCCAACCTGACGCCGTCGCTGCAGGTGCTGATCGTGAAGCTGCTCAAGACCGCGCTGGTCGCCATCGCGATCGTCATTGCCCTGCGCACGGTCGGGATCGACCTCACGGCCTTCGCCGTGTTCACCGGCGCGGTCGGCGTGGGCATCGGATTCGGCCTGCAGAAATCGGTCTCGAACTTCATCAGCGGAATCTCGATCCTGGTCGACAAGTCGATCAAGCCGGGTGACGTGATCTCGGTGGGTGACACCTATGGCTGGGTGAACTCGCTGGGTTCGCGGTACGTGTCGGTGATGACCCGCGACGGCACCGAATACCTGCTGCCCAACGAGCAGTTCATCGCGCAGCAGGTGGTCAACTGGTCGTCCAGCAACAACAACGTGCGCCTCAAGTTGCCGGTCGGCATCGCCTACGGTGCCGACGTGCGCCGGGCGATCGCGCTCTGCCAGGAGGCCGCCGACGAGACGCCGCGCGTGCTCAAGGAGCCCAAGCCGGTATGCCTTCTGAAAGGCTTTGGCGACAGTGCGGTGGACCTGGAGCTGCGCATCTGGATCAACGATCCGCGCAACGGCGTTTCCAACGTCAAGAGCGAGGTCTTTCTGCGACTGTGGGACAAGTTCCGGGCGCACGGCATCGAGATCCCGTTCCCCCAGCGCGACCTGCACCTCAAGACTCCGCCCGAGCTATCGCTCGCAATGCGTCGCCTGCCTGACGCGTCGCCGGCTCCCGGTCCGCGCCTCCTGGCGGCGGCGCCGTAAGGGCCTGCTAACTGCTGCTCGACGAACCTCCGGCCGACGAGCCAAAGCCCCCTCTGGCAGTAGCGGGTGTGCCGGGTGACGATGTCCGGGCGGCCGGCGTTGTCGTGGCAACCGTATTCGCCCGCGGGCCGCTGCCGCCCACGACCATCTTCGGTGCGCCGCCGCGACGGGCATCGGCATCGCGCAGATTGTAGACCGGCGCCGCCTGGTTCCTCTGCCCCATCATGTAGCCCATCATCAGGGGCATGAACCAACTCGACGAGCTGCCGCCCTGGGTCGACTGAGCAGTTTGCGGGCCGACCTGGCAGGACCCGTGCTGGGCTTCACAGTCCTCCCTGGACTGGTAGCGGGGAGCCGTCTTCTCATGCTCCTCCTTGGCGAACTGGAAGCCTTTGTCGCACTCGCCACCTGGCGCCGCAGCATCCGGATTGTGCGCCCGGCATTCATCGGCCGTGGCATAGATGCCTTCCTTCACATCGGGATTGTCCGGCTTGCAGGCCGCTGCGCCCAGCAACAGCATCGTGATCGCCGCCGACCGCCTCATCGTGGCTCCTCTTCGTGCACGGCAAACCGTATCCGACCCGCCACTGGTTGGCCACCGACCTCGCGACTGCTCGAGACACGACCGGGCAGCGTGTGGCTTGACGCCCCCTGCTGAAACGGCAATTGCCAAGCGATGGATGCATCAGGGAGGACGACCCGTAGAGTGAGCGCGGCAGCGGAACCGCACGCTGCGCGGCATTCCGCCCTGCCCCTGGCGCTGCTCGGCTGGGCAACCGGCGCGCTGTTCTTCTTCTATGCCTGGATCCTGCGCGTCGCGCCCAGCGTGATGATCGACGAGCTGATGCGCGACTTCGCCGTCGGCGCCGCAGCCATCGGCAACCTCTCCGCCTTCTATTTCTACGGCTATGCCGGGATGCAGATCCCGGTCGGCCTGCTGATGGACCGGTTCGGTCCGCGCCGGCTGATGACTGTCGCTGCCGCGGGATGCGCTGCGGGCTGCGTGCTGTTTGCGCTGGCGCCTGCCCTCTGGGCCCTCTCGCTGGGCCGTTTCGTGATCGGCGCCACGGCGGCCTTCAGTCTCGTCGGCGCGATGACGGTGGCGGGGCAGTGGTTCCCGCCGGCGCGGTTCGCGCTGCTCTCGGGCCTGGCCATGATGCTCGGAATGGCCGGCGGGGTGTTCGGCCAGGCGCCGCTGCGCCTGCTGGTGGAGCATCTCGACTGGCAGCAGGCCTCCCTCGCCCTGGCGGCCGGCGGCGTAGTGCTGGCGGTGACGGCGGCGGCCACGGTTCGGGACAAGTCCCGCGCCGCGGGCGGCCTGCGACAGGTGATGGCCGGCATGGTCCAGGTGGGGCGCAACCGGCAGACCTGGCTGATCGCCATCGCCGGCATGGGCACGACCGGGCCGCTGCTCGGCTTCGCCGGCCTGTGGGGCGTGCCGTTCCTGGCGCTGACGCAGGGACTGGACCGCACGGCGGCCGCCGGCATCACGTCCATGCTGTTCATCGGCTGGGGCGTCGGCGCGCCGGTGCTGGGCTGGTTCAGCGACCGCATCGGCCGGCGCAAGCTGCCCTTCGTCGCCGGCCTGATGCTCGCGGCCGCGGCGATGGCGGGGCTCGCCTGGGCGCCCGGATTGCCGCTGTGGGCGGTGAGCGTGCTGTGCTTTCTCTGCGGCTTCGGCGGCGCCGGTCAGATCCTGGGCTTCGCGGCGGTGCGCGAATTGAACCCGCCGGCCGCCGCGGGCGCCGCGCTCGGCTTCGTCAACGCCCTCGTGACCGGCGCAGGCGCCCTCTACCAGCCGCTGCTCGGCTGGCTGCTCGATCTGGCCTGGACCGGAGAGGTGGCCGGCGGCGCCCGGGTCTACACCGTCACCGCCTACAGCACCGCCTTCAGCGTGCTGGTCGCCGGCGCAGTCGTGGGCATCGCCTGTACATTGCTGATGCGCGAGACCCGATGCCGCCAGAGCGCCTGACGGTCTGCTCGAGCGCGGTGATCTGCCTCCGGCCGATTACCCTTGCAGCCGGAACGATGCTACCTCCTCCTCGCCTCACACTGTTCATCCGGGGAATGCCGGGCCATGCCTGAACACGACGTGCGACCCACCATCATCGGATCGGCCGCCGGCCGTCGTCGCCAGCCCGCAACGCCCGACAATGCCATCGCAGCTGAAGACGATCTCGTCGCCGCCGCGCGAGGGCTCGCGCCGCGCATCCGCGCCCGTCGAACCGACATCGAGCGCCAGCGCCGTCTGCCAACCGAGCTGGTGGCGGCGATGCACGAGCTGAAGCTATTTCGCCTGTTCATCCCCGCCGAGCTGGGCGGCCTGGAGACCGACCTGCTGACGGCGGCGCGGGTTGTCGAGCAGGTGGCGATCGCCGATGGCGCCGCCGGCTGGAGCCTGATGATCGGCAGCACCTACGGCCTGATGGCGGCGCTGCTGCCGCGCGACACGGCGCGCGACATCTACGGACCATCCGACGCGGTGGCGGCCGGCGCCTTGCGGCCCACCGGCACGGCGCGCGTGGTCGAGGGCGGCTACCGCGTCGACGGCCGCTGGGCATTCGCCAGCGGCATCCCGCACGCCACCTACTGGAACGCCGGCTGCTTCGTGATGGAGGGTGCCACGCGGCGCACCACCGCCGATGGCGCGCCCGAAGTTCGGATGGTCTTCTTCCCGCCACAGGACGGCGAGCTGATCGACACCTGGGATGTCGGCGGCTTGCGCGGCACCGGCAGTCACGACTACGCCGTGCGCGACCTTTTCGTGCCGGCGGCGCGCAGCCTCACCATGGACGACAGGCCATGGGCCCCCGGCGCGCTCTATCGCGTGCCCATCCAGGCCCTGCTGGATACGTCGATGGCGGCGGTCGGGCTCGGCATCGGCCGGGCGGCGATCGACGCCTTCGTCGAGCTGGCGGCGTCCAAGACCGCGTCGGCCGGCTCGGGCAAGCCGGTGGCCGAGCGCGCGATGGCGCAGGTCAATGTCGCGCGCGCCGAGGCGGCGCTGCTATCGGCGCGCGGCTTTCTCTACGACACCGCCGGCGGCATCTGGGACGACGTCCTGGGCGGCCGCGCGCCCGACGCCCGCCAGCTGGCGATCGCGCGACTGGCGCGCATCAACGCCATCGCCGCCGCCGGCCTGGCGGTCGACCTGGCGTACGAGGCCGGTGGTGGCAGCTCGATCTACACCAGCAGCCCGCTGGAACGCTGCCTGCGCGACATTCGAACCGCCAGCCAGCACGTCTCGATGGCGACGGCCAACTACGAGATCATCGGCCGCGTGCTGCTCGGCCTGCCGCCGGATCGCCCGGCGCATCGCCTCTAGTCGAGGTCGAGAGGTCGAAGCCACGCCGGGCAGCGAGTCGCCTTCGACGTCGCTCCGGAAGCTTTGGCGCCGCGTCCGGTCCGGCGATTCACGAGCGACGTTCGGATCGCGGCGCGTTGCGCTTCCGGATTGCGGTTCAGCGACGCGGCGGCGATCGCGCAGGGGTGCAGGGTGTCGCGCGGCGGCGCCGCCCCGGCACGGGCAAGCAGGGCGAGCAGCGCCTCGGCGTGCCGGTGCTCCGCCTCGACGATGTTGACGAACGGACGGACCGAACCGAAGGGCTAGATCACCTTGCGATAGCGTGCGCCTTGAACTCGTCGTCCACCGCCTCGTGCAAAGCCTCGATCGTCGCGGCATCCATGTCGTGCTCCTCGGCAGGACCGACGCCATTGGGGCGCCGGCGCGCGGCGGCGTCCTTGAGGCAGGTCAAGGGACGCGCCGCGACGTCCGGCGATCATCCACGGCATGGTGCCACGATGATTTGCAGTGCCCAGATCAGCCTCTATCCCCTGCGCCAGGCGCATCTCGGCCCGGCGATCGAGAGCGTGCGCGCGACGTTCGCGGCGCACGGCCTGCAGGCCGAGGTCGGCCCGATGAGCACGGTGGTCGTGGGCGACGCCGGGACCATCTTCGCGGCGCTGGCCGACGCCTTCGACAAGGCGGCACAGATCGGTCAGGCCGTGATGACGGTCACGGTCTCCAATGCCTGCCCAATAGAACGCCAGCCAGCGGACCGCAGGCGTGAATGACCGTGCGCCGCCTGTCGCGCCGGCGGGCCAGTTCGGCCCGGTCGTCTACGCGACGTGGCGGGCATCGTCGCTGGGTGAGATCGTCGAGGCGCTCGAGCACCGGCTGCTGCTGCGCTTGGCCGGCGACCTGCAGGGCCGCGCCGTGCTCGATGTGGGATGCGGCGACGGAACGCTGGCGCGCGCGCTGGCGGGCGCCGGGGCGGCCTCGGTCGCGGGTTGCGACACCGATCCGCGCATGATCGCCCGCGCCGCCGCGCGGTCTGTACAGCCGGACACCGCCGTTCGTTATGCCGTCGCCGATGCAACGCGCCTGCCCTTCGCCGATGCGAGCTTCGACGTGGTGACGGTCGTCACCGTGCTTGCCTTCATCGCCGACGCCGAAGGCGCGGTCCGCGAGATGGCGCGCGTCCTCAGGCCGGGCGGGCGACTGGTCATCGGCGAGCTGGGGAAGTGGAGCCTGTGGGCGGCGCGACGGCGCGTGCGCGGGTGGCTGGGCGCCGGCATCTGGCGCACAGCGACCTTTCGGACGGCGGCCGGGCTGCGCGCACTTGCCGAGGCCGCGCGCCTCGACGTCGAGCAGGTGACGGGCGCCATCTTCTTTCCACCCTGGCTGCCGCTCGCCCGGCGGCTCGCGCCTTATGACGCCGCGCTCGGCGACAGGACCACGCTGGGCGCCGCCTTCTTGGCAATGCAATGCCGCAAGGCATGACGCCGCGCGCGGCTGGACCGGCTCACAGTGCGGCGAAGACCTTGGCACCCAGCTGGCCGATCTCCTCGTCCTCCTGGTAGGTGCCGCCGCTCTCGCCGAGCGCGCCCAGCATGGTGCCGTCGCGCGCGCGCAGGACGATGCCGCCCCACACTGGCGTGTACAGCGGATCGCAGAACCAGGTGATCTCGCGCCGCTCGTCGCCCAGCGACATGTCGAACAGCCGCTCCTTGATGATCCGCGTATCGCGCTGCCACTTGGTGGCGGTGTAGGCCTTGTTGTAGCTCATGCGCGCGTTGAGCGCCGAGGCGCCGTCCATGCGCGAGAGATGGACGAGGTCGCCGCCGGCGTCGACGACGGCGGCGGCGAACTTCAGTCCCCTCTCCGAGGCCGCCTTCAGCATGGCGTCTACGATCGCCCGCGCCTCTCCCAGTCCCAGTCTTTCGGCCATGGTCCGATCTCCTCCCTCGTGTCGAGCGGTGCGGATCGCAGACTACAACCCTCGAGGCGTTCGCCCTACCCCTCGCCCAGGATGATTCCCAGGGCGACCGCGACGCCGGCCGCGACGGCGAGCAGGCTGACGCGGCGCGGCTCCTGCTCGGCGCGCGGCAGCAGATGGGTGGCGCCGACATAGATCAGGGCGCCGGCCGAGAGCGCGAGCAGCAGGCCGAGCAGCGGCGGATCGATGCGGCTGACGAAGGGATAGGACACGATGGCGCCGAACGGCGTCGTCAGCGCGGCGGCGAGCAGGGCAAGGAAGAACGAGCGCCGGGCGGAGAAGCCGCTGCGCAGCAGCAGCGCGTAGGTCACGATGCCCTCCGGGAACTCGTGCAGCACCATGCCGAGCGCGACGAGCAGGCCGGTCAGCAGATCGACGTTGAAGCCGATCGAATAGACGACGCCGTCGAGGAAGGAGTGGAAGCCGATGCCGACCAGGGGAACGAGGCCGAGCGCGTAGTCGGCCGTTCCGGGCCTGTCGCAGACATGGGCGGCGAGGAACCGGTTGACGCCGAGCATCAGCATGTAGCCCGCGAGCAGCCAGGCCGGGGCCTGCGGGTACATGGCGAAGGATCTCGGCACGACGTGCAGGAAGGACACCGCGATCAGGACGCCGGCAGCGAAGCAGGCGAAGTAGGTCGTATTGCGCCGCGCCCAGGCCTCGTGGCAGCGGATGGCGAGGATGCCGGCGGTCGTCACCGCTGCCGCGGCCAGGCTGGCGGCGAGAGCCGCCCACAAACTCTGCTCCATCTCGTCCCCTACGGCACGCCCACGATCGCCAGGGCCAGCAGCCGCCGAGCCCGAGCCCGGCGGCGAACCACGCCATGTTTCCATAGCGCCGCGCCATCGGCACCAGCTCGTGGAACGACACGAACAGCATCGCGCCGGCGGCGAAGGCCACGAAGTAGCCGTTGAGGCCCGGGGTCACGACACCGCGAGCAGGCCGATGACGGCGCCGGCTGGCTCGGCCAGCGCCGACGGGATCGCCGCGCCGATCAGAAATTGGGGGTTGCGCGCGGCGATCGCCGGCACCGCCATGGCCCGCTCCTCCGGCACGTCGTGCAGGACGAGGCCGACGACGACGAGGCGGGCGGACCGGACGAGCCGCGTATCGGCGAGACCATGCTCGCGCACGAGGTGGCCATGCGGGATCGCGCGGTCGACCAGCCACAGGAGCGTCCCCCCAGGGCGACGGCCGCGCCGGCGCCCGGCACACCTACCGCCAGCCGAGCCCCGGGATCAGTTCGAGCGCGGCGACCAGCACCATGATGCCGGTCGAGAAGCCGATGCCGGCGGCAATTGCCCGCACGTCGTTCCGGATCAGCAGGGCAAGCATCACGCCCGGCACCGTCGTGGCGACCGAGAGCAGCGAGTGCAGGAGGACGGCGACAGCCGTTGGACCGAAGAGTATCACGCGGAATGCGGCTGGCGGGAATGACCGGTCACGCCGGCGCGGCGACTGTGCTCCGACGCCCGGCGAGCAGCGCCGCGATCTGGCCTGGACCGGAGGGGTGGCCGGCGGCGCCCGGGTCTGGGCCGTCACCGCCTACGGCACCGCCTTCAGCGTGCTGGTCGCCGGCGCGGTCGTGGGCATCGCCTGCACCTTGCCGATGCGCGAGACCCGATGCCGACAAAGCGCCCGACGCACCTGCATCAGCTCCTCACCGCATTCATTCCCGGGCCGTTTCAGCTCCTGACCTTACCCCTTGCCCTGGTTGAGCGCCCTTTGCCCTGTTGAGCACCCTTTGATCCGGATCAAGGACTCATGCCGGCACGCCAAGAAGACTTCCGTCCGGCAGAGGACCGGTCCGAGAAGGAAGATGACAATGGGGCAAGGTCAGGGAGCCGCGAGCGTCGAGCGCCTGCGGGATGAAGTCCAGAGCGTCCGGTATCGCGAGGCGACCGACACATTCTGCCGGCTGGTAACGGAGGAAAGCCGCCCGCTAAAGGACATGATCAAGGCGGCGATCGCCGCCGCAGCTCCCTATGTCCAGGTCCCCTCCCACCTGATGCGGCTGCCGAGCGGCGAATTGCGCGGCGTGAACTACGACCACACCATCCTGGGCTGGCGCGGCGCGATCGCGCTGATGGCAGAGCTCCGGGGCGCGCGGGGCATCCTCCCGAATGTCCAGGCGATGTGGTACGCGCCGCAGGGCCTCAATGTGTGGGAACAGGTCACCTGCCAGTTCCCCGGCCACTACGCGCGTGACGGCGAGCAGTGCAACCGGCAATTCCCCGGGCCCGACGCCAGCGTCAATCGATTCGATGGACCGGCCTGGAATCCGCCCAAGATCTACTTCGAGGAGCACGCGCCGATCGAGGGCGGCACCGTGGACGACCGCCTGGCGCGGATGAGCTGGGCGATCGCCGAGGGCGACAAGGCGGAAGCCTATGGTCTTTTCCTCGGGCTGGCGAAGGATCCAGACCATCGCCGGCGCCTGAAGGATGCCATCCTGCTCGCCGGCATCATCGACCTGCAGGATACGATCATCAACCGGGGCGGCTACCAGAATATCGGCCACAAGGCGCTGCGGGCGCGGGCACTGGTCGACATCGCCGACTACCTGGGCTGGGACAATGCCAACGAGCTGATCTACACCGTGGTGCCGGACCTGGGATGCTCGCCGCGCCTGTACGGCCTGTGGTCCGAGATCAGCACGATCTGCCGCATGGAGCTGCCGGGCCAGGCGTCGATTCCCAAGCGCTCCGACAAGCCGCCGTGCGAGCGCGAGCTCGACAGGCTGACCGAAGCGATCGTCTGGGGCGGCCCGTTCGACGTCAACGCGGCGATCATGAGCCTGTTCAAGCGCGGCGCCGGCGTCCTGGATGTCGGCGATGCCGTGACCGTCTGCTTCCAGCCCTATCTCATCGATGTGCTGGAGCATCCGAACGCCTTCCTCCACCCGACCCATGCGCTGGACTACATGAATGTCGTGCAGTCCTGGATCAGGCATTACGATAATCCGCACCAGGTCAAGGCGGTGTTCATGGGGGCGCGCTTCATGAACGACACCATCCGCTCGAACGCCATCTTTCCGCGCGATCCCGCGTTCAGCCTGGAGCCGCGCCACAACCATCGCGCCTGGGCCGATGGCATCGCCCTCGATCGCCTGTTGCCTGTGTTGACCGAGCATGTGCTGGCGCAGGATGCGCCGCGCTCCTGTGCGCTGGTCGATTCGTATCTCGACCGGACAGGCGAGCGTCACGATCTGCTGGACACGATCACCTATGCCGCCTGCCACTGGCAGAACGATCCGCATGTCATGCGCAACTGCAGCTCCTCGCTCGAGGAGTTCCGGCACAATCGCACCTCGCGGCGCGACGACATCATTCGCGGGTTCGTGAAGCACCAGTCGCGCTACATCAAGCGAGCGCCGACCCACGACTGCTATCGGGTCTACGTCGACTATTTCGGACAAACTGCCTGAGGACCGCGCATGAGCACCGATCGAGCCGCCCTGGACGAACTCTGGCGGATCCGCAACGCTGCCGCCATGACCCTCGCCCTCAGCGAGGAACAGATGCGCCGGGCCGTCGGCGAGGCAAGCGTCGAAGAGCTCGTGGCCCTGATCGAGACCTTTGCGCCGGGTCGATCGAGCGGTCCCGAATGGACCCGCACCTTCGAGCCGCTGATGGAGCGTCTGTGGGCCTGGCGCGACGATGAAACCCTCGCCGCCCTCGCCCGCGTCTTCGGCGCTCGCGGACTGCCCTGGGCAGGGGTGGCAAGGGCACTTTCTCCGGAGCAGGGGGTGGCGAGCCGCGCGACTCGGCGGCAGCCGGCCTGGGCACGGCTTCCCGCATTCACGGTCGTGTGACGCCGGGTGGCGCTCCGACGCGACGGCGGGGAGGGATGCGCATGGTTGACGCAACGCTGATCACCGCTGTCGGACGCGCGCTTTGGGGAGAACCCTGGAAGGGTCCCATGGCCGAGGCGGTGCGGCATCCGAAGAGCGCTGTCGGCGATTGGGCTCGCGGCCGCCTGGCGGTGCCCGCCGGAGTCTGGAGCGAATTGCATGCGCTCGTGCGCCAGCGCCGGCGCGAGCTCAAGTCTCTTGTTCCCCGGATCCAACGAATGCACGACGACGCTCTCGAGCGCACGGTCGAACAGACCAGGAGCCACACGGTGTAGACCAGCGTCCGCTTGCCGCCACCCGATGCACCGAAGATCCAATTCGGCGTAGCCCCATAGGCGTTGAAGCTGGTCGAAAGCCCAACAAAGTCCTCATCCTGAGGAGGCCGCGTAGCGGCCGTCTCGAAGAATGGGCAACACATGAGATCGTCGGAAAAGCAGTGTCGCAGCACCCGATTTGTTGCCGGCCCTTCGAGACGCGGCCCTCCGGGCCGCTCCCCAGGGCGAGGTTCCTCTGCAGTATAACGCCCATGCGGCGTAGCCCCCCGGCCAGGATGTTGACATCGACGGCGTGCCGAGGCGTCATCGGGTGAATGTCAGCTGAAAGGTCGCAAGCACGCCGGGCATGACGCGTTTTCTCCTGCCCTGCGTCTGGATCGCCTGGGGGCTGGCCTATCCGCTGATGAGCTGGTCGCTCGAGGCCGTCGACCTGTTCTCCAGCCGGCTGATCATCATGCCGATCTCGGGCGCGATTCTCCTCGCGCTCGGCGTCCTGAACGGCGCAGCGGCGCTGCCCGACCGCCGGCTGTGGGGCCAGATCGCGCTGACCGGCCTGTTCAACATGGGACTGTTCCAGATCTTCCTGATCGCGGGCGTCGCCACGCTCGGGCCGAGCCGCACGCCGATCATCGTCTACACCATGCCGACCTGGTCGGCGCTGCTGGCGGTGTTCGTTCTCAAGGAACCCATCACCCTGCGCATCGCCCTCTCGCTGGCACTGAGCCTCGGCGCCGTCGGCCTCGTCATCAGCCAGGAGACGGCGGCCCAAAGCGCGCCTGTGGGAACGCTGCTCACCCTGCTGGCGGCGATCTCCTTCGGCATCGGCACCGTTCTCACCAAGCGGATGGCGGTCGCGGGCGACACCACGATCAACGCCGCCTGGCAGATCCTGCTCGGCACGGCGCCAGTGCTGGTCGTCTGGCTGGTCTTCGCGCGCGACGCCTACTTCCATGCCGATCAGGTGCGCGGCCTCCTCGCTCTCGCCTGGCTGATCCTGGTGTCCAACGTGCTGGCCTATGCCTGCTGGTTCCGCATCATCCGCGCCCTGCCGGCGGCGGTGGCCAGCCTGACCACGCTGGTGGTTCCCTGCGTCGGCTTCGGCAGCAGCGCCCTGCTGACGGCGACGCCGATCACCTGGCTCGATGTCGTGGCGCTCGCACTGATCATTGCCGCGGTCACCCTGGCGCTCGCCAGGACGTGACCTCGCGTCTTTGCTGGCGCCACGATCTCGACGTAGCCTGCCTCGCCGAGCGGTCCGTCGGCCATCCCGCGCACCCGGACCTCGCTGATGCGGGAGGCGTCGGTGACGAGACGGTGGATCGCCTCCACCGCATCTTCGGGAAGAGTCCCGAGGCTGTCGTGCAGGCCGTTCACGGCGTATGGCGAGAGCGCCTGCTTGCGCTCCCTGCAGGGCCGGCAGCCCCGTGCGTTGCGCACCTCGGCCGCCATGGCCATGCGTTCGGCGCCGATCCACTACGTGCCGGCGCCGGCCAGACGTACCCAGGCTGCTTCGATCGCCGAGGCGAGGCCCGGTCGGATCGGCAGAAACCGACCGTCGACTTCGATCTGCATGAACGCTCCTGACATCGGCTCCTGCTCCTCAGCGATCCGCCGCAGCGTGGCGGCCGAAACATCCAGCCGGCCCCATTTGGTCTGGATTGGCCAAGCCACGCCGAGGCCGTCCTCCACGATAACGATCGTGGCGAACGACTCGGCATCGTCAATCAGCAGTGCGAAATGGGTGCTGCGAGCGATCAGCCCGGTCATGTCGAGCTCATGGTCCTCTCGATCGCCGGCAAAGCGGACGCGCAAATCACGTCCGGCAATCGGACGCACCTTGGTGGCCCTCGCTACTTCCGCGTCCATCCCGATCACCTCTGGAACTCATCCCGCATCACCGGTCGCTCACGGCGGCGGCACCGTGTAGCCGTTGCGGCGCAACAGGTCCTCCAGGGTACGGATGCCCGCTTCGGTGCGGCCGGCCGCGCAATCGGCGACGGCAGACTTGCGTGGCATGTCCATGCTGCCGCCGCCCTCTCCCTTGCCGACGCTGTAGCGGTCCCACAGCTCGACGAGCTGCGCGCAGCGCGCCTGCAGGGACGCGGGAGTCGAGGGGGCCGCGGCGGCGGGCGGACCCTGCGCCAACGCACCGCCGGGCCACAGCATGAGAACGCAGAGGAGAAGGTGCGATCGCGACATGCTCGGCTCCTCGGGTGGCATCGTCAGGCATACGCGGCAACGGCTGCCCCGGATGGGACGTCATCGCGCCGACCGGCGGGCCGATCGCGCGCCTGTCCTGCAGCCTGGCGACGGCCCATCGCTCCGGGGCGAGAGGGCCGCTAGTGCGCCCAGCGCGCCCGGCGCTTCCTGCGGCGCGCCCGCCAGCGCTCGAGCCAGGTCTCCGGTTGGTCCGGCTTTGGGGGTGGCCTGGGCTTGACCGGTTTGGGCTTCGCATAGCCGGGATCCTTGGCGATCGCGGCGAGGAGGTCCGAGACGTCGGCCGAGGTCAGGCTGACCGGCTTCATGTCCATGTCGAACTTCTCGATGACCTGCTCGGCGGCGGCATAGATCCTGGCCTTCGAGTCGGCCTGGATGGGGTCGTCGATGTGGGGCTGGTTGAAAGCCCACTGGTTGTCCTCCTCCCAGTCCTCGACGATCGACTGGCCCTTGCGCTCGAAGAAGAGCGCCTGCGCCAGGTAGGCCGCGGCCTCCTCGAGATGGCCGCCGGACGGCACCTTGTTCCGGCGCAGCGAGGCATGAACGCCCTCGTGGACGACGAGCGCCTGCGCGCTCATGTCGAAGGGTGCCAGATGTGCGGCCTTGAACATCACGCGGATGGTGCCGGTGGGATCGCCGCAGGTGTCGGTCACCCCCTGGTCCTGCTGGTCCGGATCGACGTAGGTCTCGATCCTGTTCATGTCCATGTCGGCGCCGACCTGGCGCAGCCCCATGCCGGTCACCGCGAAGCCGCCGACGCGAAAGTCGACCTCGAGGAAATCCATGTCGAACAGCGGCGAGGTGATCGTCACCAGCTCGAACTTTTTGGTGACCCGGTAAGCCCTCTTCCCAAGCGTGTGGCATCCCATGCCGGCCTCCGCTGAAGTGGCGCAACGCGATGGTCTCAGGCGATTGTGGCGCCAGTTGGGGCGGCGCCGGCGCGACTTCCGCGAATGCGGGCATTTGAACGCTCTACTTCTCCTTCCCCAGCTTCGCTGGGGAGGTGCCCCGTCATACGGTGCGGAGGGGTCATGAGTCATGGCCTGGAGAATGAAGGCGCGTCGGAATGCGAATGCCTGGGTAGCGCCCAGGGTCGGGTTGCCGCTGCCGGCTGATCGGGCTAACTGTCCGGCCAGACCACAAGGAAACCCTCGATGCGTCACGATCGCCTGCGGGCACGGCTCGACGCCGGTGAACCTGCGATGGGCACCGGTCTCCCGTCGCGCCGGCTCACTTGGCCCACGCCGGCGGCGCCGATGGGTGACCTCCTGACGGGCGAGGCCAGGCAATGAGCGACTCGACGATCGACCTGCTGTTCGGCAAGGGCCATCTGCCGGTCACGGTCCCGGCCGGCGTCCGACCTACGGTCATCCGCAAGGGGGCGATGGCGAAACTGCCGGACCCGAAGGGCGCCATCGCCACCGCGCTCGCCCGGCCGATCGGCGCCCCGCCGCTGGCCGAGTTGGCGCGGGGCAGGAAGAGCGCCTGCGTCCTGATCTGCGACATCACGCGCCCGGTGCCGAACCGGCTGTTCCTGCGTCCGATGGTGCAGACCATGGTGTCCGCCGGCATCCCGCTCGGCGCGATCACGATCCTGGTCGCCACCGGCCTGCATCG
>NZ_JBFWZI010000150.1:0-18679 GCF_050185545.1 Reyranella sp. | reverse complement strand
CTACTCCGGCTCGATGCCGGCGATCTTCGCGATGGCGGCGTAGCGCGCCACCTCGGCCTTGATGAAGGCGGCGAACTCAGCCGGCGAGTCGCTGCGCGGATCGAGGCCGAGCGGCGCGAAGCGCTCTTTGACCTCGCGCTGGGCCACCGCCGTGCGCATCGCCGCAGTGAGCTTGTTGACGATGGCGTCGGGCGTGCCGGCGGGCGCCAGCAGGCCCCACCAGGTGCCGACATCGTAGCCGTCGATGCCGAGCTCGTGCAGGGTCGGCAGGTTCGGCAAGGCCTCGCTGCGCCGGGCACTGGTCACGGCGAGGGCGCGCAGCTTGCCGGCGCGGATCTGCGGTGCGGTCGAGGCCACCGACATGAAGGAGAGCTGGACGTTGCCCGCGAGAAGATCGTTCAGCGCCGGCGTGTCGCCGCCGTACGGCACGTGCACGATGTCGGTGCCGGTTTTCGACTTGAAGAGCTCGGCCGCCAGGTGAAGCGGCGTGCCCTTGCCGGCCGACGCGTAGTTGAGCTGGCCGGGCTTGGCCTTCAGGAGCGCGATCAACTCCCGCAAGGTGTTGGCCGGCACGGCGGGATTGACCACTAGGACGTATGCACTGGTGGCGGCGAGGCTCACCGGCGCGAAATCCTTGACGAGATCGTAGGGCAGCTTCCTGAACAGGCTGGGCGCCAGCGCATGGGCGCCCGCGCCCATGAACAGCGTGTAGCCATCGGGCGGCGACTTGGCGACCATGTCGGCGCCGATCGTGCCGCTGGCACCGGCACGGTTCTCGACCACGAAGGATTGCCCCAGCTGCTTCTGCAATTCGGGCGCGATCACCCGGGCGACGACGTCGTTCGAGCCACCGGGCGCGTAGGAGACCACGATCTTGACCGGACGGGCCGGGTATTCCTGTGCCGCTGTCGGCACGGTGACGATGAGGGCAAGAAGGATGGCGATCCACTTCATGAGACGACTCCTGGTTTGCGTGCGGCATAGTGGGCGAGGTCGCCGCCGAGCCGGGCGGTCAGTCCGCGGCAGGCCTCGAGAAGGATGTCGCCCATCTTCTGAGCCTCGCGCTTGCGAAAGCGCGTGGCCGGGCCGGACAGCGACACGACGCCGAGGAGTTCATCCTCGGGGCCGAACACGCCGCAGGCGATCGCCGCCAGCTCGGGGTCGTACTCGCCCCGGGTGACAATGGGCAGCGGAAGGGCCGCGCTGGTGCGGATGGCCATCGGCACGGCGCCGCGCCTCATGGGATGCGAGACGCCCGAATCGAAATGCAGGAACACCCGGCCGGGCGCCCCGATGGTCAGCGGGATCAGGTCGCCCTCGCGGATGTGATCGCGCAGGGTGCGTTGCGAATCGACGCGACGCAGGCAGAAGCGGTGCTCGCCCTTGCGCACGTAGAGCGTGGCACTTTCGCCGGTGCGCGCCATCAGGTCGCGCAGCACCGGCATGATCAGTCCGTCGAGCGTCGTGCCGCGCTTGCAGATCTCGCCCAGCCGCACGACGGCCGAGCCGAGCTGGTAGCGGCCGCTCTCCAACCGAACCAGGAAGTGCGCGTTCTGAAGTGAGCGCGCCAACCGCAGGATGGTGCTCTTGTAGAAGCTCGTGCGCGCCGCCAGCTCGGCCAGCGACAGCGACGTGTCGTCGGCCCGGAAAGCTGCGAGCACTGCGAGCGCCCGCTCCACCGACGTCAT
Organism: Reyranella sp.; assembly: GCF_050185545.1. Lineage (GTDB taxonomy): Bacteria > Pseudomonadota > Alphaproteobacteria > Reyranellales > Reyranellaceae > Reyranella. Next base: position 16,991 of record NZ_JBFWZI010000150.1, on the reverse strand, counting down.
GGTCTTGCCCATCGCACCGTTGCCTACAGCAGAACGCCCTTTCCTTTTGACAGAATATCCGGGCGCTCCGTATTTTCGCCAGCGTGAAGTTGGCCCGAGCGATTTCCGATTTCGAGGGAACCGCAAGCGACCCCTCAAAACCGAATGCGCGCATCGGGGTTGGTTGTTGCAGCAGGTACATTCCGCTCGGCTGTTCCGGCGAACGGTGTGTGCCCGAGGAGTCGTGCGATGGAGATCCGCCGGACCCCGATCGAGCATCCGTCCGCTTGGCGCGGCGTCGACATGGCGGATGACCCCGCGTGGCGCGTCGCGCTCGGACCGGCCGAAATCGCCGAGATCGAGCAGGCGCTCGCCGGCGTGCAGCGCCGCGGCCTGCGGGCCGGTGACTTCTCTGCCGACGATTTTCCGCTGCCGGCGGTCGAGGCGATCCTGCAGCGTTGCCGCGACGACGTGCTGAACGGGCGGGGCTTCGTGCTGCTGCGCGGCCTGCCGGTCGCCGGCCGCGACCTCGAGGCAATACGCGCGCTCTACTGGGGCATCGGCCTGCGGCTCGGCACGCCGGTGACGCAGAATCTCGCCGGCGACCTGATGGCCGAGATCACCGACCGCGGCCTCGACGTCAACGCGCTGAACGTCAAGCCGTCGCAGACCAACGCCGAGCAGCGCCCGCACAGCGACCCGGCCGATATGGTGGCGCTGCTGTGCGTGCGCCGGCCGGAGGCGGGCGGGCTCAGCCGCATCGCCAGCTCGCTCGCGATCTACAACGAGATCCTAGCGCACCATTCGGACTATCTCGACGTGCTGTATCGCGGCTTCCATCACGATCTGCGCGGCGACGCCTCGAAGGACAGCCCCTACGGCGTCACGCCGCAGCCGATCCCGGTCTACCGCTGCCGCGACGGCGTGGTCAGCAGCGTGTTCAACGCCAGCACCATCAAGGACGCGCAACGTCGCATGCCCACCGGCGTGCCGGCGCACGAGATGGCGGCGGTCGACCATATCGTGGCCCTCGCCCATCGCGACGATCTGCGGCTGGAGATGGATTTCCGACCCGGCGACATGCAGATCCTGAACAACTACACGGTGCTGCATTGGCGCACCGCCTTCGTCGACGGCGCCGACGCGGCGCACAAGCGCCTGCTCTATCGCTTCTGGGTCAATGTGCCGGGATCGCGGCCGATCGATCCGGCGATGGCCGCCGGCTACATCACGGGCGCCCAGACGGGGCGGGCGATGGCGAACGCGCATGCCTGATGCGACCCTTGTCACCGGCGGCAGCAACGGCATCGGCCGCGCCATCGTGCGGCGCCTCGCCGGCGAAGGCCATACGGTGGTCAATGTCGACATCGCCGAGCCGCCCGCCGGGTCGCCGGGTCACTTCTGCCGGATCGATCTTGCAGACAAGGCCCGAGCACGAGCGGAGCTGGCGAAGCTCGCCGGCGAATTCGCGCTGACCAGGGTCGTCAACAATGCCGGCATCGTGCGGGCAAGGCCGGTCGAGCAGGTCACAGCCGAGGAATTCGACGAGGTGGTCGCCGTCAACCTGGGCGGGGCGATCCTCGCCACGCAGGCTGCCTTGCCGGCGATGCGCGCCGCCCGCTTCGGGCGCATCGTCAACATCAGCAGCCGGGCGGTGCAGGGGCGGCCCCACCGCACGGTCTATTCCATGACCAAGGGCGGGCTTCTGGCCATGACCCGAACCTGGGCGCTGGAATTCGCCGCCGACGGCATCACGGCCAACGCGATCGGACCCGGTCCGGTCGACACGGAGACGTTCCGCCGCAACAATTCGCCCGCCATCGTCGCCAACGTGCTCGCGGCCATCCCCATGAAGCGCCTCGCCGTCGCCGACGACGTGGCCCAGGCGGCGAGCTTCTTCCTCGACGCGCGCTCGGGCTTCATCACCGGCCAGATGCTGCATGTCTGCGGCGGCCAGACGCTCGGCTTGCAGCCCGCCGCATGAACCGCGACGCCGTTCTCGTCACCGGCGCCAGCCGCGGCATCGGCGCCGCCATCGCCGAGTGGCTTGCCGGCGACTACCACGTGGTCAATCTCGACGTCGCGCCGCCGGCGAAACCCTCGCCGGCCGAGCTCGTGCAGATCGACCTTCGCGATCTCGCGGCGACCCGCGCCTGTCTCGCCGACCTCTGCACCCGCCATCGCTTCACTCGGCTGGTCAACAATGTCGGCATGTCGTCGGCGGTGCCGCTGGCCGAGCTGGGCGACGATCTGACCGAGGCCTCGATCGCGCTCAACCTGCGCGCTGCCCTGCTCTGCCTGCAGGCGGTGCTGCCGGCGATGACCGAGGCGGGCTTCGGCCGCGTCGTCAACATGGGCAGCCGGGCGGCCCTCGGGAAGGAACTGCGTACGGTCTACAGCGCGACCAAGGGTGGCATGCACGCCCTGACGCGGACCTGGGCGCTCGAGCTCGCCGACCGCGACATCGCGGTCAACGCCGTGGCCCCCGGCATGATCGACACCGAGCTGTTTCGCGGCGCCAATCCGCCCGACTCGCCGATCACGAAGAAGCTGGTCGGCGCCATCCCGATGAAGCGACTGGGCACGCCGGACGACGTGGCCAAGGTCGTGGCGTTCCTGCTGTCCGACGGCGCGGCCTACATGACCGGCCAGATCGTCCATATCTGCGGCGGCCTCTCGGTCGGCGCGGTTCTCGAGTGAGGCACGAGGCGATGTTTCCCCACTTCTTCACTGCCAGCGACGGGCTCCGGCTCGCCTACTACATCGACGACAACACCGATCCGTGGGCCAACGCGCCCACGCTCCTGATGCTGCACGCCGCGATGGGATGCGCCGAGCGCTTCTATGCCTGGGTGCCGATGCTGTCGCGGCACTACCGCGTGCTGCGGCCCGACCTGCGCGGCCACGGCAATTCGGCGACTCCGCCTGTCGACAGCGCGTTCGGCATCGACCGTCTGATGAAGGACACGCTGGAGCTGATGGATTCGCTCGGCGTCGCGAGCGCCCACGTCGTCGGCAACTCGGCCGGCGGCTATATCGGCCAGAACCTCGCCATGGCCTATCCCGACCGGGTCAAGAGCCTGATCCTGTTCGGATCGACCCCGGGCCTGCGCAATAGCCAGGCGGCGACCTGGGTACCGCGCATCGCCAAGGACGGCATCCGGAAATTCCTGATGGACACCATCGCCGACCGCTTCGTGCCGGGCACCGATCCGCGCAAGATCGAATGGTTCGTCGCCCGCGCCGCCGAATGCGACCCGGCCTATATTGGCCGATTCGTCAGCCACATGGCGTCGCAGGACTGGAGCGACAAGCTCGGTGCCATCAAGTGCCCGACTCTGCTGGTGATACCGGGCGCCGAGACGGTGGGCTCGATCACGAACTACGACGTCATGCGCGAGCGCATTCCCGACGTGCAGCTGATCGCCTACGAGGGCCTGCCGCACAACATCGGCGAGGCTGCCCCCGAACGCTGCGCCGAGGACGTGCTGGCCTTCCTGCGCTGGCGCTTCGGCCAACCCTCGCCGCCGCTTCACGTCGCCCAACCGCATTGACCCCCATTGACCCGGAGCTCCTGATGCGTCGTCTTTTTCTGTTTGCCCTGTCCTTCGGCCTGCTCGCCTTCGATCTCCAGGCCCAACCCTTCCCGGCCCGGTCGGTCCGCATTGTCATCCCCTACCAGCCGGGCGGCGGCACCGACATCCTTGTGCGCATCCTGACACCCGAGGTCTCGCGCACGCTCGGCCAGCAGCTCGTGATCGAGAACAAGCCGGGCGGGGCGTCCCAGATCGGCACGCAGATCGTCACCGACGCCGCGCCTGACGGCTACACGATCCTCGCCGCCGACAGCGCGCTGCTGGTCAATCCCGGCCTGTTCGGGTCCAAACTGCCCTACGACACGTTGAAAAAACTGACCGGCATCACGATGATGGCGAGCGGTCCGGTGCCGCTCCTGCTCCATCCCTCGGTGCCGGCAACCGATCTGCAGGCGCTAGTGGCGCTCGCCAAGGCGAAGCCCGGCACGCTCAATTTCGCTTCCGGCGGCAACGGCAGCGCGCCTCACCTTGCCGGCGAGCTGTTCAAGCAGGTCGCGGGCATCGACATCGTCCACGTGCCCTACAAGGGCACGGCGCCGGCCTTGAACGACCTGATGGCCGGCGCAGTGCAGATGATGTTCGGCGGCATAAGCTCGTCGCGCCAGTTCGTCGAGCAGGGCAAGCTGCGCGCCGTGGCGATGAGCGCCAACAAGCGCTCTCCAGCCATGCCGACCGTGCCGACCTTCGCCGAGGCCGGGCTGGCCGGCGTCAACGCCGAGAGCTATTGGGGCCTCTACGCGCCAGCCGGCACGCCGGCCGACGTGCTGAGGGTCCTGAACGAGCATTTCGTCAGGGCACTCAAGGACCCCAAGATCATCGCCCAGCTGAACGAGCTCGGCTTCGAGATCATCGCCAATACGCCGGCCGAGCACACCGCCCAGTTCGCCAAGCTGGTGGCGGCGTGGACGCAGACCATTCAGAAGGCTGGCATCAAGCTGGAATGAATGCGGGCTATGTCGCCGTCGGGTCGCGCAGGGCTGCGACTTCCTGGGCGAAGATCATGCCTTCCTGACCGATCATCGTCGGATCGCGCGGCGAGGTCAGGTATCGGGCGAACAGCCAGATTCCGTCGCCCGGGTTGTCGACGATCTCGGCCTCGGCGCCATCCACCAGCATGATCGAGGTGCCCGGCGCCAGGTCGCGGACGTTGATCGGCCCGCTCACTCTGCCGTCCTCATTCCGCTGCCCGTCGCTCGCCGACGCGCCATGTCGCAAGCTGCGACCAGTCGGCGGCCTCCATGAATTCGGACCAACGACGGTAGAAATTGCGCATCGGCTGCTCGCTCGACTGCACCTCGGTGAGGTCGATGACCTCACCGGGCACGCTAAGGCCCTGGTACTGGTAGTCGGTGACGGTGGTGCCACTGCCCTGGTCGTAGTTGTAGGGATAGCGGCGCGCGATCGTGCCGCGGCTCGCGGCGTGCGCATAGTTCCAGTTTTCCATGTCGTCCTGCTCGGTCATCCCGGCGGGACCGGAGTAGCGGATGTAGTAGTCGCGCAGGAACTGCTTGACCTCGCCCGGCGCATCGCGATCGACGAAGTACCAGCGCCAGCATTCGGTCTGGTGCGGACCGCGCGGATGCCAACCGGCCATCGTTCGCGGCTGGCGCGACAGCAGGGCGGTGTTCGGAAAGATCTCGCCGGGGGCGCCGACCAGCCGGGCCTCCTCGCCACGGAGACGGCGCTTCTCCTGCTCGCAATGGCGGAAATACTCGGCGACAATCGGCGCATTCATATAGGCCGGCGGCGGCAGCTTGTCGGCCGGCAGCACATAGAGGATCGTCTGGTGGCCGCGGTCGGGGATGCAGACATGCAGCTTGCGGCTCACGTCGCGCTCGCCCATGTCGCGGCGGCCGGCACCCGACGGTCCGATCCCGGCCAGATCGACCGAGCGGTGGCTGATGTTGTGATAGGTGTCGCCGCTGAAATTTTCCGCCGGGAACTTCCAGTTGCAGGGCACCAGCCATTTCTGGACGCCGCACAGCACCTCGGCCTGGGCCTCGCGTCCGTCCCAGCCGTCGAGCTGCAGGTCGAGAAAGCGGGTGAAGCCGCCGAGATACTCGGCGAAGGACGGCGCCGCCGGGTCCCAGGTTGCCCAGATCGATCCCTTGTAGTTGGCGAGCTGCGCGACCTCGACGAGACCCCATTTCTCCTTGTCGAGCCGCGAGTGGTACGCCTCGCGGAAATACGGCACGCCGACCAGGCGTCCATCGGTACCGTAGCTCCAGCCGTGATAGGGGCAGGTGAAAACCGGCGTCGAGCCTTCGTCGTAGCGACACACCTTCATGCCGCGATGGCGGCAGGAATTGAGAAAGACGTGAATCCGGCCAGCCCGGTCACGGCACAGGATCACCGACTCCTCGCCCATCGACGACACGAAATAGTCGCCTGGCTTGGGGATCTGGCTTTCGTGCCCGACATGGAGCCAGGCACGCGCGAAGATGCGCTCCTGCTCCTCGGCGTAGATGTCCTCGTTGACGAAGATTTCGCGGCTGATCTCGCCTGCCTGCAGGTCGACCAGGCCGGAGCGATAACCCCGGCTTCCCTCCATCGCCATGGCGGCCACCTCAAATGAAAAACGTCAGGTTCTTCGTCAGCAGCACGTTCTGGTCGAGAATAATCTTGCGCCGCGCGAGAAGCCAGCCCGCCCCGTTGCGGCGCAGCAAATCCTCGCGCTTGCCCACCAGGATGTCGGTCTCGGTCTCGACCCGGTTGCGATAGATCAGGAAGCGGCAGGTGACCGATACGTCCTGCGCCTCCGCAACGGATGGCTCGGCGTTCTGCACCTGCACATTGGTGATGAGATGCGACAGGCGCGAGCGCGGCTCCTCGGCCCAATGAATGCCGGTCTCGATCTGCTTCACGCGGCGGGCGAGAGTCTCTTTGCCCTCGTCGAACCAGTTGACGTCGGTGACCGCGCTGGTGAACTCGCGCTCGTCCTCGCCAACCTTGACGTTGCGCCGCATCGGCATCCAGTATCGGACGTCCTCGGCCAGCAGGTCGAGCCAGTCGCGATAGCGCCGTTGGTCGAGCAGCTCGGCCTCGCGATACAGGAAATCGGTAATCTCCTGGCCGAGCAGCAGCCGCTCGATGCGGGCGTCGCGTTCAGACACGGCCGACCTCCACGGCGCGCCGGTCCTCGACGACCATTGCCGCCGCCTTTTCCGCGATCATGATGGTAGGGGTGTTGGTGTTGCCCGAGGTGATCGTCGGCATCACGGACGCATCGATCACGCGCAGGCCCTCCAGGCCGGTGACACGCAGCCTGGCATCGACCACCGCCATCGGGTCGGAGGCGATGCCCATCTTGGCCGTGCCGACGGGATGGAAGATGGTGGTGCCGATGTCGCCGGCGGCCTTGGCCAGGGCTGCGTCGTCGTCGCCGACACTCGGCCCGGGCAGGAACTCTTCCGGCCGATAGGCCTGCAGCGCGTGCTGCTGCATCAGGCGGCGCGTGACGCGGATCGCGTCGGCGGCGACGCGGCGGTCCTCGTACGTCGCGAGATAGTTGGGTGCGATCACCGGCTTGGCCGACGGATCGCGCGAGCGCAGGCGCACCGTGCCGCGCGAGGTCGGGCGCAGGTTGCAGGCGCTGACGGTGACCGCCGGGAAGCGGTGCAGGGGATCGCCGAACTTGTCGAGCGACAGGGGCTGAACATGGAACTGGATATTCGGCCGATCGTGCTCGGGCGAGGAGGTCGTGAAGATGCCGAGCTGCGAGGGCGCCATGGTGAGCGGGCCGGTCTGGAACAGCGCGTACTCGGCACCCATCAGACCGCGGCCGATCAGCGAGTGATAGGTCTCGTTCAGCGTCTTGACGCCGTGCACCTTGTAGATTGCGCGCTGCTGCAGGTGGTCCTGCAGGTTGTTGCCCACACCCGGCTTGTCGCAGACCAGCGGGATGCCGAGCTCGGCCAGCCGGTCGGCCGGGCCGACGCCCGACAGTTGCAGGATCTGCGGCGAGGCGATGGCGCCGGCCGACAGGATGATCTCGCCCCTCGTCCGCGCCTCGACGAGACGGCCGTTCTGACGGAAAGTTACGCCGACGGCGCGCTTGCCCTCGAACAGCAGCTTTTCCACCAGCACACCGGTCTCGAGGCGCAGGTTGGACCGGCCGAGGACCGGCTTCAGGAACGCCCGCGCCGCCGACCAGCGCACGCCGCGCTTCTGATTGACGTGGAAGTAGCCGACGCCGGTGTTGTCACCGGTATTGAAGTCATCCGTACGCGGGATGCCCATCTCGGCCGCCGCCCGGGCGACGGCATCGAGGACGTCCCAGCGCACGCGAGGCTCCTCGACGCGCCATTCGCCGCCGGCGCCGTGATGCTCGGTGTCGCCCAGGAAGTGATTGTCGAGCCGCTTGAAGGCGGCACGCACGTCGTCCCAGCCCCAACCGGGCAGGCCGAGCTGGCGCCAGCAATCGTAATCCTGCGCCTGGCCGCGCATCGAGATCATGGCGTTGATCGCCGAGCAGCCGCCGATCACTTTGCCGCGCGGGTATTTCAGGCTGCGGCCGTTCAGCCCCGGCTCCTTCTCGGTCTCGAACATCCAATCCGAGCGCGGATTGCCGATGGCGAACAGGTAGCCCACCGGGATGTGGAACCAGATCCAGTTGTCGCGACCGCCGGCCTCCAGCACCAGCACGCGTGACCGCGCATCGGCCGACAGCCGGTTGGCGACCACGCAGCCGGCCGAGCCGGCCCCGATCACGATGTAGTCGAAGTCGCCTTCGACATGAGTCTCGGCATCAGCCGCCATGGCATGCTCCTCGGCCCGAATGATGCGACGCGACGACAGCCGCCGACAACGACAATCACGTTCTTCACATCTGCGAGTAGCCCGAGCCCGGTGTGTCGACGCCGCGGCCCGCGCCGGTATCGACCCAGCCGAACTCCTTCAGGATCTGCTGGCTGTAGGTCACGCGGCCGTTCACCTTGTCGGCGGGCTCGCTGGCGAGCAGCAAGGCCGCGTTGGCCATCATCGACGGCGGCTCGCCGCGCGGATCGTCGAGGCTCTCGACCAGCTTGTGATAGACGGTGCCGGCCGTCGGCACGACCTGAGAAGGCGACACGCAGCTCACGGCGATGCCGCCATGATGCGACACCTCCTGCGCCAGCCCCTGGGTAAAGCGCTCGAGGGCGGCCTTGCTGGCGCCGTACATGACTCCGCCGCGCACCGTCTGGTCCGCATAGGGGCCGCGCCCCGGACCGATCGCCGAGCCGGAGGAGACGTTGACGATGGCGCCGCGGCCCAGCGCGGTCATGTCGGGCAGCACCGCTTTCGACAGGATGAAAGGTGCGTGGATGTTGACGGCAAAGGCCTTGATCCAGCGGCTGGTCGGATACTCGGCGGTCGGGATGTAGTAATTGAGGGCGGCGTTGTTCACCAGCGTGTCGATCCGGCCATAGGCCGAGCGCGCAACCTCGATCAGCCGCAGACATTCGGCCTCCGTAGAGATGTCGGCCGCGACCGCGGTCGCCTCGCCGCCGGCCGACGTGATAGCGGCAACGGTGCTGGCCAGGGATCCCGCGAGCTGATGATCGCCCTCGTTCGCCGTCCGGGCCACGCACACCACCTTGGCACCCTCGCACGCAAACAGCTCGGCAATCGCCCGACCGATGCCGCGACTCGCCCCGGTGACGACGGCCACCCGCCCGTTCATCCTGGTGCCTTGCATTCCGGCCATGGCTGCCTCCCCTTGACTGTCGAAATCCGGCCCTTGCCGGACCGGCCGACAGACGCGCACAATTCCGCCAATACGGGAGCGAAGCCATGCAATACAAGCGCATTTCCGCCGATTGCCATCTCGACATGCCGTGGATGCCGCCGGACCTGTTCACGTCCATGGCGTCGCGCGAGATGAAGGACCGCATGCCTTTCGTGGTCGAGACCGACGATGGCCCGAAATGGACAGCCAACAACGGCGCCAGCTTCGGCTACAAGAACGGCGTCGGCCCGGCCGGCTCCAAGTACGTCCCGGGCAAGCATCATCGCGTCGACGTCATGGCCGGGACCGGCCTCTATAGTGACGGCGCCAAGGACATCCGCCGCGTATCCGACCCGCACCTGCGCATCAAGGATCTCGACCGCGACGGCGTCGACGCCGAGGTGATCTACGGCATCCTGGGCGCCTCGAGCCGGCTCAACGACCGCGACGCCTCGAACGAGATGCTGCGCATCTACAACGACTGGCTGAAGGATTTCTGCAGCCACTATCCCGACCGACATATCGGCCTCGCCTGCCTGCCCTATGGCGACATCGACGCCGCGGTGAAGGAAATCTATCGCGTGGCCAAGCTCGGGCTGCGCGGCCTCGAACTCTCCTGTTCGTGGGACATGGAGCCGATGTGGCATCCGATGTGGGATCCGCTGTGGAAGGCGGTGAACGACGTGCAGCTGCCGCTGCACTTCCACACCTTCCCGACCGTGCCGCCGAACACCATCGAGAAGCACGGCGGCCGTGTCGGCCGCTCGGTGTTCTTCACCGTCGTCTCGGGCTTCCAGATGAATCTGGTGAACATTCTCGCCGCCATCATGGGCGCCAACGTGCTGGAGCGCTTCCCGAACCTGCGCATCGCCTTCGGCGAGAGCGGCTGCGGCTGGATCCCCTACGCTCTCGACCGCATGGATTTCGAATGGGAGGACCGCTTCACCGACCTCGGCCTCAAGATGAAGCCATCGGACTACTGGCGTCGCCAGTGCAAGGCCACCTTCCAGTTCGATCGCATTGGCGCCAAGCTGATCGACGACATGGGCGCCGAGAGCCTGATGTGGGGCTCCGACTACCCGCACGGCGACGGCGTGTGGCCGAACTCCGACCAGTACATCAAGGAGCAGTTCGCCGACGTGTCGCCGGAGGTCACCAGGATGATCACCTGCACCAACGCCGGCAAGTTCTACGGGCTGATCAACTAGCCCAGTCCGCAATCGACGGAACGAAGCGGCCGAGCCTGGCAACAGGCTCGGCTGCCGTGTTGTTGGGCTTCCCCCTGGGCCAAGTTGTGATCTACGACTTCAGAAAGTCTTCTGGGTCGATCCCCGCCTACCTCAGAATTGCTCGCAGCGTTTATTCCGGCATGTCTCCCGGGTGGTTGGGAATGGTCGTGAACTTTCGAGTACCCGCGTGGAACCAAATCTCGTGGCTGCCCGCAGCGTGCCTCTTGAATTCGAATCCCATTTTGCGGAGCCGCGCTGTTATCTCACGATATCGGAGGCCCGAAAGCCGGCCCAATATCAATTCCTACGCAGCAACGACCAAGGGGTAGTCGAAAGCATCACCGGGTTCCGGCAGCGTCCCGGGCCTCGGATCGATGCCCTGCTCCTCGAGCAACCGACGGGCGACGTCTCGCGGGATCTCAAGCGTTTCCGTGACCGTCCTGCCTTGAGCGACGAGACCAGGCACGTCGTCACTGATGGCGAGGTAGACGCCCCCTGGCAACTTCTCGATATGCAAGCGAACAATGCGTTCCATTGCGATACTATCGTCCCATACTCGCGTCGCTCAAGCGCCACCGTCGACCTTCGCAACCGGCAGGCGGTCAATAGACGTGAGCAGTAGGGCCGACACCGCGAACGTCATGTGCATGACGACCAGCACGTGGAGCTTGTCGTTGATCACCGTGTCCGTTCGATGCCGACCTTGAGATGCCGGCCGGCGGTCTTCTCTTCGGCCAAGGTCAGGTGAAGGCCTTGAACGTGATGACGGTGAAGGTGTCCTTCACGCCGGGCAGCGTCTGGATGCGGCTGGTCACGAAGTGGCCGATATCGGTCTTGTCGTCGAGATAGCACTTCATCAGCAGATCGTACTCGCCAGACGTCGAATAGACCTCCGATACCTGCTCGACGCCGCACGCATCGTCGGCCACGGCGTAGGACTTGCCCAGCTCGCATTTCACCATGACGAAGATGGTCTGCATGGCGCCGCCCCTGCTCCGGGGTCAGTCTAGCGTGACGGCCGGGCGAGAAAGGCCGGAACGTGATCGCCCAGCCCCACCGGCGCCCGCTCGTCGCGGTCCCGGCGGCTCTCGTGCCGCCGCTCGGCGCGATGCTCCGGCCGGCGCTCGCGACGCTCCTCGCGAGTCTCGCGGCGATCCTCGCGATGATCGCGTCCCTCAGGATGACGCTCGCGCTGAGTCGGCTCGGCACGCTGCGTTTGCTCCTCGCCACCAGGCCCGCGATCACGGTGGCGCTCGTTCCGCTTCGGGCGCTCGCTGCGATCGTCGGTGCGATGCCCGCGCTCCTCGGAGCGTCGCGTACGACCTTCGGCGCGACGGCCGCGTCCTTCTGCGCGAGGCCCGTGCTCGTCTGCGTGCTGGGCGCGCTCCCCGGCCTGCTGGACAGGCTCGGCGTGCGCTTCGGGGCGGCCCTGCTCTTCCGTTTGCGGTGCCCGCTCGCGACGCTCACGCGGCGCCCGCGTCCGCTCGGTGCCGCGACCGCGACCCCGGCCCCGGCCCCGGCCGCGACGACGGCCGTCCGAGTCCTCGAAGGCCACGAGCTCGACGCCGGGCACCTCGATGCGCGGGATCGAGGTGCCGATCAGCTTCTCGATCGCCTGCACGAGATCGCCCTCGGACGGCGAGGCAAGCGTGAACGAATGGCCCGTCTTGCCGGCGCGGCCGGTGCGGCCGATGCGATGGACGTAGTCCTCCGGCGAGAAGGGGACGTCGAAATTGAACACGTGACTCATGTCGACGATGTCGAGGCCGCGCGCGGCGACGTCCGACGCCACCAGGATCTGGATCTCGCCCTGCTTGAAGCGATCGAGCGTCTCCATGCGCGCCGGCTGGCTCATGTCGCCGTGCAGGGCGCCGGCATTGAAGCCGTGCTTCTTGAGCGAGCCCTGCAGGATGGCGACGTCGCGCTTGCGGTTGCAGAACACGAGGGCGTTCTTGACGTCCTGGCTGCGGATCAGCTGGCGCAGCGCCTCGCGCTTGTCTTCCTCGGGCACGACCGCGAGGCCCTGCACGATGTTGGTGCCGGCCGAGGCCGGCGGCGACACCGTGACTTCCTTGGGGTTGCTGAGGAAGCGGTCGGCCAGCCGCCGGATCTCGGGCGGCATGGTGGCGGAGAAGAACAGGGTCTGGCGCAGCGGCGGCAGCAGGCTGACGATGCGCTCGACGTCGGGGATGAAACCCATGTCGAGCATGCGATCGGCTTCGTCGATCACCAGTACCTTGACGTCGTTCAGCAGGACCTTGCCGCGCTCGAAATGATCGAGCAGGCGGCCGGGTGTGGCGATCAGGACGTCGACGCCGCGCTCCAGCGCCCGCTCCTGATCCTCGAAGCTCACGCCGCCGATCAGCAGCGCCATGTTGAGCTTGTTGTTCTTGCCGTAGATCTCGAAGTTCTCGGCCACCTGGGCGGCCAGTTCGCGCGTCGGCTCGAGGATGAGCGAGCGTGGCATGCGCATCTTGGCGCGGCCCTCGGCGAGAATGTCGATCATCGGCAGGACGAAAGAGGCGGTCTTGCCCGTCCCGGTCTGGGCGCATCCCAGAACGTCACGCCCCATCAGCACGATGGGAATGGCTTTTTCCTGGATCGGGGTGGGCTGGGTGTAGCCCTTGTCGGCAACCGCTTGCAGTACCGGGGCGCTCAGCCCCAAACTCTCAAAACTCATTTAATTTCCGTTACTTAGTCCATTTTTCCGCTGGACTGTGGAGCGGTCTCATAAGGCCCAAGGCGTGGGCCGGACCACTTGCGGCCCTTCATATGACCCTTGGGCTTGCCCAAGTCAATGCAGGCTTCCTGCGGGATCGGGTCGCGGTCGAGGAGCGGTGCCACACGATCACGCCTTGAGCTCGATCTCGACAAACACGAACTCGAAGGCGTTGGGATTGATGACGTCGTGCTCGACGCCGGTCAGGCGGGCGTACGAGACACCAGCCCGCAGCGGTGCCGGCACCGTCGTCTTGCCGTCGTAGATGTGCAGCTCGCCGGTCGTCACCGGGACGACGACATAGTCGTGATTGTGTCGGTGCCAGCCGGTATGGCTGCCGGGCGGGAAGCGCCATTCAGTGACGATCACGCGGTCGTTCTCGACCTGTACGGTGGGCTTTGCCAGGGGGCGTTCCTGGTTGCTCGAGAGAGGTTGCTGGCCGGTCATGACAAAAAGCTAATGGCACGCCGCCCTTTTGTCAGGTGACAGCACAGCGCGACCTGATAGGGTGCATATGCACCCAATAAAGTACCCCTGCATGTCCCACCCGCTTCTCACGGCACCTCTCGGCGTCAGCCTGCTGCGCCTCGCCGGTCCGACGACCGCCGTCATGGTGGCGCAGACCCTGGTCGCGATCGCCGAGACCTATTTCTTCGGCCGGCTCGGCACCGACGCCCTGGCGGGATTCGCGCTGGTTTTTCCGTTCATGATGCTGATGACCATGATGGCCGCCGGCGGCATGGGCGGTGGCGTCGCTGCGGCCACGGCACGCGCGCTGGGCGCCGGCCGCCGCGACGATGCGCGTGCCCTGGTGCTGCACGCCATAATCCTGGGCCTCTTCCTTGCCCTGCTGTTCACGCTCATGGCCTGGACCATCGCACCGAGCCTCTATCGCCTGCTGGGCGGCAGCGGTGCGGCACTGGCCCACGCCGAGACCTACAGCCACGTGCTGTTCACCGGCTCGCTCGCGGTGTGGGCCAACTTCTTCTTCTCCGCCCTGCTGCGCGGTGGTGGCGATGCCGCTACGCCCGGGCGCTACATGCTGTTCTCCTCGCTGGCGCAGATCCCGTTGTCCGGTGTCCTGGCGCTGGGCGTCGGTGACTGGCCGGGCCTCGGCATGGCGGGGCCGGCCGTGTCCTCGGTGGCGACCATGACGGCCGCGGCGCTGCTGCAGGCGCGTGCCCTGTGGCGTGGTAAGCTCGGCTTCATCCCGACGCTGCGCGGCATCCCGCTGCAGGGGCGGTTGTTCTGGGAAATCCTGCGGGTCGGACTGATCGCCTCGTTCTCGGCGCTGACCGCCAATCTCACCGCCATGCTGGTCACAGGCCTGGTCGGGCGTTTCGGCGTAGCCGCCCTGGCCGGCTACGGCATCGGCGTGCGGCTCGAGTTCATGCTGGTGCCGCTCGCCTTCGGCATCGGCTCGGGCCTCACCACCCTGGTCGGCGTGGCGGCCGGCGCCAGCGACTGGAAGCGTGCGGTACGTGCCGCGTGGTTCGGCGGGCTGGTCGCCTTCGGTCTGATCGGAACCTTCGGCTGGATCGTCGCCCTGGTTCCGGAAGGCTGGGCGCGCCTGTTCACCGCCGATCGCGAGGTGATCGCCGCCACCGTCGGCTACATCACCCATGTCGCCCCGTTCTATTGCCTGTTCGGCCTCGGCATGACCTTGAGCTTCGCCAGCCAGGGCGCCGGCCGCATGAAGGCGCCGTTCTTCGCCGGGATCGCGCGCATGGCGATTGCGACCGTGGGCGGCTGGCTGGCGGTGGAGAAGCTCGGCCTTGGCCTCGACGGCGTGTTCACCGCGATCGCGATCGGCATGATCGCTTTCGGCGGGCTGATCGCCGGCCCGCTGCTGGTGAAGCCCTGGGGACCAAAACGCTCACTCAATCGTGCTAGGCTTTCGCCGAGAACGGGAGGAAGCCATGCTGCGCCCCTCGACGATCGCGACCTGGAACCGCAACCCCGCTGACGAAGAGGCGATGGGCGCCGCCCATGCGCCGATCTGGCGGCGCATGGTCGATGTCTCGGTGCCGCACGATCTCAGCGGCTCTACGATCCTCGATTACGGCTGCAACCAGGGCGGCTTCCTGCGCCTGCTCTACGACCGCCAGCCGTTCAAGTCGGCGGTCGGGCTCGACATCGCCCGCGAATCGGTGGCGCGCGCCGACCTGCTGAAGGGACACCGGCCGATCGAATACAGGGTCGGCGACAGCGCGGCCGACCTCGGACGCACCTTCGATTTCGCCTTCAGCCACGAGGTGCTCTACCTGCTGCCCGATCTCGCCCGGCATGCCGCCGACATGAGGTCGGCGTTGCGCATCGGGGGCGCCTACGTGGCAGCCATGGGTTGCCACACCGACAGCTCCGTATGGCCGCGCTGGCGGCAGTTGATTTCCGAGACATCGTCGATCCCGATCTACGACCATTCTCTGGAGGCCGTGGCCAGAACCTTCACCGAGTCGGGCTTTACCGTGGCAGTGCGACCGCTCGATCTCGATGCCTTCATGCCTGTGACGGTGGGCAGCCCCTACTTTCCCAGGATCGTCGACCAGTTGCGCTATTACAGCCAGGACAAGGTTCTGTTCCGCTTCGTGCGTAAACCTTAGGCAAATCCCGCGGTGGAGATCGCCCAAATCGCAATTGCCTTCCGTAACCTTGGGCCAGTCGTCCCGTTCTCCTCGGCGAACAACCAAGGAGCATTCCATGGACGACAAGCCGAAGAAGGACAGCCACCTCGAAGGCGAAGGCAGCTACAGCGGCACCCGCGAGTACAACCAGGCGACCTCCGAATTCATCAGGAAGGGCAAGGTCGAGAAGGCCGCAAAGGAGGCCAAGCGCGCCGTCGACTCGGTCGAAGCGGCCGAGCTGAGGGTCGCCGAGGAAAAGGGCAAGCAGGGTGACCCGCGCAAGATGGACAAGGGCGCGCGCCGGTCGGGCTGACCGGACACTCAGGATCTTCAGGACCGCGGGCGTCTTCCGGACCGCGGGCGTCTCGCCCGCTCATGAAATCTGAGCGGGCGAGACGCCCGCGGTCCGGAAGACGCCCGCGGTCCGGGAGAAAGCTCAGGTCGCCGCCGCGGGCTCGACCACGGGATAGCCGCCGACCACCTTCCGGCCGTCGACGTAGGTCGAGATGCGGTCGGGATTGGCGTGGATGCCGAGCAGCCGCATCGGCTTGTCGCCGACCGTGCTGAAGCTGTGCGGGATATCGGCCGGCAGGGCGACGCAATCGCCCGCCGTGAGGCGCACCGGACTGGCTTCGCCGCCTTGCAGCCAGACATCGGCCTCGCCCTCGATGATGAACAGAAGCTCGACGTAGGGATGCCAATGCATCGGCGCGACGTAGCCCGGCGCCGAGGTCTGGATGCCGGTGCGTACCGGCGTGTCGCCGTCGGCGACCAGCGGATGGTAGAAGGCCAACGGTCCGAATTCGAGACGCGATGCCTCGGCCAGCTTGCCGACCTTGAGCGTATGCAACTGAGCCGCCATGGCGGATCTCCTGCGGAAGCGATTCATGGTCTTCCGGACCGCGGGCGTCTCGCTCGCTATGCTCATGAGCCAGCGGGACGCTCGCGGTCCGGAAGGCCATGATGATGACGCGTGACCTGCCCGTCGGGCAAGTCAGGCGCGGCACGCTTGCCGAGCTTGCGCAGGGAGCGGTCGATCCACAGGGCGCCGATCTTCTCCTGGACGCCGTTCTGGCGCAGGCGCTGGCGCAGGCAGGCGAAGTCGACCTGGTCGAGCTCCTGGTCCTGATTGAAGCA
>NZ_JBFWZI010000149.1:16565-18759 GCF_050185545.1 Reyranella sp. | reverse complement strand
GCCGATGGGCGTCGTCGATCTCGCCGAGCGGACGACCCGGCCTGGCCGCCTCTGTCATCGCCGCGAGCGCCTCGCGCGTCACCTCGAACATCGCGCGTTGTATCGGGTTGCCCCTGCCGATGGCGACCGTGCGCATCAGGCAGGCGCAATAGTGCCGGTAGCTCCCGGCGAACTCGAGGGTCAGCTGGTCGACCGGGTCGAGATGGCGAAAGCCGGTGGCGCTGCGGATCAGCAGCGCGCGATCGCCGGAGCCGAGCACCGGGCCGGAGGGCGGCGGGTCGCCGCCGCCGGCCAGGATCGGCACCGAGCCGGCCGCAGCGATGTCGCCCTCGAAGCCGCCTGGCCGCGCTGTCGCGAGCATCGCCTCGAGCGACTGATCGGCAAGCTTGGCAGCCCGGCGGACGTAGGCGATCTCCGCCGGCGATTTCACCAGCCGCAGGGTGCGGACGATATGGGAAGCGTCGACCAGCTCGCACCAGCCGGCGAGGCGCTCGCGCACGAGCTCGTGCTTGTCGGCGGTCAGGCCGAAGGTGCGCAGCTCGATGCCGACACGGGCGCCTTTCAGTCCCTTCTCGGCCAGGATCTCGAACAGCTCTCTGCTCGGGTCGCTGCCTTCCTTGTCGTACCACAGGCGGATGTCGGAGAGGATCGAGGTGCGGCGCGCCTGCTCGAGGTCGGGCCGCCGCGTCAGCAGCGTGATCGCCCCTTCGTCGCGGGTCAGCACGGCGCACTGGAAGAAGACGAAGCCGCTCGTGTCGAAGCCGGTGAGATAGTAGAGGCTCTCCTGCGCAAACAGCAGAAGCGCGTCCAAGCCGTCGGCGGCGAGCGCCTTGCGCGCTGCAACAATGCGGCCCTCGAATTCCGCACGGTCGAAGTGCAGCGCCATGAACGTCTCCCTGCAGGGTAGCGCGCGGAGCCTAGTCATCCGCCGGGCCATGCGCAAACCGGCGTGCGCCACGCCACAAATGAGAAAGTCTCTTTTGCTGGGAGCGCGCCACAGGAGTGGCGCGCTCCCGGCCATGAGCCTCTTTGGGTCGGAGGTCTCCACCGTAATTCCTTGACGGCCGGCCGGCCGTGCCGCGAAATGCCTTGGCCAGTCGGCCAGGGAATGGGGGATCGCGATGATCAGGAAGTGCGGTGGTGCCGTTTCACTCGTATGCGCGGCGCTGTTACTTGCGGCTTCGCAAGCGGCGGCACAGGACAAGAAGACGCTGACCATCTCGTCGTGGGGAGGCGCCTTCCAGAAGGCCCAGAAGGAGGCGTGGTTCGGCATCGTCGAGAAGGAGCTCGGCGTCGTCATCAAGGAGGACAACACCTCGGGCATCGCCGACGTGCGCACGCAGGTCGCCTCCGGAAAGCCGACCTGGGACCTCACCACCCAGGGCGCCTACAGCTGCGCGCTGCTGGAGAAGGAAGGCCGCCTCGAGAAGTTCGATGACGCGACCATGAAAGCCCTGGCCGACATCCCCAAGACGCTCGGCCGCTCGGAGCACTGCGCGCCGCAGATCGTCTACTCGGTTGCCATCGGCTGGCGTGACAAGGCGTACCCTGGCAAGGAACCGCCGGGCTGGGCGGCGTTCTGGGATACCAAGAACTTTCCCGGTCAGCGCTCCATCCGCAAGCACCCCATCTATGCCCTCGAGATGGCGCTGATCGCCGACGGCGTGCCGATGGACAAGCTCTACCCGATCGACGTCGACCGCGCCTTCAAGAAGCTCGAGCAGCTGAAGCCGCACGTGCTCGTCTGGTGGAGCTCGGGCGCGCAGTCGGCGCAGGTGCTGAAGGATGGCGAGGTCGACATGGTGGCGGCCTGGAACGGCCGCATCCAGGCGCTCGAGAACGAGCCCGAGGGAAGGGGCGGCAAGATCAAGACCACCTTCAACCAGCAAATCCTCGTCTCCGACAGCTGGATGATTCCCAAGGGCGCACCCAACCGGGAACTCGCCCTGAAGGCGATCGCGATCATGTCGCGGCCGGAGGTGAATGCCCGCATCGCGAACTACATCAATTACGCACCATCCAACATCAAGGCCTACGACACCGGCGTCATCCCGAAGGAGAAGCTCCCCGGCCTGCCGAACTCGCCCGGGAACTTCGAGAAGGGCTTCGTGCAGGACGTCTCGTGGTGGGTCGCCAATGCGGACGCGATGGTAAAGCGCTTTGACGCCTTCCTTCAGAGGTAGCGGGTCGGCTG
>NZ_JBFWZI010000149.1:12417-16465 GCF_050185545.1 Reyranella sp. | reverse complement strand
CCCTTCGCCCGCACCGGAGGCCTAGGTGAGCACAGCGGCCGGCAAGGCTTCGGCCATATCGCTGCCGATCTCGATCCGAAACGTCACCAAGACCTACGGCAGCTTCACGGCCCTGGACAACGTCAGCCTCGAGATCGCGAGCGGCGAGTTCATCACCCTGCTGGGACCGTCGGGATCGGGCAAGACGACGCTGCTCATGGTGCTCGCCGGCTTCATCAGGCCCGACAGCGGCGAGGTCGGCTTCGGCGATCGCGACGTCTCGCTGGTGCCGCCGCACAAGCGCGACGTCGGCATGGTGTTCCAGAACTATGCCCTGTTTCCGCACATGACGGTCGCCGCCAACGTCGGCTACCCCTTGCGGCTGCGCAAGGTGGCCAAGGGGGAGATCGCCGACCGCGTGCAGAAGGTGCTGGAGCTCGTCCAGCTCGGCCAGCACGGCGGCCGTACCATCGACCAGCTCTCGGGCGGCCAGCGCCAGCGCGTCGCGCTCGCCCGCGCCATCGTCTTCGAGCCGCGCATCCTGCTCATGGACGAGCCCCTGTCGGCGCTCGACAAGAAGCTCAGGGAGGAGATGCAGATCGAGGTTCGTCACCTCCATCAGCGCCTCGGCATGACGACGGTCTATGTCACGCACGACCAGCGCGAGGCGCTGACCATGTCGGACCGTGTCGCGGTGATCGACCGGGGCTGTTTCCACCAGATCGGCAGGCCGCGCGACGTCTACGAGCGCCCGGAAAGCCGCTTCATCGCCGAGTTCATCGGCGAATCGCATCTGGTGGCGGTCTCGGTGCAGGGCGGCACCGCGCGCTACCGCGACAGGCCGCTGCAGCTGGCGGAGCCGCCACGCCACCCGTCCGGCCAGCAGTATCTCGTCATGCGCCCCGAGAAGCTGAGACTCCTCACCGGCGGCGACGATGGCCTCAACGTCTTCGAAGGGACGGCGCGGGAGGTCGTCTACCAGGGCGAGAGCTCGCTGCTCTATGTCGATCTGCCCGACGGCGTCGAGGTGGCGATCCGCCAACCGGCGACCAGCGTCGGGCCGGCGCTGCCGGGCCCGGGCACGCCGGTCCGGCTCGGCCTCCCGGCGGGCGACGCGATGGTGGTCCCCGGCGAGCGCACGGCATGACGACGAGCAGCCTCGCTGGCGAGGGGGACGAGCGCGACCGCGCCGCAGCTCATGACTCATGCCGACCGCGGGCGTCCCGCCCGCTGATGAGCATGAGCGGGCGGGACGCCCGCGGTCCCGAAGACCCATGACCAGCAAGGCATCGAACGAGGCCGCCTACCGCAGGCGCGAGCGCAGCGAGACGACGGCGCTGGCGGGGCTCGCCGTGCCGGGCCTGCTGCTCATCGGGGTCATCGCCCTGGCCCCGATCGCCTGGCTGTTCTGGCTCTCGTTCCGCAGCGGCTCCGACTTCACGCTCGAGCACTACGAGCGCCTGCTGCACCCGACCTACACGCTGACGCTGCAGACCACGTTCGAGCTGTCGTTCCTGGTCACGGCGATCTGCATCGCGCTCGGCTATCCGCTTGCCTATCTCATCGCGCAGGTTCGCCCCCGGCTCGCGGCGGTTCTCCTGCTGCTGGTGCTGTTCCCGGTTTGGACGTCGCTGCTCGTGCGCTGCTACGCCTGGCTCGTGCTGCTGCAGCGGCGCGGGGTGGTCAACAGCTGGCTCCAGGACATGGGCCTGATCGAGGCGCCTCTCAGGCTGATGCACAACTTCACCGGCACCACGATCGGCATGGTCCACATCATGCTGCCGTTCATGGTGCTGCCGCTCTATGCCACCATGCGCTCCATCGACCGCGACTACATGCGTGCGGCGGCGAACCTCGGCGCCTCGCCGGTGAACGCGTTCTGGCACGTGTTCGTGCCGCTGTCGCTTCCCGGCCTGTTCGCCGGCATCATCATCGTCTTCGTGCTGTGCCTCGGCTTCTACGTGACGCCGGCGCTGCTCGGCGGCGGGCGCGTGATGATGTGGTCGATGCAGATCGAGCGCAACGTCACCTATCACTCGGACTGGGGTGCCGCGAGCGCGCTCGGCGTCGTGCTGCTCGCCATGACGCTCGCCATCCTGTGGGGTGTCGGCCGGCTCATCGGCTTCGACCGCATCGTGGGAGGCCGCTAGATGCTGGGGCGGCCGGCGACGGAAACGCAGATCACCCACGGCCGCCGGCTGTGGCTCTACGGGCTGGCTGCGCTCGTCCTGCTGTTCCTGGTCCTGCCGAGCCTGCTCGTCATTCCGCTCAGCTTCTCGGATTCGCGCTACCTCGCGTTCCCGCCGCCCGGCTGGTCGACGCGCTGGTACGAGGCCTATTTCGGCGCCATCGAATGGCGCGACGCGACGGCGATCTCGTTCACCGCGGCGATCCTGACGATGGTCATCTCGACCACGCTCGGGACGCTGGCGGCCTATGGCATGCACGCCTCGCGCTCGCGCTTCACGCAGCTCGCCTACGCGACCTTCATGCTGCCGCTCATCATTCCTGGAATCCTGATCGCGATCGGCATTTTCCTCCTCTATGCCCATCTCGGGCTCAACAACACGCTCACCGGCATCGTGCTGGCGCATTCGGTGATGGCGATCCCGCTGGTCGTGATCCTGGTCGCCTCGAGCTTCAAGAGCTACGACATGAACCAGGAGATGGTGGCGCGCAGTCTCGGCGCCAGCCGCCCCTGGGCGTTCCTCACGGTGACCTTGCCGCAGATCAAGACCTCCGTGATATCGGCCGCGCTGCTCGCGTTCATCACCTCGCTCGACGAGGTCGTGATCTCGCTCTTCATCGCCGGCGGCGACAAGGCGACCCTGACGCGACGCATGTTCAACGCCCTGCGCGACGAGATCGACCCGACGATCGCCGCCATCTCGACGCTCCTGATCCTGATCTCGATCCTCCTGCTCGGCCTCACCCAGCTCCTGCAGCGATCGCCCAACCGGCAGGCGGCGGCTGTCGACGAACCCTCGCGGCGAAAATCCGCCAAGGCATAGCTGCCATCGTGATCGAGCCTGGCGACTCCGGCGACGCGCATTGCGAAGATCATGGCTGGGAGCGCGCCACTCCGATGGCGCTCTTCCTCTTGGTTGCACATTCCATGAGCGCCATCGGAGTGGCGCGCTCCCGGCGCATTCTTACGGGAGCGAACACGGAGACGGAAAATGGCGACGAGTGATCGCGAGCAGCTGAAGGCCTGGATCGACGAGGATCGCGACACGCTGGTCACCTTCCTGAGGGCCTTCGTGCGCTGCCGGAGCCCGAACCCGCCGGGCGACACGCGCTCGACAGCCGACTTCATCACCGGCGAGCTCGCCGCGCGCGGTCTCGACTATCGCATCATCGCGCCGCATCCCGAGATGCCGAACATCGTCGCGACCTTCGCCGGCAGCCAGCCCGGCAAGCATCTCGTGCTCAACGGCCATATCGACGTGTTTCCCGTCGCCGACGACGGCCTCGGATGGACCAAGGACCCGTGGGGCGGCGAGCTCGTCGATGGCAAGGTCTACGGCCGCGGCGCCGCCGACATGAAGTGCGGCACCTCGGCGTCGATCTGGACCTATATCTACCTGTCGCGGATCAAGGACCGCCTCAAGGGCCGCCTCACCCTCACGGCCGTTTCCGACGAGGAGACGTTCGGCCCCTACGGCGCCCGCTATCTCATGGAGCACCATCCGGAGGTGCACGGCGATGCGCTGCTCAACGGCGAGCCGTCGAGCCCCTTCAGCGTGCGCTTCGGCGAGAAGGGCCCGCTGTGGCTCGAGTTCACGGTGCGGACGGCGGGCGCGCACGGCGCCTACACGCACGCCACCGCGAGCGCCACCAAGATCGCCATGGCGCTGGCCACGCGCCTCGAGGAGGTGACGACGATCCGGCCCGAGATCTCCGACAACATCGCGCGCGCCATCGATGCCGGCCGCCCGACGATGGACCGCGCGATGGGCACAGGCGCGGGCGGCATCGTCGACAAGGTGACGCTCAACATCGGCACCGTCAGGGGCGGCGTGAAGGTCAACATGGTGCCGTCGAGCGCGGTGTTCGAGGTCGACATCCG
>NZ_JBFWZI010000149.1:8426-12317 GCF_050185545.1 Reyranella sp. | reverse complement strand
CACCTTCAAGCCGAGGCCCTGCGCTTCCGTCACGGCCTCGGCCGTGACGTTGCGCCAGAATGGCGACCACACAGCGCAGCCCGCCGCCTTGGCCAGACGCGGCAGCGAGCCGCCGTGGGCCTGCAGGTCGAGGCCGGCGAGCCAGGGCGAGGGCTGGCCGCCGGCACGGCGCACGGTGTCCATGTTGTTGCTCTCGATCGAGAGGCAGCCCGTGGCGATCTCCGGCGCCAGCCGGCGCGCGGCCACCAGCCCGCGCCAGTCGAACGACTGGATGGTGGTGCGGTCGGAGGCCTTGGCGTCGCGGACTTGCTTCACGACGAGGTCGGCGAAGTGCTCGGGATCGATCGTGAGATCGGGCTTGGTCGGATCGGTCTTGATCTCGATGTTGAAGCGCAGCGGCGGCCCGCCCAGGGCGAAGACCTGGGCCAGGGTCAGGAAGCGCTCGCCGTCGGCGGGCTTCTGCCCGGGATATTGCTTGCCGTAGCGGCTATCGGGATTGGTTCGGCCGATGTCGTACTTCGCCAGGTCGACCGCGTTCAGCGTGCGGATCGGTGGCCCGGCCGTCGGCAGCCATTTGCCGTCGGGCCCGCGCACCAGGTCGGGATTGAGCACCGGATCGTGACTGATCACCAGAACGCCGTCGCGCGTGACGGCGAGGTCGGTCTCGAGCGTGGTGACGCCGAGCGCCATGGCGGTGCGGAATGCCGCCAGCGTGTTCTCCGGCGCGAGCCCGCGCGCCCCGCGATGGCCCTGCAGGTCGAAGGCGCCGGCGGCGCCGGGATCAGCCGCCCAGATTGCGCAGGCGAGCGATGCGATCAGCCGTATCGGGATGCGTGGCCATGAGCGCCGACGACTTCTTGGTGAAGGTCTGCACCGGGTTGACGATGAAGAGATGCTGGGTCGCACGGCTTACTCCGGGAAACGGCGCGGCCTTGTCGGCGAGCGTGCCGAGCGCCGAGATCAGGCCATTGGGATTGCGGGTGAACTGGACGGACGTGGCGTCGGCAAGATATTCGCGCTGGCGCGACACCGCCATCTGCACCGCCTTGGCGGCGAGCGGCGCCAGGACGGCGACGATGAGGAGCAGGAAGATCACCAGGCCGCCGCCGCCCGAGCCCTTCTTGTTGCTGCTGCTGCGGCCCGAGCCGCCCCAGGCCATGGTGCGCAGCAGCATGTCGCAGACCAGGGCGATCAGGCCGACCGTGACGCCCACCACCACCATGTAGCGGGTGTCCAGGTTGGCGAGATGCGCCATCTCGTGCGCCACCACGCCCTGCAGCTCGTCGCGGTTGAGCGTGTCGAGCAGGCCGCGGGTCACCGCGATGGTGCCGTTGCCCACCCTGTTGCCGGTGGCGAAGGCGTTGAGCGCGTCGGTCTCGAGCACCATCACCTTGGGCATCGGCTGGCCGGCGGCGATCGAGATCTCCTCGACCACGTTGTAGAGCTGCGGCGCATCGGCCTTGGTGATCGGCTTGGCCTCGGCCATCCTGAGCACCAGCCGGTCGCCGACCGCGAGCGAGACCAGGCTCCACACCACGCTTGCCGCCGTCATCACCAGCGCGATCACCACGCCGGCCGCGCTCAACAGCGGCACGCTGTCGGTGGCTTCGGTTTCGAGCGCCCAGCCGATCATGTAGCCGGTGAGCGCGGCGACGCCGGTCAGCACGACCAGCAACACCAGCGTGTTGCGCCGGTTGACCTTCTGCGCGGCGACGAAGTCGGTGGTGGCGGTGGTGCTCATGGGACCTTCTTCTTTCCTCCCCCGATTACGGGGGAGGCGGAAGAGGAAGGCGAGGCAGCTCTCACCGCAACGCCACCTTCGGCACCTCGCGCTCGGCGTCCGGCATGTTGAACAGCTCCATGGCATGGAAGCCGAGCGAGGCCGCAGCCACCACCGCCGGGAAGCTCTGGATGCGCGTGTTATAGGAATTGACCGAGTCGTTGTAGAACTGGCGCGCGAAGGCGATCTTGTTCTCGGTCGTCGTCAGCTCTTCCTGCAGCTGCTTGATGTTGTCGTTGGCCTTGAGCTGCGGATAGTTCTCGACCAGGGCGAACAGGCCGCGCGTGGCGACGCTCAGCGCCGCCTCCGCGGGACCGGCCTGCGCTGGGCCGGAGGCGGCAGCCGCGGCGTTGCGCGCCTGCACCACCTTGGTGAGCGTCTCCTGCTCGTAGCCCATGGCGTCCTTCACGACCTGCACCAGGTTGGGGATGAGATCGTGCCGGCGCTTCAGCTGCACGTCGATCTGGCTCCACGCCGTCTGTCCCTGGTTCCGGCCGGCAACCAGGCCGTTGTAGACCGCGATCAGCCACACGGCGATCAACACGAGTACGCCGACGATGATCCAGAAGCTCATGCCTCAGTCTCCCCCGATGCGATCCACGATCCGGGCCGCTCTTGCCGCCCGGTGCAGTTTAGTCATGATTGCGGCAACTCCGGGAGGACCAATCATGGATGCAGTCGCACTGCTGAAGGAATTCTGCAGCGCCGTCGAACGCCGCGACGGCCAGGCCTTCGCCGGCCTGTTCACCGAGGACGGCGTCTATCACGACGTGTTCTACGGTGCCTTCGAGGGTCGGGCGAAGATCGCCGAGATGATCGACGACTGGTTCCACCGCACCGCCCGCGACTTCCGCTGGGAAATGTTCCGGCCGGTGACCGATGGCAAGACGCTCTACGCTTACTATACGTTCAGCTACGTCTCGACCCTTCCCGAGGCCCGGGGCCGGCGAGTCGGCTTCGACGGCGTGTCGATCATGACCTTGCGCGACGGCAGGATCGCCGAGTACCGCGAGGTCGCCAACGCCAATCTCGGCCTGCTCGACATCGGCTTCGCGCCCGAGCGGATCGCCAAGATCATGGCCAGGGAGCTCGCCCACATAAAGGCGCGCCCCGAATGGGAGCGCCACCGGGCGTGAGAGGTCGTCGTATTCCGGACCGCGGGCGTCTCGCCCGCTCGGATTCATGAGCGGGCGAGACGCCCTGCGGTCCGGAAGGGCATGAAGCCCGGCAAATCAGTCGCGCAGCAGCTCGTTGATCGAGGTCTTGGAGCGGGTTCGCTCGTCGACCGTCTTCACGATCACCGCGCAGTAGGTCGAGGGCCGATCCGGCCCGCCGCCGATATTGCCCGGCACGACGACTGAGTAGGGCGGCACCTTGCCGATGTGGATCTGGCCGGTCGCGCGGTCGACCACCTTGGTGGTGGCGCTGATGAACACGCCCATCGACAGGACGGCGCCGGTGCCGACGATGACGCCTTCGACGACCTCGGAGCGCGCGCCGATGAAGCAGTTGTCCTCGACGATCACCGGGTTGGCCTGCAGGGGCTCGAGCACGCCGCCGATGCCGACGCCGCCCGACAGGTGGCAGTTCTTGCCGATCTGGGCGCACGATCCCACGGTCGCCCAGGTGTCGACCATGGTGCCACTGTCGACATAGGCGCCGAGATTGACGAAGGACGGCATCAGCACGACCGACGGCGCCACGTAGGAGCCGCGGCGCACGATCGAGCCCGGCACGGCGCGGAAGCCCGCCTTGGCGAAGCGGGCGGCATCCCAGCCGGTGGTCTTGAGCGGCACCTTGTCGAACCACGGGGCACTGCCCATGCCCGGGAAGCTCGCGCCGCCGTCCATCGGCACCGAATCATAGAGCCGGAAGGAGAGCAGCACGGCCTTCTTCAGCCACTGGTGGACCACCCACTCGTCGCCGAATTTCTCCGCCGTGCGATAGGTCCCGTTGTCCAGACCGGCGATCGCCGCCTCGACGGAGTCGCGGACCTCGCCCCTGGTGGCGCTGTTGATGCCGTCGCGCGCTTCCCACGCCGCATCGATGGCGGCTTCCAGCCCTTTGCTCATCGCTCCCCTCGTACAGTCCAGGATTGGACTCATCTCATG
>NZ_JBFWZI010000149.1:0-8326 GCF_050185545.1 Reyranella sp. | reverse complement strand
AGTCGCGGACCTCGCCCCTGGTGGCGCTGTTGATGCCGTCGCGCGCTTCCCACGCCGCATCGATGGCGGCTTCCAGCCCTTTGCTCATCGCTCCCCTCGTACAGTCCAGGATTGGACTCATCTCATGCTCCTCTCGCCCGCCTCATGAGCGCGTTCGGCTTCGCCGAGCCGCACATAAGGGGGAGAGGAACATGAGTCGAGACCGCTCTGGAGCCCGCAAAATCGCCGGCGGACCATAGCCGTGGGGGGCGGGGAGTCAATGTTCCGGCTATGCTGCCGCCATGGCGTTCAAGATCCCGGAATCCGTCCTGGTAGTGGTCTATACGGCGCGGCTCGACGTGCTCCTGCTCGAGCGTGCGGCGCAGCCCGGCTTCTGGCAATCGGTGACCGGCTCGCGCGAGCCCGACGACCCCGACCTGCGCGCCACCGCCGAGCGCGAGCTTCTGGAGGAGACCGGCCTCACCCAGGGCACGCTCAGCGACTGGCGGCTCACCAACCGCTACGAGATCTGGCCGCAATGGCGCGCCCGCTATGCACCCGGAGTCACGCACAATACCGAGCACGTTTTCGGCTTCCTGGTCGACAGCGCGACCGTTGCCACCCTCGATCCGGCCGAGCACACGGCGCAGCTCTGGCTGCCCTGGCGGGAGGCGATGGCCAAGGTCTTCTCGCCGACGAACCGGGACGCCATCTGGCAGCTTCAGCGGCGCGTCGCCTGGCGTTGACATGTGTTGAACATGTCTTCATCATGAATACATGTCCGTCATGATCCAGATTCGCAATGTTCCGGACGCATTGCACCGGCGCCTGAAGGCGCGTGCGGCGTTGGCGGGAATGTCGCTTTCGGACTATCTGCTGCATCAGATTCGCGAGGTTGCAGAGCGACCGACGGTCGAGGAAATGCTTGCGCGATTGGAGCGCCGTTCCGCGGTCAGCCCATCCCCCGATCCGGTCCGCGCGGTTCGCGCCGAGCGTGACAGTCGGTGATCGTCGTCGATGCTTCGGCACTGATCGAGCTTCTGCTGCGCACGGCCTCGGCTCAAGCCGTCAGGCAAAAGCTCATGGGGTCGGGAGGAAGCCTGCACGCGCCTCACCTGGTCGACATCGAGGTCATGCAAGTCCTTCGCCGTTACGCCTTGGCAGGAGAGATCGACCCGGAGCGCGGAAAGGAGGCGCTTGCGGATCTCTTCGCGTTCCCGATTTCCCGGCACACGCACGAAGCCCTTCTGTCTCGCGTGTGGGAGCTCCGAAACAATCTTACCGCGTATGATGCCGTCTACCTGGCTCTGGCCGAGGCGCTCGACGCCTCGCTTCTCACGCACGACCAGCGCCTGGCTACGGTGGCGCGGCGCCATTCGCAGGTCCGCATTCTGTGAACGCTGGCCACTCGACCGAACCTCGCACGGAAGCCTCGAAGCTCGGCCAGGTCAGCTGGGCGCTGTTCGACTGGGCCAACCAGCCCTTCTTCACCATCGTCACCACCTTCATCTTCGCGCCCTACTTCGCCAACGTCATGGTCGGCGATCCGGTGAAGGGCCAGGCGGCGTGGGCGTTCACGCAATCGACCTCGGGCGTGCTGATCGCGCTGATGAGCCCCTTCCTCGGCGCCATGGCGGACGCCGGCGGCCGGCGCAAGCCCTACATCTTCACCTTTCAGCTCCTGCTCGGGCTCGGCTGCGCCGCGCTGTGGTGGGCCTATCCCGGCCGGCCCGACCTGGTCGGACCGATCAGCTGGGCGGTCGTCGTCGCCACCATCGGCGCCGAGATGTCGATCGTGTTCAACAACGCGCAGCTGCCCAACATCGTGCGGCCCGAGCGCATGGGCTCGTTGAGCGGCCTGGGCTGGGGCCTGGGCTATTGCGGCGGGCTGATCTCACTGTTCATCGTGCTGATGGTCAGCATGCCGGCGATGTTCGGCCTGGCGGCGAGCAACGATCAGCCGCTGTTCGGCCTCGACGCCGGCACCCACGAGCTCGAGCGCCTGGTCGGCCCGGCCTCGGCGCTGTGGCTCGCGGTGTTCGTGATCCCGATGTTCCTGTTCACGCCCGACATGGCCAAACAGGACGTCTCGCTGCTGGGCGCAGCCCGCAACGGCGGCCTGGCGCTCGTCCACACGGTGAAGCGGCTCGGCCATTTCAGGAACGCGCTGCTCTATCTCATCGCCTTCATGCTCTACAACGACGGGCTCGCCGCCATCATCGCCTTCGGCGGCGTCTATGCCGCCGCGATCTTCGGCTGGAGCACGGTGACGCTCGGCATCTTCGGCATCATCCTCACCGTGTTCGCGATCCCCGGCGCCTTCCTGGGCGGCAAGCTCGACGACCATATCGGCAGCAAGCGCACGGTCCAGCTCGCCATCCTGGGCGTCATCATCGCCACCCTGGGCATCGTCGGCGTCAGCGACGATCGCGTGCTGTTCTTCGTGCCGGCCGCCGAGCTGGCGCCCGGCCGGTCACTGTTCGGCTCGCTGCAGGAAAAGGTGTTCATGGCCTTCGCCCTGCTGCTGGGCCTCTGCATGGGGCCGATGCAGGCGGCCAGCCGCACCCTGGTCGGCCGGCTCGCGCCCCCCAGCATGACTGGCGAGTTCTTCGGCCTGTTCGCCCTGTCGGGTCGCGCCACCGCCTGGATGGCGCCGCTCGCCATCGGCATCATCACCACCTCGACCGGCTCCAACCGGCTGGGCGTGGCGTGCGTGCTGATTTTCCTGGTGCTAGGCTTCTGCCTGCTCTGGCGGGTCCGCGAGGAGCGCGCCGAAGCCTAGGGAGGACCGCATGATCACCGCCATCGTCAACTTCACGCTGCCGGCTGGCATCGACGCCCGGAAGGCGGCCGAGCTTTTCAAGGGATCGGCGCCCAAGTATCGCGGCATGAAGGGCCTGGTGCGCAAATATTACCTGTTCGACGAGCAGAGCCGCATCGGCGGCGGGGTCTACCTGTGGAAGAGCCGCGCCGAGGCCGAGGCCGTCTACACCGCGCAATGGAAGGCCTACATCGCCGAGCGCTACGGCGCGCCGCCGGAGGTCCGCTATTTCGAGACGGCGGTCGTGGTCGACAACGAAAGCGACACGATCCTCGCCGACGCGGCCTAGTCGGCACCACCCGGACGCGCCGCGTTCGCCGCCCGCTGCGACATGTCCCGGCGCATCGACAAGTCGTGGGTGGTGTTTGCCAGCGTGGAGAACGACGAGCACGACAGGTGTGTCGACATGTTCCATCGGCCCGACGGCACGTTCGGGTTCGAGGAATTCCGGCGAGACGTCGAGGATGCGGGCGCGTGGACGCCGCTCGGTTACCATTCGGGCGCGGCCTATACGTCCTCGCCGGCTGCCTGCGCCGCCGCCGAGGCCGCGGTTCCGTGGCTGGCCGACATGCTGCGGCGAAAGTCGGGCCTGCGGCGCGATCCTCCGAGGTCGTAGCGTGTAACGGCGATCCTTGACCTTGTTGCGCCCGTCCGTAGTGTCGGCGCCGACAAGAGAATCGGGAGGATGCAGACTTGAAGGAGACAGGTTTCAACAGGCGCGGTTTCGCGGCTGGAGCGTTGGCGCTGGCGACGACAGCGACGGCGCCTGCCGTCCTGCGGGCGCAGGAGTTTCCCGCCAAGCCGGTGCGGGTGGTCGTGCCCTACCCGGCCGGTGGCGGCACCGATCTCGTGGCGCGCCTGATCATGCCGCGGCTGGCCGAGCGCTGGAAGCAGACCGTCGTCATCGACAACAAGGGCGGGGCGAGCGGCATTCTCGGCAGCGACATCGTCGCCAAGGCGCCGGCCGATGGCTACACGCTGCTGATCATGACCAGCGCCCACACGATCAACCCCTTCACCGTCAAGACCCTGCCCTACGACACCGAGCGCGACTTCACGCCGGTGACGACCCTGGTGCTGGGCGTGATCGCCCTGGTCGGCTCGCCCAAGGCCGGCTTCGACACGCCCGAGAAGTTCATGAACGCCGCGCGCGCCAATCCCGGCAAGTACACGTTTGGCAGCACCGAAAACACGACGCGCCTGATCGGCGAGCTGTTCCGGCTGCGCAGCGGGCTCAAGATCGAGAACGTGGCCTACAAGGGCGCGGCGCCGATGATGCAGGAGCTGGCGGGCGGTCACATCCCGGTCGGCTTCACCAGCCCGCTCACGGTGATGGCGCATCATCGCGCCGGCACCCTGCGCATGCTGGCGGTGAGCAGCGGCAAGCGCCTGAGCGAGCTGCCCGACATTCCGACCATGGCCGAGATCGGTGCGCCGGGCGTCGACCAGTCGGCCTGGTTCTCGCTGTTTGCGCCGCGCGGCCTGCCGTCGGCGCTCACCGAGCGCCTGCGCAACGATGTGGTGGCGGTGCTGGCGGAGCCCGAGGTCAAGGCCAAGATCCGCGACCTGGCGAGCGAGGCGGGCGGCGAGCCGACGGCGGAGTTCGCCAAGCGCGTCTCGCGCGAGCTCAAGACCTGGAGCGAGATCGCCAAGGCGGCGGGCATCGAGCCGGAGTGACCTGTCGCGGGTAGAGCGGCGGAGTTCGACGGCAGCCGGCGACACAGAGCCGGCTACCGTGATCATCGAGGCTTGTTTCCCTGGCCTCCTGCCCGGCCATCGCGGCCGAAGCCTGCGAAGTGCCTGGGATTCGACGCGAGATCGAAAACGCCGGAAGCGATCATGCCGCGCGCCCGCCTGGTCGGTCTGGCGAGGCTCGAATGCCGGCCTGACCTGCGTGGTGCAGCGAGAACGAGCCGCAATCCTTCATCGACCAGGTCCCGCAACGAGCACCCGCGCAGTGCCGCCTCTGATTTGGCACGGCGATAGAGCTCGTTGGGCAACGTGACCGTGATCTTCATCGATGTGTCGCAATCCCGTTCACCCATGAAACCATATTATGAATGCGCCGCTCCGCGCCCTCGTCTGCCCAGCAGCAGGATGACGGCGCCAAGCACCGTGGTGAACGCGGCCGCGCCGAGAACGATCGCATAGCCGTCGAAGGCGTCGCGTAGCACGCCGAACAGGGCCGGCCCCAGCGCCGAGACGACCTGGATCACCGAGGCCGCGCTGCCATAGGTGGCGCCGAACGCGGCGGCGCCGAACTCGCGGCGGACGACGACCGGCCCGAGCGTCGTGACATGGCCGATGCCATAACCGTAGACCAGGCTGGCGACGATCAGCACGGTGGCGGTGGACGAGTGCACGATCGCGACCAGCGCCATCGTCTGCAGCACCATGATGCCGGCGGCGAGCCGCCGCGGATCCACCCGATCGACGATGCGCGCGAGCACGAGGCGTCCGGCGAAGGCCGTCATGCCGGTCGCGCTGACGAGCAGGCCAGCGCCGGCGGCGCCCAGCACCGGCGCGGCCAGCGCGAGGTGATGGGTGATGAAGCCGATCTGCACCGTGAGGCCGAGCGCGAAGCCCGCCGCCGCGCTCCACAGCAGGACGCGCCGGCTGGCCGGCGCGGCGTTCGCGGAGGGGACGGGCGGGGTCGCCCCTTCCGGGGGCGGCGAATCGCCGTCGCGCCGCAGGCCGAGATCGGCCGGCCCGCGGAAGCGCAGCACCCAGCCGATGAGCGGCAGCAGCACGCAGGCGGTCGCCAGCGCCGCAACCGCCAGCCCGGCGCCGAGGCCGAGCCGCTCGAGCGCGAGCAGCAGCAGCGGCACGCCGGCGATGGCGCCGACGCTCGCGCCCATGATGGCGAGCGTGATCGAGCGGCCCTGATGGCGCTCGAACCACGGCGCTACGGTCGCTGCCAGGCCGGTCGTCGACAGCGTCGACCAGCCGATGCCGATCAGGACAAAACAGGGATAGAGCTGCCAGGGCGCGCGCACCTGGCCGATCAGCGCGACACCGCTGGCAATGCTGAGCGTGCCGATCGCCAGCACCGGCCGCGGCCCCCAGCGGTCGATGCTGCGCCCGACGAAGCGCTGCGCGGCGGCGCTCACCAGGAAAAACAGCGTGATCGCCGATGCGACCTCCGCCACCGCCCAGCCGTGTGCCGCGGTGACCGCCTGCAGGTAGACGCTCGAGCCGAACAGGCCGAGCCCCCAGCCGAAGGAGGCGATGACGAAGCAGGCCGCGACGACCCGCCAGCCATAGAAGAGGCCGCGGTCAGCCGACATCGACACTATCGTCGGACGACCGCAGCGCTGCGCGGTCGGATCGATGGCAGGGCAAGAACGGGCTCCTGTACTCTCCGGACTGGATGCCAGGAGTGGACGCGAGGGACAACAAGGGCATTCGCATTCGGAGCGCTCTTAATTCTTCTCTCAGCCATTTATCCCTCCCCCGTAATCGAAGGAGGTGGCCCGAAGGGCCGGAGGGGAAAGGCCACAGATGAGACCTCTCCGATTCCGCCGTCGGAATCCGAGGCATCTCGGCTGAGGCCTTCCCCCTCCGCCTGCCCGCGCGAAGCCGAAGCGGCTTCGCTTCGGCGAAGGCAGGCCCCGTATGACGGGGCACCTCCCCATAGGCGTCAAACCAAGAAGAATCCTCATCCTGAGGAGGCCGCGCAGCGGCCGTCTCGAAGGATGGGCCACACAGTAGATCGTTGAAAAAGCAGTGTCGCAGCGGCCCCTTCTTTGCCGACCGAAGGGCGAAGGTTACTTCGCCCGATTCGAGACGCGGCCCTGCGGGCCGCTCCTCAGGGTGAGGATTCTTCTTGGTTTAACGCCTTTGGGGCACCTCCCCCGATTGCGGGGGGAGGGAAAGTCACGCGTGTGTTCGCCCTTTTCCAGCGGCCCGTGCGGCACGGTAGCTGTCGCGTTTTGTGCGACCATGATTTACAGAGGTCCGGCTGGACGGGGAGGGGTGACCCGACGATCGCCCCGGAAGCGGGCAATTGCCCACGACCATCGAGCGAGCACACCCGATTGCCGCTCGCGTTGGGCGGCGGGCAGTGTAAGGTGTTTGACGGATACGATCCGAGACGGTTGCACGTGCTGAAGAACCAGGCCTTGAAGTTCGTGCCGACGGCGCCGGTGTGGGAAGCCGTCCTGGACGTTTGGCGACGAGTTGTGGATCGCCTCGGCATGCCCGTCGCGCCGCCCCCGGGCAGCGCGTCCGGCTGGGAGGCACTCTACGTGCGCGCTCATGAGAGCCTGCGGGTGGGCGCTCTCGACACCGCGGCGGAGCTGTTTGCCGAGCTCCTGAGTGCCGATTCCGCCAACCCGGCCGCCGCGCTCCAGGGGCGGAGGGCCGTGCGGGACTTGCTGGGATGGGGTGGTGTTTCGCTGGGCGAGTTATTGCCGAGGCCGGGGACCGAATCCATGGTGCGGCGCGGCATGCCGGACCGCCACTTCGCCGTCCGCAGTCGCGGGATGTCCGTGGCGGAAATCCTCGCCTATACCAAGGTCCTCCGGGCCGGCCACGCGAAGCGCCGGCCCCACGCCTATTTTGGCCGCGGCAATGCCTACCTCGCGAGCGGACGCCCCAAGCTCGCTCTGCTCGACTATGCGTTTGCGCTGAGGCTCGATCCGAACCTCGCCAACGTCCTGGCTCTCAGGGGCGAGGCCCTGGTGGTGCTCGGGCGCCACGACAAGGCGCTGGCCGAGCTCGACCGGGCCGTGCGAATCGAGCCGGCAAACGCCGAGATCACCGGCAGCCGCGCCATTGCCCGTCTGGCCCTTGGCCGCCTCGAGGAGGCCGACATCGACTGGCGCCGGCAGCTGGAGCTGCTGCCGGGCGACAATGCGCCGGCGCGCGCCAGCGTCCTGCTGCGCCTCGCCGATTACGCGGCGGCTCTCCCTGCCCTCGAAGCGGCCCGTCGGGCCGAGCCCGCCGATCCGTACTGGCGTCTCTATCATTACACCGCCCTTGCCAGGCTCGATCGGGCACCGGCGCAGGCGGACGGCGCGGCGGTCCCCTCCGAGTGGCCGGGGCCACTGCTGGCCCTGCACGCCGGCCGGTCCTCGCCGGGCGAGGTGCTGACGCGCGCCGACAACACCAGCCGCCACGCCGAGGCGCTGTTCCAGCTCGGAGTCCTGGCGGCCTCGGCCGGCGCCCCCGGGCAGGCGCGGCAGCACTGGACGAAGGTGGTCGAGATCGCCGCGCCGGAGATGATCGAGCACGCCGCGGCGCGGCATGAGCTGCGGCGGCCGGGCGAGTAGGCCGAGCACGCGGCGCCCGCCATGTTCTCGGTAATCCTCTACGGCCGCAACGACAGCCACGGCTACAACCTGCACAAGCGGGCGGCGATCAGCTTCAATGCGCTGGCCGAGGTGATGTCCGATCCCGACGACGAGATCCTGTTCGTCGACTACAACACGCCGGACGACCATCCGACCTTTCCCGAGGCGATCGCCGATACGCTGACCGACAGGGCGAAGAGGGCGATGCGCATCCTGCGCGTGCGCCCCGAGC
>NZ_JBFWZI010000148.1:0-18819 GCF_050185545.1 Reyranella sp. | reverse complement strand
TCAATGTCGAAGGGCTGCACGAGCCCGACCAGAAGGCGTGGGGCCTGGCGCACGTCGCCTACACCTTCCGCGACATCGGCCAGCTGCTGTCGACCTGGCGCCGCCTCAAGGACAAGGGCATCGAGCCATACCGGCCGATCCATCACGGCCCGACGATCTCGATGTACTACCGCGACCCCGATGGCAATTCGGTCGAGCTGCAGGTCGATCGCTTCAAGACCAAGGGGGAGTGTTCGGCCTATTTCATGACCGACGCCTTCCGCAAGAATCCGATCGGCGTCGCTTTCGAGCCGGCGGAGATGGCGGCCGCCTACGAGGCGGGCATGCCGGAGAGCGAGCTCATGAAGGTGCCCGACGGACCGCCGGCGCCGCTCGGCTCGGCGCGACGCTAACCAGGAAGATCGGACTAGCTCGAGAACAGGAGGACCAGCGCCGTCCCGCCAATGGCGACGACGGCGAAGGCCATGCCGATCACCATGAAGCGGCGCGGCCGGTAGGTTTCCTCGTCGATCGTCTGCGACACGTGGACGTAGTGCCACGAGGCGCCGAGCATGATCAGCACGCCGAGTGCGATCAGGGCGATGCCGACGGTTTCGGCGTGGCGATTGACGGCCTGCTCCGACGCCGACGTGCGATGGAACTCGAGCAGGAACAGGCTGAAGCGGTTCAGCGCGACGCCAAAGGTCATGACCGCGATCGAGGTGCGGACCCAGGCCAGGACGGTCCGCTCGTTGGCGAGATGCTCGGTCACATGATGTGTTTTGAGCTTCGGCTGATCCACTGAGGCCTCCCCATGGGCGAAGAAGAAGGGCGCGACACCGGCAGGATCGCGCCCCATGTTCTCCAGTCAAGGAACCGCCCACGGGGAAGGTGCCCCAGTCATACGGGGCGGAGGGGGAAAGCCTCGGTCGGGATCTCTGAAGTTCCGACGTCGGAATCGGAATCATCTCGAGCGTGGCTTTCCCCCTCCGGCCCTTTGGGCCACCTCCCCCGACTACGGAGGAGGAACGAAGAACGTCAGTTGTACTTCGCGATCTCCAGCCGGCCGACCTGGTCGCGATGGACCTCGTCCGGGCCGTCGGCCAGGCGCAGCGTGCGCTGGTGGGCGTACATGCTGGCGAGCTTGAAGACCTGGCTGACGCCGCCGGCGCCGTGCAGCTGCAGGCAGCGATCGACGACCTTGGAGCTGATGTTGGGCACCGCCACCTTGATCATGGCGATCTGCTGGCGCGCTTCCTTGTTGCCGAACTTGTCCATCGCCCAGGCGGCCTTCAGGACCAGCAGGCGGGCCATGTCGATCTCCATGCGCATGTCGGCGACATGGGCTTTGGTGACGCCCATCTCGGAAATGCGCTGGCCGAAGGCGACGCGGCTCTTGGCGCGCTTGATCGCCATCTCGAGCGCCCGCTCGGCGACGCCGATGGCGCGCATGCAGTGATGGATACGGCCCGGGCCAAGGCGGCCCTGGGCGATCTCGAAGCCGCGGCCTTCGCCCAGCAGGATGGCCGACTTCGGCACCCGCACATTGTCGTAGACCACCTCGGCATGGCCGTGCGGCGCGTCGTCGTAGCCGAACACGTGCAGCATCTTGACGATCTTGATGCCGGGCGTGTCGCGCGGCACCACGATCATCGACTGCTGGCGGTAGGCCGGCGCGTTGGGATCCGACTTGCCCATCAGGATGATGACCTTGCAGCGCGGGTCGCCCATGCCCGACGACCACCATTTGCGGCCGTTGATGACGTAGCTGTCGCCGTCGCTTTCGATGCGGCATTCGACGTTGCGCGCGTCGGACGAGGCGACGGCCGGCTCGGTCATGGCGAAGCAGGAGCGGATCTCGCCGTTGAGCAGCGGCTTCAGCCACTTCTCCTTGTGCTCGGCCGAGCCGTAGCGGGCGAACACCTCCATATTGCCGGTGTCGGGAGCCGAGCAGTTGACCGACTCCGAGGCGATCGCGGACCGGCCCAGCACCTCGCAGATCGGCGCATAGTCGAGGTTGGAGAGACCCATCGTGCCGTGCGTGTCGCCCGAGGCGCGGTCGGCCGGGAGGAACATGTTCCACAGGCCGCGCTTCTTCGCCTCGGTCTTGCACTCCTCGAGGACCGGCGGGAGCGACCAGCGATCCTTGGCCTTCTCCATCTGCTCTTCATAGACGGGCTCGGCCGGATAGATGACCTCGTCCATGAACTTGTTGAGCTTCTCCAGCAACGCCTTGCTGCGATCGGAGTATTCGAAATCCATATGGCCTCTCCCTCTCAGTGCTGCGGCGGAATGTGGCCGAAAACCGGGCCGATGTGAACGGACATTCAGGCCGCACCCGGCTGTTCGCGGAGCGGATGGAAATTGGCCATGTAGCTCGCCCGCATCGGCCGCAGGACGAGGAGCGCCAGGACGGCCGCCAGGGCGTTCATGGCCGCAGCCGCGAGGAAGACGAGGTGCCAGCTGCCGCTTTCGGCCATCAGCAGGGAGGCGATCGGTATCAGCAGGCCGGCCATCCCCTTGGCCGTATAGAGCAGCCCGGCATTGGTGGCTGCATAGAGACTGCCGAAGCAGTCGGTGCAGGTGGCGGGGAAGAGGCTGTAGATCTCGCCCCAGGCGAAGAACACGATCCCGCCCAGCAGAACGAAAAGCAACGGGTCGCTGCCGTAGTGACCGAGGGCGACGATGCCCAGCGCCTCCAGCCCGAAGGCGATGAACATGGTGGTCTCACGGCCGATGCGATCCGACACCCAGCCGAACAGCGGGCGGGTGACTCCGTTCAGGACCCGATCGATCGACAGCGCGAAGGTGAGCGCCGGCAACGTGATGCCCAGCAGGCTGACCGGTACATGGGCTACCTTCATCTCGTGCGCTATCGGCGCCAGCTGCGCCGTTGCCATCAGGCCGCCGGCGCCGACCAGCACCATCATGAAATAGAGCAGCCAGAAGAGCGGCGCGCGCACAACCTCGGCCGGGGTGTGGCTGGGCTTCGCTCCCGACGCCGCGGTCGGCGCCCCGTCAGCCGATAGTCCGTCCGCCGATGCCCGGTGAGCTGGTGCCGCACGCAGGAACGGCGCGAGGGCGAGAATGACCAGACCCTGCCCGACGCCGAACCACAGGAAGGCCGCCTCGTAGCCGCTCGTCTGGATGATGCTCTGGATCGGGATGATGGTGGCTGCCGAGCCGATGCCGAAGCCCGCCGCGGTGACGCCGGCGGCAAGGCCGCGCCGATCGGGATACCATTTCAGTGCATTGCCGATGCAGGTGCCGTAGACGCAGCCGACGCCGATGCCACCCAGGGCGGCGCCCACGTAGAGCAGGGCGAGCGAGGAGGCGAAGGCATTGACGATCCAGGCGAGCCCGATCAGCACCCCACCCACGATGACGATGATGCGTGGGCCGAAGCGGTCGACGAACCATCCCTCGAAGGGCACCAGCCAGGACTCGCAGATGACGAAGATGCTGAAAGCGACCTGGATCGCCGGCAATCCCCAGCCATACTTGTGGTTGATCGGCTGGACGAACAGGGTCCAGCCATACTGCAGGTTGGCGATCATGACCATGCAGACGACGCCAGCGAACAACTGCAGCCAGCGGCGGCCCCGCGGCAATGCTGGTGTGCCGCCTGTCATCGACCCCGGCTCCCGGCCGGCCGGTCGAGCTCTCCCCAATGCCCCATGCTAAGATGGTAGCATGTCTCAGGACATTGCCCTTGGCCGGGAATACAAGCGCCGCGTCGTGCATGCCTTCCACGAGCGCGTGGCCAAGGTCGTGCTGTTCGGGTCGCGGGCGCGTGGCGATTCGCGACCCGATTCCGACTGGGACATCGCGGTGTTTCTGACCGACGATCCGACGCTCGACGATCGCTATCGACTGACCGACCTCGGCACCGATCTTCTCGTGGATACCGGCGAGTTTATCCAGCCCGTTGCTTTGCCGCTGCGACGGGCAGGCGAGGAGAGCTACCGGATGCAGGCGATCCGGACCGACGGGATCGATTTGTGATCGAGGAGGTCCGTCGACATCGTCGTCGAGCCGGCCGGTTGCTCGGTATGGTTACGGAGCGCTGGCAAAACGAGCTTCCCGAGGTTGTCTGCCACAGGGCGTACTATGCGATGTTCCATGCGGCGTTCGCGCTCTTTGCGAGCCGGAACCTGGCGTTTGCCCAAGTCCCATGCCGAGGTGAATGTACGGTTCAGCGAACATTTCCGTCAGGCGCAGCCCGATGGGCGAGAGCAACTTGGCCGCCTGGCGCGCGCACTCAGTCGGCGGCTCGTCGCGGACTACGACGCTGTCGATACGCTTACGATCGATGATGCACGGCACGCGCGAGATGATGCGGTGTCATTCGTCGCGTTCTGCGAAAGGTTGATCGACGAAGCATAAGGTCACGGCTTGCCGCCATGTCGCCTGCTCCTCAATATCGGCGACCAAGCAAGATTGGGAGAAGCGCCGTTGGACAGCGTCATGAGCACGCCCTTCAAGCCGATCGACTTCCTGAGCCGCGACGTTCGGGTCGACCGACGGGACGACGGCACGATCATCCTTCAATCGAACCACCGGCTGAAGCCCTACGAGAAGCACGTGCCGGCGTTCCTCGCCAGGTGGGCCGCGCAGGCGCCTGACCGGATCTGGCTGGCACAACGCCGCGGGCCCGACCGTGAATGGCTGAAGGTCACCTATGGCGAGGCAAAGCGTCAGGTCGATTCGGTCACGCAGGCGCTGATCGAGCGTGGCTTCGGGCCGGACAGGCCGGTGATGATCCTGTCGTCGAACTCGATCGAGTTCGCCCTGCTTACCATGGCGGCGATGCAGGCGCGCGCGCCGATTGCGCCGGTGTCGCCGGCCTACTCGGTGATGAGCCAGGACCACGCCAAGCTGCGCTACGTCTTCGATCTCATCAAGCCGGGCCTGGTGTTCGTGCAGAACGGCGAGATCTATGCCCGCGCCCTGAAGGCGCTGGACCTCGAGGGCGTGCTGCTGGTTCATGTCGACAAGGCGCCAACCGAGATGCAGTCGCTGCCGTGGAGCGAGCTCCTGGCGACGCGCCCGACCGAGGCCGTCGCGCGCTCGGTCGAGATGATCGAGCCCGGCACGACGGCCAAGTTCCTGTTCACCTCGGGCAGCACCGGAATGCCCAAGGCGGTGATCAACACCCAGGAGATGATGTGCGCCAACCTGGCGATGGGCCAGATGGCGCGCACGCGCCGGCCCGACGATCCGCCGGGGGTCATGCTCGACTGGCTGCCGTGGAACCACACGATGGGCGGCAACGCCACCTTCCAGGGCAATCTCGCCGACGGCGGCACGACCTACATCGACGACGGCAAGCCGCTGCCCGGCCTGTTCGAGGAGACGCTGCGCAATCTGCGCGAGATCTCGCCGACCTACTTCGCCAACGTGCCGGCGGGCTACGCCATGCTGGCGACGGCGCTGGAGAATGACGATGGCCTGGCGCGGCGATTCTTCAGGAACCTGAACTCGCTCGCCTACGGCGGCGCGACCCTGCCGTCCGATCTCTACGAGCGCATGGAGGCGCTGGCCGTCAGGTACACCGGCTTTCGGTTGCCCTTCGTCACCGGCTGGGGCGCGACCGAGACCGCGCCGACGGCGACGACCGTGCACTGGGCGTCCGAGCGCGTCGGCCTGATCGGCCTGCCGTTCCCCGGCGTGCAGCTCAAGCTCGTGCCGACCGGCGAGGAGGGCCGTTACGAGCTCAGGCTCAAGAGCGTGATCGTGACGCCGGGTTACTATCGCCAGCCCGACCTCACGGCGCAGATGTTCGACGAGGAAGGCTTCTACAAGATCGGCGATGCCGGCCGCTTCGTCGATGCCGAGGACCCGAGCTGGGGCCTGATCTTCGACGGCCGCGTTGTCGAGGACTTCAAGCTGATGAGCGGCACCTTCGTGCTGGTGGGTACGCTGCGCGCGACGGCCATCGCGGCGGCCAGCCCGGTGCTTCAGGACGCCGTGATCTGCGGCCAGGACCGCGACTATGCCGGCCTGCTGGGCTTTCCCAATGTCGCCGCCTGCCGCCAGCTCGCCGGAGAGGACGGCGCCAAGCTCTCGACGCCCGAGCTGCTCGCCCATCCCGCCGTGGTCGGCGTCCTGCGCGAGGGGTTGGGCCGCATGAACCGGGAAGGCAAGGGCTCGTCGATGCGCGTCAAGCGCGCGCTGCTGATGACCGAGCCGCCGTCGGTTGACGGCCACGAGATCACCGACAAGGGCTATATCAACCAGCGCGCCACGCTCGAGCGCCGCAAGGCGCTGGTCGACAGGCTCTATGCCGGCGGCGAAGGCGTGATCGAGATCGGTTGACGCGTTCTCGAAGAAGTGGTTGGGCGGAAACGTCGGGGCAGCAACGTGCGATTTCTCTTTGGCGATCATGTGCTGGATGCCGACCGGCGTGAACTTCACCGGGGTGCGGACGCCATTGCCATCGAGCCGCAGGTGCTGGATCTGCTGATTTTCCTGCTGCAGAACCGCGACCGTGTCGTCACCAAGGACGATCTAGTCGCCTCGGTCTGGGGAGGTCGGATCGTCTCGGAGTCGACCCTGACGAGCCGTATTTTCGCTGCGCGCAAGGCGGTCGGCGACGACGGTCAGCACCAGAAGCTGATCCGTACGATTGCGCGCAAGGGTCTGCGTTTTGTCGGCGACGTGCGCATCCTCCCGGACCGCCCGGAGCCGGCAATTGCGCCGGATCGGCGGCAGCCGGACGAATTTCGTGAGTCCTTGCATGCGGCTCCGGGACTATCCGAGCGACCGGGCATCGCCGTACTTCCCTTTGCAAATTCGAGCGGCGATCCGGAGCAGGAGTACTTTTCAGACGGCGTTGCCGAAGACATCCTGACAACTCTATCGAAGTCGCGGGCGTTGTTCGTCATCGCGCGCAATTCGACCTTTACCTACAAGGGCAAGGCGACCGCCATCACGGACATCGGTCGCGAGCTTGGCGTCCGCTATGTGCTGGAAGGCAGTATCCGAAAGGCCGGCAGCCGCATACGGGTGACGACACGGCTCGTCGACGCGGCAACAGGTCGGCAGATCTGGGCCGAGCACTACGACCGCGACGTGGCCGACGTTTTCCTGGTGCAGGACGAGATCGCCACGAGCGTTTGCGAGGCGATCCAGCCGCGGGTCGAGCGCAGCGAGCGCGAGCGCGCGGCGCGCAAGGCGCCGGAACGTCTGGACGCCTGGGAATGCTTCCACCGCGGAATGTGGCATCTCGCGAATACCGAGGCTGAAGAGATCGCGAAGGCTCGCGGCTTTTTTGCGCGCGCGATCCAGCTCGATCCGCAATTCGCCCGGGCGGATGCCGCACTCGCCCAAAGCTATCTCAATGAAGTCACCATTTTCCGTCCCGATCTTCGCAACGTGAATGTCCCTCAGGCGCTCGAGCACGCGAGGAACGCGGTCAAGAAGGATACGACCGATGCTGCAGCACATGCCGTGCTGGCGCGTGCCCTCTGGATGTTAGGATCGCATGAGGAAAGCCTTGCCGAGGCCGATCTCGCGGTCAGCCTCGAACCCAATTCTGCGGTGGCCTACGGCGCCCAAGGGGGCGCACGTCTCTGGGGCGGGCGGCCTCGGGACGCGATCAAACCCCTGCAGACGGCAATGCGTCTCAGCCCGTTCGATCCTCTCATCCCTCTATGGTTGCACTATGTCGCTCGCGCGCACTACCTGGCGGAGGACTATGCTGCCTCGATACGGGTTGCACAGCAGTTGCGCCACTCGTTTCCACACTTCCGGCCGCCTTACAACACATTGCTGGCTGCGCTCGGACAGACCGGGCAGGTCGACGAGGCGCGCATCGTGTTCGCCGAAGCATTGGAGCGTTTCAACGAGGCTTTCCGTACCTACCTGTCGCTCCCGTTGAACGAGCTCAGGGAACTGCGAGCCGAAGACCGCGAGCATGTGATCTCCGGATTTCGCAAGGCGGGGCTGGTCGCGTGACCCTGCGCGAGCGGCTCGGCCGCATGAACCGGGAGGGCGGCCGAGCCGATCGGGACATCATCGAGGTCGCTGAGAGCCGGCAGGATCGGCCTCCTCCGGCTGGGTGGCCGACGACGTGCCGGAGATGCCGGTCCAGCTGTGCAGCCGGGGCATCAATGCCTTGAAATCCCGCTCGAGCGGAGGTGCTTCGCGAATCGCCGTGCCTGCGCTGGTGGAGGTGACGCGAACCTCGCCGGCAGCTGTCACCGACACGCGAGTATCCTCGGGCTTGGCGCCGGCGAACAGCGTCGTGATGTCGATCGTGTCGGACAACGGCGCGCCGGTGCCGGCGTGGAACAGGCGCAGCCGCGCGCCGATCGTCACGGCGATGACGGCACTGCCCGGAGCGCTGATGAGGTCGATGCGTTCGTCGGCGGCCGGCCTGCCGAGGGGCGCACGCCAGCGCAGGTTACCGGTGGAGGGGTCGATCGCCAGGAGCGTGCAATCGTTGTTGAGCGCCAGCGCGAGGGCCGGGGACAGCGACAGCAAGGGTCGATCGAGCAATTGGCGACCGTTCGCCGCCGTGCCGTAATAGTGACAGGCATCGCTCGAATCGCCGACCAGGGTCGCGATGGGGATCCGCCGCTGCAGCCGCCAGCCCGATGCATCTCTTTCGAAGACCCACACTTCGTCGTTCTCGGTCAGCACGAGCAGGCGCTCCGGGCTCGATGTGAAGGCGGCCTGGACGACCTTGCCCGCCGGCATGCGGCCAAGCGGCACATGGCGGTATCCGATCAGGTCGAACAATTGAAGTGGCGCCGCGCCGATGTGCTGGCTGATCGTCAGCATCCAGCGTCCGCCCGGACTGAACACGTGCCCGGCGTTGATGGTGGTGAAGTCAACCCGGTTCGGCTGGCAGCGCGCACCGGGCGGCGCGTCGCGCACCTCGCACTGGGTGACGTTCACCAGGCTGTTTCCACTGACCGTTACCGACCAGATGATGGTCCCGCCCTCCACCGGCACCGCGCCGCAGGCCACCGCGCATTCCTCGAGGTCGTGGAAGTAGGGCGCCCAGTCGGCGGATTCGCGATCTGCGAGCTTCTCCAGCGCCTCCATCGTTCGGGCGAGCAGCGCTGCGTTGAACGCCGTCGAAACCGCCAACGGCGTCGATTGGCTGGCGTCGTGACGCCACAGGCGGGCTTCGCCCAGCAGACTTGGAAAGTCGAACCGGGCAATCGGCCGGAGAGGCTGCAAGGCCACCATGTCGACGCCGGATTCCGGAAGGATTTTCGCGAACGCCTGCGCAGCCGCGGGCAGGTCACTGCGCGGCTTCTCCGAATCCGGTTCGTCCAGCTCTTCGCGCGACACGACACAGGATGAGGCGAGCAGCCAGCCTGCCTCGTCCTTCTGACGCAACACCATTGCCAATCGGCCGCTCGCCGCCGGCCGAACGGCCTCGCTGGAGGGCGTCCCGA
Organism: Reyranella sp.; assembly: GCF_050185545.1. Taxonomy (GTDB): domain Bacteria; phylum Pseudomonadota; class Alphaproteobacteria; order Reyranellales; family Reyranellaceae; genus Reyranella. The sequence continues at coordinate 9,427 of NZ_JBFWZI010000148.1, read as the reverse complement.
CGGTTGGCGATGTCGCTCCAGGAGCGACGACCAGGATATGGCAGGGGTGAACGATGGTTGGTTTGTCCTCGTCGTTTGTGGTTTCGAGCTGGCTGGCGGCCGCGACAACGACACGCCCATCGGCGGCGGATGCGAAGGCCTCGAACGTCAGTCGGGTCGGAAAGGCTTGCCGCAGCACGGGCCGCATGTCGGGCAGGGCGAGAAGGAGGACTTCGCCCGGGGCGACGACGAGAAGGTGGTCGGCGCCAACGCGAACGGCTTCGAATGGTTCGTCGGCGGCCACGATTGGCATGGACTGGGCGCCAAGCACCAGGTGATTGCGTCCGCCCTTGCGCAGCAGGGCACCCTGGGCATTGGCGACGACGCGGTCCAACGGCGAGAGGCGGGCGAGCCAGAAACGGAACACGTCGCCGTAGTCGCGCGCGAACTCTTCGCCGGAGTTTCCAATCACGCGGCCCAGGGCGGCGACGGCGTGCGGCACGTCGCCGGTCGCCAATTGCACGAGGGCGCCTTCTGCTTGGCGATGACTGGCGAGCGCTTCCGCGCCTCGCCGTTCCAGCAGCAGGCTGACGCCGAGCGCGATCAGCGCGGCGGTGACGGCGAGGCCAGCTCCTGCAGCCATCGCCAGCCGTTGTCGGCGTCGCGCCTGGTCCCACGGGATCAGCTCGCGAAGGGGAATGTCGGCAATGCCGGCAATGGCGCGCAGGAGCTCCAGTCGGGTCGACGAGCGCGGTCGGCCGAGCTGCCAGCCGTCACGCAGATCGAGGACAAGGGGCTCGCGGCTCTTGAGCGGCTCGGGGAGCGCATTCTCGGTCTCGCCCGACAACAGCAATGGAATGATCTGGGCCTTGTCGCCGCGTTTCGTCAGGTACGCTTCGATCTCCCGAGTGACCCAGCCCGACGCGCTGGCGCTGCTCGAGCAGCAGACGAGCAGGATCGCGGCGCTGGCGATCTCGCCCGGCAACTCGTCGCCGAGATTCCTCGCCCGCAGGTCACTGCGGTCCCGAAAGATTCGCAGCCGGCGCCGCGCCTGGCCGGCATGCGGCGGCAGCGGAAATTCCTGGAGAAAGGCGTGGACGCGCTCCGCTGCGGCGGAATCACGGTGGCTGTAGCTCAGGAACGCGTCCCACCCTTCCGGCGCCGCGTCGCCGGGGGTCGATGGGAGACCTTCCATGTCCCTGTCCCTCCGCTTGCACGCCGTCAGCATGCGCCTGGCGGCGACTTCCGTCGACCTCCAGGTGCGGTCGCTGGCAGCGGCGTGACGTCTTGCAGCCCATCGACGATACAGCTTGTCATTCATCGCAGGGAAACCGCATGTCTGCAGAGAGCATCAGCCGGCGCCTTTCGCGTTGGGTGACGGCGCTTGCCTATTCGGATCTTCCGCCGGAGGTCCTTGACCGCGCTCGCGGCGTCGCCCTGCAAGGCTTGTCCTCATGCCTGCTCGGCCATGGTTTCCCGGAAACGATGCAGGCCATCCGCCTCGTCGAGGAGGAAGAGCTCGGCTGCGGCGGCACGACCACGACACTCGTCGACGGGCGGCGCTTCACCCGGGCCGGAGCCGCCTTCATCAATTCGGAGATGATGTTTGCCGGGGGCAAGTGGGACACCTTCCGGATGGTGGTTCGCCCGAGTTGCGCCGTCCTGCCCGCGGCACTCATGGCTGCCGAGGCAACACGCTGCTCCGGACAAAAGTTCCTGACCGGAGTAGCGGCCGGCTACGAGGTCATGGAACGCCTGGCGGCAGATTTCGTCCCTACCATCCTGGCGCGGGGATTTCATGCCGGCGCCGTGTTCAGCATCTTCGGGGCCGCGGTTGCTGCCGCCAAGATCATGGGCCTCGATGCGGGACAGGTTCACGGCGCGCTCGCCCAATGCGTGAACCTGGCTGCGGGCAACCTCGAAGGCGGCCGCAGCGGCGGTCGCTCCGTGCGTGAAGGTGCGGCCGTACGAAACGCGCTGCTGGCTGTCGGCCTGGCGCGGCAGGGGATACCGGGTGGCGAGACGGTCTTCGAAGGCGAGGCCGGCTTCTATTTCGCCTATGCCGGAAGCAAGGAAGGGCACTTGAGCCACAGCTTCGCGGGTCGACGCAACGCGGACTTCACTGCCAACACCGAGAATCTCGGCGAGCGTTGGGTGTTCCTCGAGACCCTTTATCGCATCAACCGGATCGAAGTCTATGCGCGGCTGACCGAGGCGGAGCTGGCCGGCAAACCTGCCGATGAAGCGCCGGTTTCGCGTACGGCTCAGGCGGCCTGACGACCCACGTTCTTGACGCAGGTCAATGCGTGCGCGGGTAGCAGATTCGTATTTCTATACCGCATTCAGGCTCGCCCATTCGCTTCTGACAGGGGCCATAGATGCTCGAATACAAGGTGACAGCAAGACGACTCGACGCCCACGGCAGCGTCGCGGCCTGCAAGGACGCGGAAGTCGTGCTCGACACCGACGTGAAGGGACGGTCAGACGCATTCAATCCCGCCGAACTCTTTCTGGCGGCCTTGGCTCCTTGCATGATCAAGAGCATCGAGCGGGCGGTCCCTCTGCTCCGCTTCGATCTGCGTGGCGTCGAAGTCAGTCTCCACGGCGTCCGACAGGACAGCCCGCCGAAGATCATCTCGGTCGACTACGAGCTGATTTTCGACACTGACGAGAACGACCGGCGTCTTGAACTCCTGCATACCAACGTTCGCAAGTTCGGCACCATTTTCAACACGGTATCGGCGGCAACAGACTCGAGGGCCGAATGATGCGCCCTCAGAGGAGCTGAACGGCCGCGGATTTCACAAGCATCTTGAGGAGGTCGCAAATGTCCAATCGCGAAGTTGTTCTCTGCTCCCCGCTCAGAACGGCCATCGGCACCTATGGCGGAAGCCTGAAATCGACGCCCGCCACCGCGCTCGGAGAGGCGGTCGTGAGAGGCGTGCTCTCTCACGCCGCGCTCGACCCGGCGAAGGTCGCCAGCGTGGTGATGGGCAATGTCATCCAGGCCGGCAACAAGATGAATCCCGCGCGCCAAGCGGCGATCAACGGCGGCGTGCCGGTCGAGGTGCCCGCCATGACCGTCAACCGCGTCTGCGGCTCGGGCGCCCAGGCCATCGTCTCGGCAGCCCAGGAGATCTGGCTCGGCCACGCCGATGCGGCGATCGCTGGTGGCATGGAAAATATGGACCTCGCCCCCTACCTGATGGCCGGCGGGCGCTGGGGCTATCGCATGGGCGACGCGCAGATCTACGACAGCATGCTGCGCGACGGGCTCAACGACGCCTTTTCCGATCGGCATTCAGGATGGCATACGGAGGAGCTGGTCAAATCCCGCCAAATCACGCGCGAGGATCAGGATCGCTGGGCCGAGCGCTCGCAGAAGCGCTTCTCGGCAGCGCAAGGCGCCGGCAAGTTCGACGATGAGATCGTGCCAGTCGAGCTTTGTGAGCGGAACAAGCCCGGCACCTTTCGCAAGGACGAGCACAACCGTGCGGATACGACACTCGAGAGCCTCGCCAGGCTGCGCCCCGCCTTCCGCAAGGACGGCACCATCACGGCCGGCAATGCGCCGGGGCTGAACAGCGGCGCGGCGGCGATGGTGGTGGCCGAGCGCGGCTTTGCCGACAAGCAGGGACTGAAGCCCGTGGCTCGGCTAGCCGGCTACGGTATCGGCGCCGTGGAGCCGGGCATGTTCGGCCTGGGGCCGGTGCCGGCGGTGCGCCAGGCGCTGGCGCGCGCCGGCTGGTCGATCAAGGACATCGAACGGGTCGAGATCAACGAGGCCTTCGCCGCAATCGCCATCGCCGTCTACCGCGAACTCGGCTTTGCGGAGGACGTGGTCAACGTCGAGGGCGGCGCCATCGCCCATGGCCATCCCATCGGCGCGACGGGCGCGGTCCTCACCACCCGTCTGCTGCACTCGATGCGGCGCGACGGGCTCAGGCGCGGCGTGGTGACACTCTGTATCGGCGGCGGCCAGGGCATCGCCCTTGCGCTGGAGTCGCTCGCGTGATGCGTCGCGCATAGCGGCAAGTCGATGCCTGGACAGACGGCTGGCGACACGTCTCTTGCAGTGGACGTGTCCCGTCATGTCTGGGAGACCAAATACAGGTATCGAGACAGCACGGGCGGCGGCGATCGCACTGTCGAAGACAGCTGGCGTCGCATGGCGCGGGCGTTGAGCGCCGTCGAACCACGCGACCGGGACCTCTGGGAGCAACGGTTCTTCGACGTGCTGAAGGGCTTCAAGTTCCTGCCTGGCGGACGGATTCAAGCGGGCGCCGGTACCGGCCGCAACGTCACCCTGTTCAACTGCTTCGTCATGGGGACAATCGAGGACTCGATCGAGGGCATCTTCCGTGCCCTCCACGAAGGCGCCATTACCATGCAGCACGGCGGTGGCGTCGGCTATGACTTCTCGACCCTGCGCCCGCGCGGCGCGCGCGCCAAGGGCGTCGGCGCCATCGCTTCGGGTCCCGTCTCGTTCATGAAAGTATGGGATTCGATGTGCGCGACGATCCTGTCGACCGGAGCCCGTCGCGGCGCCATGATGGCGACGCTCCGCTGCGACCATCCGGACATCGACGAGTTCGTTTCGGCAAAGCGCGCACCGAGCGCACTGCGGCACTTCAATCTTTCGGTTCAGGTGACCGACGCCTTCATGGACGCCGTGCGGCGGGACGCTGAATGGCCATTGATCTTTCCAGATGTCGGGGACGATGGATCGGGCGGGTCGATATTCCGGGAGTGGCCAGGATATCGCGGGCCAGTCCGCTGCCGGATCCATCGCCAGCCTCGTGCTCGCGCCCTGTGGGAACACATCTTGCGTGCGACCTATGACTACGCCGAGCCGGGGGTCCTGTTCATCGACCGCATCAACAGGCTCAACAATCTCTGGTATTGCGAGCGAATTACCGCGACCAATCCCTGTGGGGAGGTTCCCCTGCCACCTTACGGCGCCTGCGACCTCGGTTCCTTGAACCTGACCCGATTCGTTCGCGATCCCTTTACCCCGTACGCGAGCATCGATGAAGCAGACCTCGTCGAGACGACCAAAATCACCACGCGCCTCCTCGACAACGTGACCGACGCCTCGCGATTTCCGCTTCCGCTCCAGCAGGAAGCCGCGCGACGATCGCGGCGGATCGGCCTGGGCATCACGGGCCTCGGTGACGTGTTAATAATGCTCGGCTTGCACTACGCAAGCCCGGCAGCGCGCGAGACGGCCGCCAGCTTGATGCGAGTCACCTGCCATGCGGCGTACCGATCGTCCGTGCAGCTGGCGGACGAAAAGGGCTCCTTTCCTGCTTTTGACCGGGACAAGCATTTGCAGGGCCCGTTCATAGCGTCTCTCCCCGCGGACATCCGCGCCGGTATCGTCCGACAGGGAATTCGCAACAGCCATCTGATCGCGATCGCGCCGACGGGAACCATCAGCCTTCTTGCCGGGAATGTCTCCAGCGGACTTGAACCGGTGTTCGCAGGCGCCTTCGAACGCAAGGTACTCAATGAAGACGGCAGCAGAACCGCGTTCGAGCTTGTGGACTACGCGCTCGCCTTGTGGCGACAGCTCAAGGGTAATCCTGCAGATGTGCCGCCCGGTTTCGTGTGTGCGTCCGAGCTGCTGCCTCAAGATCACATCGCAATGCAAGCGGCGTTGCAGCCCTATGTCGATAACTCCATCTCGAAGACAGTTACGATACCGGAGGACTACCCCTTTGACGCCTTCGCGGGGATCTACGAGGCCGCGTTCGACATGGGCCTCAAGGGCTGCACGACCTTCCGGCCCAATCCTATTACTGGCACCGTCCTGACCGAGGCGGACCTGAACGCTTCTGCACCGCATTGCTGCGCGATCGAGCGCGAGCCTGATTGAGTTCCTGAGATGGCCCGCTCGAGCCACGCTTCTGTCGGCGCTGCACGAACGAAGGCGAAAATCAGCACAAGGCTGAGCAATGCGACATCGAGGGAAAGCAGGGCTCAAGCGGATACAATCCGAGTCGATGCAAACGGAGATGCCGCCGGGTGGCTGTTTGGCGTTCTAACGGTCTTCCTCCGCGCCGCGATGGGCTTCAAGGCCGTGAGGAACCAGATAAGTCATGGCCGGCAAGTATTGCAGGCGTCGGAATGCTGCGAAAGGGCTCACCCGACACCATGAAGGCATTCGCCTCACTGTCGACAGCTGCCACGGCATCGAACGCCATCGATACAAAGACAAAGGAGCTGATGGCACTTGCCATCGGCACCACGGTCCATTGCGACGGCTGCGTTGCCTACCACACCAAGATGGCGCATCAGCACGGCGCCGCGCGGGAGGCGGTTGCCGAGACCGTTGCGCTCTCCATCTACATGGGCGGCGGACCGGCCGCGGTCTATGGGGCCGATGCACTGCGTGCATATGATCAATTTGGCGCCGCCGGCAAGAATGCATAGACGACTGTCACGCGTGCCGGCGGAGGTTCCTTACGATCAAATCGGAGCGGCACTCAGTGACAGTTTCAATCAGCGACGATCATTTCACTGCTTGGTGCAAGAATGGCTCCTTGCGGCGGAAAATACAAATGACCGCGTGAAAGTCACCCGTGTCGTTCACAAGGCTGCTGGAGCACGCGTTGGGACTGCCCGAGAAACCTTGGCACGACTGAGATGACTGGGCGAAGGGGGCTTGAGTGAGATCCGCAAGTGAGGATCTGCTTGAAGGACGTCAATCAGGATTGGATTCCGCGAGCGCCAGAAGCCGTTCGGCTCCCACGGGCTCTTCCGCCTGAAACGGGATGACGGCGACGCGTGTCGCCAAGCCGCCCGTCACCTTGGCCATCTCCGCCACTTCGGCGGCCGCACGCGAGCGTAGCACCGGATCGATTGTCTCGGCCGCGGCAAGGCTGCTGTTGATGATCCAGGCAAACGGCTCAATGCCGGCGCGACGCAAGTCGTCCTGTAGGGCGGCGGCCTCGAGCACGGGGGTCGTCTCGGGCAGGGTGACGATCAGGATCCTGGTGTAATTGCGATCCTGCAGCAGCATCAGTGGCGTGCGCACCCGCACACCCTCCGGCATGTTCTGAGTTAGTTGCCGATGGTAGGCGCCGGCGGTGTCGAGCAGCAGCAGCGTGTGTCCCGTCGGCGCGGTGTCGATGACGACGACCTCCTTCCGCGCCGACACGATCACGCGCGAGAAGGCCTGGAACACGGCCAATTCTTCGTAGCAGGGCGATTGCAGCTCCTCGCGCAACAGCGCTAGCTGCTCAGGCGATTTATCGGTCCTTGCCGCCTCCACCGTCTTCGCGCGGTATTGCCGGACCTCCTCCTTGGGATCGATATGGGTCACCCTGAGGTTGGGCACGCCCTCCGACAGCGTCTCATGCAGGTGCTGCGCAGGGTCGGTCGTCGTGAGGTGCACCGTCTTGCCGCGCGCGGCGAGTGCAACGGCGACCGCGGCGGCAACGGTGGTTTTTCCCACGCCGCCCTTGCCCATCACCATGACGATGCCCGTGTCGGAAGCGGCGAACGCGTCGACCAGGGAATGAAGCAGCATGAGCCCGGACGGCAAGGCGAGATTTGCCTCCGGAGGTTCGCCTGCCTCGTCGGGCGCCTCGGCCAGGAAGCCGCGCAACGTCTCCAGGCCTACGATGTTGCGGCGACGAAGCGGAATGCGGGATTGGGGCAAGTCCTTCAATTCCTTGGGCATGCCGGCCAGGGCCACGGCCCCTCGCCGTTCGACCGCCCGCGCGAGCGGATCGTCCGCAGCACCGGCATGGTAGACCGCGTTGATGACCAGATGCTGATTGGTCATCCCCTGCCCGCGCAGCTCGACGCTGGTGCGGGCCGCCTCCAAGAGAGCGACGCGATCGGGCCGGGCGACGATCACGACTTCCGTCGAGGCCGGGTCGGACAGGGCGCGGACGGTCATCTCGTAGCGGTCGCGCTGCGCGCGCAAGCCGGACAAGGGACCCAGGCACGACGCGTCCCCCGGCGAGGCTTCGAGGAAGCCGGTCCAGGCAGCCGGCAGTTCGAGCAGCCGCAGCGTATGGCCGGTGGGCGCCGTGTCGAAGATCACGTGATCATAGCCGTCCGTTTTCTCCCGGTCGCCCAGCAGCAGGGCGAACTCGTCGAAGGCGGCGACCTCGACGGTGCAGGCGCCCGACAGCCTTTCCTCGAGCAACGCAATTTCGTTCGACGGAAGAACAGACCGGTAAGGTGCGACCGTGCGCTCGCGATAGTCGCGCGCCGCCTGCTCCGGGTCGATGTTCATGGCATCGAGTCGTGTCATGCCATTGGTTGCCGTCGGCGTGTTTGCGAGCTTCGTCTGCAGGACGGCATCGAGGTTCGACGCGGGATCGGTGCTAACCAGCAGAACGCGCCGGCCGGCATCCGCCAGGAAGACCGCGCTGGCGCAAGCTAGCGACGTCTTGCCGACACCACCCTTGCCGGTGAAGAAGAAGTGGCGCGGGGGTGCTTCCAGGAAGTTGGGAGCACCGCGCGGCGGCGGCGCCCTCTGCTTCTGCTCGGCCGCCGAAAGCGTCATTTCAGAACCCCTGGATCACTCATGCCTGGCGATGCTGGCGGGGGCCGGTACTGAAAACAAGCCCGGCTGTGCCGATGGACGAAGGGCGACCGTCGGCCCGAGCCGACGAGGAAATGGCTTCTCACCGGTGTGGCGTCGCTCATCCAATCTCCCCCAAAGGGGAGGAGGCCATGAGCGAAGCGACGAGAGGGTGTGTCGTTTTTCCCCGCGCACCTGCCATAGTTCATCAGGTGAGATCCCAAGGTCTTGAAATCCGCCTGCCAGTCGCGCCGACCGGCGGCCGACCCAAGCGGTAGCAAGAGATGATGCAGGGCACGATGAATCACCGCATACCTCGACCTGACGTCCGCCGTAGTCTTTCGTAGTTTGTCGTACGAGATCGAGTAAAAGGTGGTTGCGGGGCCCCGATTTGAACCTGCTATCCCCCACCTTCACCCTTGTTGGCGAGCCCAAGGCGGTCGCGGTCGGAAGCCGTCGCGCCGCCGACCAATTCCGGCTTCAGAATGTAGAGTTCACGGGCGTCGACCCTTTCCGCCTTCCGCTCAGGAAGCGCGATCGGGCAGCGCGTCTCCTCGCGATGGTCAGCCAGGAGCTTCTGCACGTCGTACTGGCTGCCGAACTTGAAGAGGCTCCTCAGGAAGTTGGTCTGGCCGCGCGCGAGGTGGCCGGCGGCGATCGCGGTGCAGTCTCTGAGCGCCCGCCAGCCCATGTGCTTCTTGAAGAGGATCTGCTGGGTCTTGACCAGCTCCTCGTAGAACCGTGCCAGCGGCAGCCTTGTCGGCAGCACGGCATGCTGCACGTCGAACAGTTTGTAGTTACGGGTGGTGAGGGTTCTGGCATCGGTGGTCCAGGTTTCGGTTCCGGGGTAGGGCGTGTTGACGGTCAGATGCACGATCTCGGGGACTGACAGCGCCCACTCGCGCA
>NZ_JBFWZI010000147.1:0-19088 GCF_050185545.1 Reyranella sp. | reverse complement strand
CCACGCAGGCTCGCACTCTTGAGCTGACCGCAGGCCGCCAGGATGTCGCGGCCGCGCGGCGTGCGCACCGGGGCGCTGAGGCCGCCCGCATTGACGATCTCGGCGAAGCGGTGGATGCGGTTGTTGGAGCTGCACTCGTAGGGCGCGCCGGGCCACGGATTGAACGGGATCAGGTTCACCTTGGCGTGGATCGGCGCCAGCAGGCGCACCAGCTCGCGCGCATCGGCGTCGCTGTCGTTGATGCCCTTCAGCATGGCGTACTCGAAGGTGATGCGGCGGCTGTTGCGGGCGCCAGGATAGGCGGCGCAGGCGGCCAGCAGCTCGGCGATCGGCCATTTACGGTTGATCGGCACCAGCGTATCGCGCACCTGGTCGTTCACCGCATGCAGCGAGACCGCGAGATTGACGTCGAGCACCTCGCCCACCTTGGCGATCATCGGCACGACACCCGAGGTCGAGAGCGTGATGCGCCGGCGGCTGAGCGCGATACCCTGCTCGTCCATGACGATCCTGAGCGCGGTCGCCACGTTGTCGAAATTGTAGAGCGGCTCGCCCATGCCCATCATGACGATGTTGGAGAGCATGCGCGTGGTCTCGGTCGGCGTCGGCCATTCGCCGTAGCTGTCGCGCGCCACCATGAACTGGCCGACGATCTCGGCCGGCGCGAGGTTGCGAACCAGGGGCTGCGTGCCGGTGTGGCAGAAGCTGCAGGTCAGCGTGCAGCCGACCTGGCTCGACACGCACACCGAGCCGCGATCCTCCTCGGGGATGTTGACCGTCTCGGCCTCGTTGCCGTCGCCAAAGCGCAGCAGCCATTTGCGCGTGCCGTCGACCGAGCGCTGCTCGGTCACGATCTCCGGCCGGGCAACGACGAACAGCTCGGCGAGCCGCTCGCGCGTCTTGCGCGCGATGTTGGTCATGAGCGCGAAATCGGTGACGCCGTGCCAGTAGATCCACTGCCAGACCTGACGGGCACGAAACGGTTCCAGCCCGGCCTCGGCCAGCGCGGTCTTGAGTTCCTCGCGCGACAGCCCGACCAGGTTGGGGCGCAGGTCGTTGCGGCCGCTGAACGGCTCGACGATCTGCAACGGCTCGGTCGGCAGGAGGGACATGGTGGGGCTCAAATAGGCGCCGGATGCAGCCCGCGCAAGCGGCGGGGCGGCGCGCCGCCGCGGCCGTCACCTGGGAAATTGAGACATCTCTTATGTTTCCCCGTATCGGGCAGGGCATTCGCCAAAAACCGTCATCCCGAGCGAAGCCGCACGGAGGGCCACTACGGCGCGAGGAAGCCGGGCAAGGCGGCGGCCTGCTTCAACCAGCTCGCCAGCTGGGCCTCATCGAGGCCCTCGCCTTCGTGGATGTCGAGATAGCGCGTGTTCTTGTCCTTGCTCGGGCCGGGCGGCATCGGTCGCAGCGCCGCGCCCTGGAAGAAGGTCACCTTGACGTAGCGCGTGAAGGTGTGGAACGCGAGAAACCAGCCTTGGCCCTCGATGCCGTAGAAGGGCGAGTTCCACTTCACGGCCTTGCGCACGCCGGGCAGGGTCCGCACGATCAGCGCGTCCAGGCGCTCGCCGACAGTGCGCTTCCAGTCCGGCATGGCGGCGATGTACGCCTGAACCGAGGCGTCGCCGTCGGCCTTCGCGATTTGCGGGTTGCCGCCCGAGAGAAGCACGACCTTCTGGCCTGCCGTCCCGGTCCTCCTGGTGACGGCCTTGCGCGATGTGCTCGTCCGGGACCCGCGCCCGGTCCCGGGTTTCGCCTTGGGTCGCCCTCCAACGCGCTTCATGATGAGGCTCCGCCCTTTCCGGGCAACGCCTGGCCGCCGCGAACCGCCCGCTGGCGCTGCTTGCGCTTGTAGATCGGCTCGCCGAACACCGGCAGCTCGACCGGGCCGACCGGGCCACCGGCGGCGACCGGCCGCTCGGCGTGGCGGCCGAGGCTCAAGAGCCGGTCGTACATGACGAGGGCGCCCGCAACGCCGAGATTGACGGAGAAGCGGGTGGGAATGCTGACGACGAAGTCGCAGATCGACTGCACGTCGGTCGACAGGCCCTCGCGCTCGGCGCCCAGGATGTAGGCCGCCTGGCGCGGATGGCGGAAGCTCGGCAGCTCGATTGCCTGGTCGGTGATCTCGACGCCGACCAGGCGGCACCCCTCTGGCAGGCGAAAGGATTGCAGGTCGGCGAAGTCGTAGGTCGGGACCGATCGGGGCGTGTCGGAGGTATCGCTGCGGGATCCCTCGCGGCGATTGTACTGGGCGCCCAGCGTGAAGACGAAGGCGGCGCCGAAGGCGTGGGCGGTGCGGAACAAAGTGCCGACATTCATCGGCTTGCTCACGCCTTCCACACCGATGCCGAAATAGCCTTTCATGGCCCCTGGATTTGTTGCATTAACCCCGGCAGGGCGTTGCCGGCCCTTCGGGTAGCGCCGCGTTCGTTGTGAAACAAGGCCAGAATGACCGTTCCTTCGCCGATGGATGATGTCCGCGCCCAGTACGAGGCGTTGCCCTATCCCGCGCGCGACCCGCGCGACGAGGCGATCCGGCTGATCATCGGCACGCCGAGCCATATCCTGGAGGTCAATCACTACCTGTTTTCGGGCAGATTGAACTTCGCCCGGCCGTTCCGCGCCCTGGTCGCCGGCGGCGGCACGGGCGACGCCTGCATCATGCTGGCCCAGCAGATCGTCGACCGGCGCTGCCCGGGCGAGGTCGTCTACATCGACCTGTCGACGGCGTCGCGGCAGGTCTGCGAGGCGCGCGCCAAGGCGCGTGGCCTGCGCAACATCCGCTTCATCACCGGATCGATCCTCGACCTGCCGTCGATGCCGATCGGCCAGTTCGACTACATCGACTGCACCGGCGTGCTGCACCACATGCCCGAGCCGGTCGTCGGCATGCGCGCGCTCGCCAGCGTGCTGCAGCCGGAGGGCGGGCTCGGCGTCATGCTCTATGGCGAGTACGGCCGCAGCGGCGTCTATCCCCTGCAGGAGATGCTGCGCACGCTGGCGCCCCCGTCGATGGCGCTGGAGGACCGGCTGGCGATGGCCAAGCGCCTGATCCGCTTCCTGCCGACGACCAACCTGTTCCGCCGCAACCCCTATCTCAACGACCATGTCACCGGCGGCGACGCCGGGCTCTACGACCTGCTGCTGCACAGCTGCGACCGCGCCTTCACGGTGCCGGAAATCGGCGAGATGGCGAGCGAATCGGGCCTGCGCGTCGTCGCCTTCCTCGAGCCGGTGCGCTACGAGCCGGCGACCTACATGAGCGACCCGATCATTGCCCGCCAGGCCAGCTCCCTGCCGCTGATCGAGCGCGCCGCCTTCGCCGAGCGCCTGGCCGGCAACCTGCGAACCCATGTCTTTTACGCCACACGCGCCGGCTTCGACACGGTGGCGCGGCCGGAGGACACCTCGGCCATCCCGGTGCTGCGCGAGGTCGATGCGCAGAAACTCGCCGCCGGCATGCAGCCGGGGGCGCCGCTGATCGCCAACCTGGATGGCTTCCCGTGGCGCGCCCAGCTGCCGCCGCTGGCGCCGCGCATCATCGGCCAGATCGACGGCCGCAAGACCGTGGCCGAGATCTACACCTCTCTCGGCGCCCAGGGCGGCCTGCCGCAGTGGGAGGATTTCTATACCCAGTTCGAGGACCTCTACCTCAAGCTGAACGGGGTCAACCACCTGCTGCTGCGCTTCAGGACCTGACAGCCGGCGTCTTGCTGGCGCGGTGCCTGCCAGCGTCGGACGAGTTTCTTCCCAGGCCAGGAACCTGGCCTGGTGACCGCTCTTACCGTGAGAGGATCCGCTTTTCTTCGACCCGTGCCACATCAATGGCCAGAAAATCGCTGGACGACCTGCCCGAGATCTTCGTCTCGACCTCAGAGATCAGCTATCTGGCCTCGAAGGCCGTGCGCGCCGGCAAGCTCAGAAAATTGGCCTCGCGTCTTTACACCAAGGACCTGGCTTCCGAACCCGAGTCCCTCGTCCGCCGCCATCTCTGGACGGTCATCGCGGGCTATTTCCCGGGTGCCCTGATTGCCGACCGTACCGCGCACGAAGGCGCACCGGCGAAGGACGGCTCCGTCTTCCTGATCTCGCAGGGCGCCCAGAGCGACGTCGCACTGCCGGGCTTCACCCTGCGGCCGCGGCGGGGCGCGCCAGCCCAACAGTCCGACCTGCCCTTCAGAGGCGTCCTCCATCTCACCTCGCCGGCGCGGACGCTCCTGGACAATCTCGTGCCAAGCCGAAGCCGGGGCTCGATCTCGCGCACACTCACGAAGGCGGAAATCGAGATCCACCTCAAGACCGTGCTGCGAAGATCAGGCGACACCGAGCTGAGCAGACTCCGCAACGACGCCCGCGCGCTGGCGCCCATCCTCCATCGCGAGAGAGAGCTTGCCGCCCTGAGCCAGCTGGTGGGGGCACTCCTCCACACGTAGCCCGGCCGTCTGTCTGCAGACATCAGGCAGCGTCGCAGGCCCTGAGGCGGCGCTCCATCAGCCGGCGTTCCGGCTCGGTGCGCGCCAGGGCGAGCGCCTTCTCGAATTCCAGGCGCGCCTCGCGCGCCCGGCCGAGCTCGGACAGGAACACCCCCGTCGCGGCATGGGCGTAGGGGCTGTCGTCGAGCACCGGCATGGCTTCCAAGCCCGCCTGTGCGCCGCGGGCGCGGCCGATCGCGATCGCCCGCGCGAGGGCGGCGACCGGCGACGGGTCGATCTCACGCAAGCTGTCGTAGATCGCGGCGATGCGTGGCCAGTCGGTCGCCTGGGCGCTCGGCGCCGTGGTGTGAAGCGCGGCGATCTCGGCCCGCAGATGCCATACGGTCAGCGCGTCGCCCTCGGCCGAGCGCTCGAGATGGGCGAGGCCGGCGGCGATCAGCCGGCCGTCCCAACGCTCGCGCGGCTGATCGTCGAGCAGTTGAGCGACGCCGTCCGGCCCGACGCGGGTCGACAGGCGGGCGGCCGTAAGCGCGAGCAACGCCGCCAGCGCGTCGCTCGCCGGACCGGCGGTCATCGGATGGCGAGCGAGCGCCCGGGCAAGCCGCACCGCCTCGACGCAGAGCTCGGCCTGCACCAGCGCCTCGCCCGATGATGCCGAGTAGCCTTCGTTGAACATCAGGTAGAGAGCCATGCGCACCGACTCGGCGCGCTCGGCCAGCGCCTCGGGCGGCGGTGCCTCGATCGCGATCCCGGCGGTCTCGAGCTGGCGACGGGCCCGCACCAGGCGTTGGGCGATCGCCGCCGGCTCGCGCAGCAGCCCGGCGGCGATCTGGCGGACCGCGAGACCGCACACCGACTTCAACGCGAAGGTGACCCGCAGCTCCGGTGGCAGGACCGGATGGCAGACAGCGAACAGCAGCGCCAGCTCGTCGTCGCTCAGCTCGCGATCGAAATGACCTTCATGCTGTTGCGTCGCTGGCTCGAACGGCACCAGGTCTCCGGCGAGTGCCAGGCCGCGCGCCTCGTGCCGCAACAGGTCGAGGGCGCGATTCCTGGCCACGGTGGCGAGCCATGCCTCCGGTTTCGCCGGCACCCCCTTGAAGGGCCACGAGGTCAGGGCCTGCAGGAGGGCATGCTGTACCGAATCCTCGGCGACGGCGATGCGGCCAGCGCCGAGCCGCCGCGCCAGGGCGGCGACCAGCCGGCTCGCCGAATCGCGGGCGAGCGAATCGACGAGCCGATGGACCGGACCATGGTCATGTTCATCCGGACCGCGGGCGTCCCGGCCGCTCATGAGGCTGAGCGGGCGGGACGTCCGCGGTCCGGACGAGCTTGCTCCGAAGGGCCGCCCAACGGCGGGACTCAGCTCGCCGCGGCGCGGGCCTGGGACATGTCCTCGATCGGCCTCAGCTCGACCCAGTTGGTGGCCGAGATGGCGAGATGGGGGCATTCCCGGGCGATGGCTTCCGCCTCGGCGGCATCGCGCGCCTCGATGACGAAGTAGCCGCCGATCACGTCCTTGGCCTCGGCGTAGGGGCCGTCGCTCGCCACCGGCTTGCCGTTCTCGACCCTGACGTGGCGGACGCCGCCCGCGACCAGCTTCTCGCCGCCGGCGAGCTTGCCCTTCTGCCGCAGGCTGTCGGCCCACGCCATGTAGCGCCTGGTCATATCCAGCATCTTCTCGCGCGGCAGGTCCATGTTGTAGTTGGGCACCTGGTGCAGCAGCAGCATGTATTGCGCCATCTCGCTCTCCTTCGATCCGACGGAAGATCCCGTCACCCCATCGACGTTCGGGCGCGGCGGGAATCGACATCGGCTGACAAAGACTTTGTCGGGCGCGCGATTTGCCGCTATCGCGCGAAACGACGGCTTTGCCGAACGCCTTTCCCTGGTGAACTATAGCACCTGCTCTGTCATCGGCCCGGAGCATCATCGGCCCGGCGCATCATTGGAGCGCAACAATGGATGTCACCGAGAGGGAATCGCGATCTGCCGGCCCGGCTTCCGTCTCCGGTTCCACACCGCCGCCTATTGGGCCAACGCGGACGGTAGCAACCCGGGATGGCCGCACTCTCGCCTATCTCGAAGTGGGTGATCCGCGCGGACCGCTCGTCATCCACAATCATGGCGGCCCGAGCAGCCGGCTCGAGGCACGCCTCTTGGCCAGCTCAGCCGCGAGAAACAGGTTGCGCCTCGTCTGCGTGGACCGACCTGGCATAGGGCAGTCCAGCCCCCAGGAGGGACGCACCTACTCCGGTTGGGCCGACGACATGACGACCATCGCCGACGCGTTGGCCCATCAGGAGTTCGGCGTCACGGGCTGGTCCGAAGGAGGCCCCTGGGCGCTTGCGGCAGCCGCCTACATCGATCCCCTTCGACTGCGCCACGTCAGCAGTATCGCCGGTGGAAGCTACGGGGCATTCGGCGACAATTGGGGAGCCAGCCACCTTTCCAAAGCCGACGCGCTGGGGGGATTTCTTGCCCTGCATTTCGAGCCTGGATTCCGACTCATGTACGCGGCCCTTGGGATAACCGCCGAACATTTCCGTCGCACCTACATCGAGCAGCTGCGGAAGGCCGTCAACGACCACGATCGACAAGTCCTGCTCCAACCGGAGCTTGCGACCGCCTTTTGCGAGGCCAGCGCCGAATGCTTTGCGCACGGCAGCGCCGGGCTGGTCCGCGACGCCGAGCTGCTCTATCGGCACTGGCCTTTCGACGTGACCGCGATCGAAAGGCCGGTCCACCTGTGGCAGGGAATGGATGACCGGCTCGTGCCACCTGTCATCAACAAGACGGTGGCCGAGCGCATGCCAGGGGCGGTATGGCACCCCGTCGAGGGCGCCGGTCACTTCGTCGCCATCGATTCGGTCGACGAATGGCTCGGGGTCGCGGCCGCGGAGCTGGGCGCGCGACCGGCTACGCCTTCAGCGCTTCCGGATTGATCAGGTTGATCGGCTTGCCGTCGAGCCAGGCTTCGATGTCCTCGATGGTGCCCGCATAGAAGTGGCGATAGCTGTCCTCGACGACGTAGCCCAGGTGAGGCACCAGGGTGACGTTGTCGAGCCTGGTGAAGGGATGGCCCTTGGGCAGCGGCTCCTTGTCGTACACGTCGAGGCCGGCATGGGCGATGGTGCCGTTCTGGAGAGCGGCGAGCAGCGCAGGTTCGTCGACGATCGGCCCGCGCGAGGTGTTGATCAGGATCGCGGTCTTTTTCATCTTGGCGAGGTCGGCCGCGCCCAGAAGCCCGCGCGTGCGAGCCGACAGCACGAGATGGATGGAGATGAAGTCCGACGTCGCCAGAAGCTCGTCCTTGCTGACCAGGCGCGCGCCGCCCTGAGCGGCCTTCTCCGCCGTCAGGTTCTGGCTCCATGCCACCACGTCCATGCCGAACGCCTTGGCATAGCCGGCGACACGGCTGCCCAGCCGGCCGAGCCCGAGCACGCCCAGCCGCTTGCCTTCGAGGACGTTCATCTGGGTGATGCCGTCATGCCAGCCACCGCTGCGCATCAGGCGTTCGCCCTTGGCGAGGTCGCGGGCGCACGACATCAGGAGCGCCCAGCACAGCTCGGCGGTCGGCGCATTGGAGCCGCCGCCCGGCGTGTTGCTGATCGGGATGCCGCGCTCGGTCGCCGCCTTGTCGTCGAGGCTCGAGGCGCGCGCGCCGGTCAGCACCATGAACTTCAGATTGGGCAGCTTCTCGATCAGGGCACGCGGGAAGGCGGTGCGCTCGCGCAGCAGGCCCAGCATGTCGAACGGCGCCAGCTTGGCCGCAGCGTCCTCGACCGAGGAGAAGGGCTCGTGAAAGACCGTGATCTCGACGCCGCGCTTCTTCAATCGATCCCAGTCGGCCATGCGCATGGCTACCTTCTGGTAATCGTCGAGCAGGGCGAGTTTGTGGGTTTGCGGCATGGCGTTTCCTGGGAGAGTATGGTGGGAACGATGGCGGAAGCGCCGACTATAGCCGCAGGAGGTGGCCGTGAGCATCACCATCCAGCCGACCCATCCCGACTTCGTCGCCGAGATATCCGGCGTCGACCTGGCGCGGTCCCTGGCGGCGGCCGATCGCGACGCCATCGAGGACGCGATCAACCGCTACGCCGTCGTGGTCTTCCGCGGCCAGGCGCTCACCGACGAGCAGCAGGTTGCCTTCGCCCGTCATTTCGGGCCGATCCAGCCGGCGGCGCAGAAGGCGCGCCATACCGGCGTCAAGCATCGCCTGCGGGGCAACGACATCGCCGACATCTCCAATCTCGACGGCGATTCCAGAGTGCTCGAGGCCAACAGCAAGCGGCGCCTGGACTGGCTGGCCAACCGCCTGTGGCACACCGACGCCTCGTTCCGCGCCGTACCCGGCGCGCTTTCCATGCTCTACGCCCATGTCGTGCCCGACGACGGCGGCGACACCCAGTTCGCCGACCTGCGCGCCGCCTACGACGCACTGCCGGAGACCACCAGAAGCCAGATCGAGGACCTCGTCGCCGAGCATTCGATCTTCCACTCGCGCGGCCAGCTCTCGGTGACCGCCTACACACCCGAGGAGCTGGCGAGCCTGCCGCCGGTGCCGCAGCGCGTCGTGCGGCGGCACGCGGGCTCCGGCCGCAAAACCCTGTACATCGCCTCGCACGCCTCCCACATCATCGGCATGCCGATCGCAGACGGCCGCCTGCTGCTGATGGACCTGATGGAGCACGCCACCCAGCCGCGCTTCGTGCATTCGCATCGCTGGCGCGTCGGCGACCTCGTGATCTGGGACAACCGCTGCACCATGCACCGCGCCCGTCCTTTCGACACGACCAAGGTGCGCGATCTCAGGCGTGTCACGACACGAGACGTCGCCTCGACCCTGGAGCAGGGTGCCTCGCCCCGCTGCAATCCCGCCCAGCTCACGGCCAGCGCACCGACGTCACCGGAGACAGCCACTGCCAGCCGATCACTTCATATCAACTCGGATTGAGTGCCCCATGGCCGTCATCAAAGGCTTGAGCTCCGACAGGTCCATCGACTGGTATGTCGATTCGTTGACGATTGCCGGGTTCCCGGCAACCGCCATCGTCGCCTGCCTGTTGCGCTACGCGCATCGTCATCACGAGTCGGGTGAGACGCCGAACGTCTGGGGCGCATGGGCCATGGCGATCACCCACCTGGGCCTTCGAGAGCTCGAGCAGGCCGGCCGGCGCGCCTTCGCGGACGATCGGGTGGGCGACACTGTCGACGAGCCGTACTTCGGACAAATACTGGCCGAGGCCGTGGCGAGTACCGGTGACACGGGCCGCTTCGATACCGATGACCTCGGCTACATCGACAATGCCCTCGAGACCCCTTCAGCGATACTTCGAGCTCACCCAGGAAGATGAAGAGCGCCAGGCGTACGAAGACGACGAAGAGGACGTCTTGTTCGAGGATGAACTCGCCCCCCTTCCTTCGCTCGAGACTGGCCATCGCCGACCGGGGCCGTTGGAGCTTCAGGCGCCCATCGTCAATCCCATGCGCGATGTCGGACGCAACGACCCCTGTCCCTGCGGCAAGAAAGCGAAGCGGTGCTGTCTCGCCGCGTGAACTCGGTTTCTTCCGGACCGCGAGCCCGCTCGCTCGGACTCATGAGCGAGCGGGCTCGCGGTCCAAGAGAGCATGAGCATTGAAGGAACGCGCGCAATGGCCCGACCCAAGGACATCTGGTTGGCCTCCGGCGTGCGCACGCCGTTCGCCAAGGTCGATGGGGCGCTTGCTGCCCATGACGCCATCGAGCTCTCGGTGCCCGTGGCGCGGCACATGGTCGACCGGCTCAGGGGCGGCAAGCCCGACTTCGCGGTGTGGGGTGTCGTCGTGCCGAGCCTCACCTTCAGCAACATCGCGCGCGAGGTGCTGATGGATGCCGGCATCGATGCCACGGTGCCGGCCCTCTCCACCGTCATGGCCTGCTCGACAAGCATGATGGGCGCCATCGAGGCGGCCGGCATGATCGACGGCGACAGCTACAACCTCGCCCTGGTCGGCGGTGTCGACAGCTTGAGCCGGGTGCAGATCGGGCTCGGCCAACGCCTGTCCGACTGGCTGCGCAAGTTCCAGCAGGCGCGCTCGCTCGGCCAGAAGCTCGACCAGGTCACGCATGTTCAGCTGAAGGACATCCGCCTGTTCATCCCCGCGATCGCGAACCGCACGACCGGGCTCAGCATGGGCGAGCATACCGAGATTACCGCAAGGGAATGGCAGATCGGCCGCACCCAGCAGGACGAGATCGCGCTGGCGAGCCATCGGCATGCGGTGGCAGCGTGGGACAAGGGCTTCTTCGACGACCTGGTGATCCCGATGGGCGGGCTCGCGCGCGACGGCATTCCGCGCAAGGACACCTCGCTCGAGAAGCTGGCGCGCCTGCCGCCCTCGTTCGACCGCACCAGCGGCCATGGCAGCCTGACTGCCGGCAATTCCTCGCCGCTAACCGACGGCGCCGCGGCGATCTGGGTCGCCTCGTCGAAGGGACTGGAGCGGCTTCCGACGGAAACACCGCGGGTGAAACTGGTCGACTGGGAGATCGGCTCGGTCGATTTCCGCACCGAGGGGCTCCTGATGGCGCCGGCCTTCGCCATCCCCCGCCTGCTCGCCCGCCACGATCTCGGCTACGCCGACATCCATCTCTGGGAGATCCACGAGGCCTTCGCCGCCCAGGTCGCCTTTCACTTGAAGGCGCTGCAGGATACCGCCTTCCTGCGCGACAAGGCGAAGGTGCCTCGCGACTTCGGCACCTTTCCCGTCGAGCGCATGAATCCCAATGGCGGCAGCACGGCCTTGGGCCACCCGTTCGGCGCCACCGGTGCGCGCATCATCAGCCAGGCCGTGAAGGAGCTGGCGGCGATGCCCAAGGGCCGGCGCGCCATCGTCAGCATCTGCGCCGATGGCGGCCAGGGCAGTGTCTTGTTGCTGGAGTCCGCAGGATGATGAACCTCGATTTCCTGATCACCACCCTGATCGTCGTCGTGTCGCCCGGCACCGGCGTGCTGTTCACCCTGGCCATGGGGCTGTCGCGCGGCGCGCGCGCCAGCGTCGTCGCGGCTTTCGGCTGCACGCTCGGCATCGTGCCGCACATGGCGGCGGCGATCCTGGGGCTCGCCGCCCTGCTGCATGCCAGTGCGCTCGCCTTCGAGATCTTCAAGTACATCGGTGTTGCCTACCTGCTCTACATGGCGTGGAGCACCCTGAAGGAGCACGGCGCGCTCAGCGTCGACGGCAATGCGCCCGAGCGCTCGTCGCTGCAGGTCATCGTCCATGCCATCCTGATCAACATCCTCAATCCCAAGCTCTCGATCTTCTTCTTCGCCTTCCTGCCGCAGTTCGTCAGCGCCGACGAGGCGAAGCCCCTGCTGCGCATGTCCGAGCTCAGCGCCGTGTTCATGCTGCTCACCTTCGTGGTGTTCGTGGGCTACGGCCTGTTCGCCGCGGCGATCCGCAACCACGTGATCTCGCGGCCGCGCGTGCTGACCTGGATGCGCCGCGTCTTCGCCGGCGCCTTCGCCGCCCTCGGGGCCAAGCTCGCTTTGGCCGATCGCTGATGGCAGGGTCCGAACATCGCCTGGCGCTGGGCGCCAGGCTCGCGCCGGCGGATCGCTGATGACGCGGACCAACTATCGCTGGTTCGTCGTCTTCCTCCTGTTCGCGATCACCGTCGTCAACTACATCGACCGCGCGGCGATCGCCTACGCCATCCCGATCATCCAGAAGGACCTCGGTCTTTCGCCGGCGCTGGTCGGCGCGATCCTGGGTGCGTTCGGCCTGGGCTATGCCGTGACCACCCTGCTGGGCGGCTTCGCCGTCGACCGCTACGGCGCACGGCTGGTGCTCACCGTCGCGGCGCTCTTGTGGAGCCTGTCGATCGGCTCGACGGCGCTCGCCACCGGTTTCGTTGTCCTTTACGCGGCCCGCATCCTGCTCGGCATCTCTGAGGGCCCGAACTTTCCCGCGCTGACCGGCGCGGTGAGCCACTGGCTGTCGCCGCACGAGCGTGCGACGGCACTGGGCAATGCCCTTCTCGCGGTGCCGCTGGCCCTCGCCATCGGCGGGCCGATCGTGACCCTTCTGCTCCGCTGGCTCGACTGGCGCCTCACCTTCGCCGCGCTGTTCGTGCTCTCCGTCCTGTGGATCCCGTTCTGGTTCTTCCTGTTCCGCGACAACCCGGCCGACTCGCCCCATGTCAACGGAGCCGAGCTGGCGCACATCCGCAGCGCAGACCTGACCGGCGCCACCGTCCCGCACGCCGCGCCGCGCTCGTGGCCGGGAGCTGACGTGCTGAAGGCCCTGCTCACCAACGCGACGCTGCTCGCCAACACCTGGGCGTTCTTCGTGTTCGGCTACTTCCTGTTCTTCTTCATGACCTGGTTGCCGAGCTACCTCGAGCGCAGGTACGGGTTGCAGCTGCAGGCGGTCGGCCTGTTCACCGTGCTGCCCTGGCTGACGGCGGCGGTCCTGCTCGGCCTGATGGGCCACTGGTCGGACCGCCTGCTGAAGTCGACCGGCCGGCTGCGCGTCGCGCGCTCCTACCTGATCGCCGGCAGCCAGTTCGTCGCCGCGCTCGCCATCGTGCCGGTGGCGCTGACCGACAACCTCGCGGTGGCGATCGCCGGCATCACCGTCGCGGTCGCCGCCTCGATGGGCGCCAACGCCGCCTACTATGCGGTCAATGTCGACATCGTCCCCGGGCGCGCGGCGACCGCGCTCGGCATCATGGATTTCGCCTTCGCCATTGCCGGGTTCCTGGCGCCCGCCATCACCGGCTGGGTGCTCGACCTGCGCGGCTCGTTCGCCGACGGCTTCCTGCTGATGACGGTGCTGGCGCTGTCCTCGGTGCTGGTGGTGCTGCTGTTCCACCATCCCGACCGGGACCGGGAACGCCGAAGCGAGTGAGATGTCCTTGCGCGGCACGGGAACGTCATTCATCTCGATCGGGCTCGCCTGCCAGCCCGCCCTCCAGCTCTACAGGAACCGCCGGCACCTCTCGTCGCTCGTCGGCGAGCCCCTGGCTTACCGCTCGTCGTTCTTCAATTGGCTGATGGTGAGCGCCGACGGGATTCCACGGCTGCGGGAACGCATGATGGCGCCGATCGAGACGGGATCCATCGGACTGCCGGCCGGCGAGAAGGTGCCCGTCCTGCTGGGCTACCGGGCCTGGCTTTATCACGACGGCCCGAATGCGAAGATCACCCGGAAGAAGTTCCGCCAACTGGTCGCGAAGTACGAACATCTGCGCCAGAACTTCCTCGACCTGTGCTCGCTCCGGACGCGGCACTTCGTGCTGTGCAACACCCAGAACAACCTGGCGGCGGAGCACCCTCACCTGTCAGACAGCATGACGATCACCTTCGACGACAGGCTGATCGCATCGACGCGCGCAACGGTCGACAGACTGTTCCCGGCGGGCAGGAACCGCCTGCTGATCGTCGGCCGGGCCGATCGGCTGGAGCGGCCGATGCGCCGGCGCGTCCGCCTGCCACCGGCCGACGCCACGGCGTGGGAAGGCGATACGGCGGCGTGGGCCAGAGTCCTGTCGCGTCACCTCGGTACGAGACAGGCGCCACCGCGTGGTAGGCGCGACAAGTAACCCGTCATCCCGAGCGCAACGCGGGACCCTCCAGGCAGCGGGAGAGGTCGCTCGTTGCGCTCGCGATGACAACCTTGCCGGATGCGCCTCACCTCGCGGAAGGAAGCGTTTGCTTCGCCACGGGCTCGAGATGCAGCGACAACCGGGTCCGTCCCCAGGGCGCTGGCCCGGTCGCTCAGCGTGCGGCCGGCGGCATGACCTTCAGGGCCGAGCGGTAAGGCTCGATCCGCGCCGTCGCCGGGTAGATGACGACGATACGTTGCACGGGGGACATGACCAGATCGCCCTGGGCGCCGCGTGTCGAGGCGTACTGCCAGACCGCCATCTGCCCGCGCCGCTGCAATTCGGCCGCGAAGACCTCGAGCGGCACGCCGGGTCCGAACTTGGCGAGCTCGTCCCGCGTCAGGCCGACGATCATGTCGTCCTTGGCGCTGACGACCTTGAACAACGACACTTCGGCGTCCTGCGCGAGAGCGAGATCGCCGATGGGCACGACGGCAAGTGCAAGAGCGGCGCCAATCAGTGTCCTTCGCTGCAACATGGGTCCCCCGTTCATCTGTTCCGGTCCATGCCTAGAGCACATTCCCTTTGGCTGTGCCAGCCGGACGAAGTGCTCCTCCCGCAACAAGCGGCCCCCTTCCCGCATTCCCGACTTGGTGGAACCGCAAGCGATTCCGTGAAACCGGGAATCGCCCCGGCAATGCGCCGGGCCAGCCTCAACAGGGCCGTCCGCCCGCCAGGGTCCCGGACCGCAGGTCCACACCGAAGTCGCAGACCGCCGCCTGCCCCCGCGCGTCGATCGAGCACGACAGTGCGCCGGCCCGTCTCACCTTGTGGCCGTCCCCCCGGCAAAGATCGTCCTCCTCGCGGGCCGGCAGGCTGCGGTAGAGGCGCAGCGCCGCCGGGCCGGTGACGGTCAGATAAGCGTGCGTGTCTCTCGCTTCGTCCGACGGAGGATCGACGAGCGTGGCGCCGCCGATGAGCATCTCGCCGCTCAGGCGGACGGTTTCCTGCCCCAGGGCGGTCCCGCCGGGCAGCGCTGCGAGACCCGCGCCGGCGAGCAGGCTGCAGAGGGCAAGGCGGGAGGGCGGTCGATGGCGCATCGGAATCTCCCCGATCGAGTGCAAGAGAACGAAATGGCAGGTCGGCCTATTCTTGCGTGGCGCCGCGCGGTGTCGGAGAAGAGCCAGGCGGGGCCGTCGGCTACGGTATGAGCCAGCCGACGGCGATGGCCGCAACGGCCATGGCGGCAGCAAAGAACCAGAGAACCAAGGGGATCATTCCCATCGACGGCGACAGCGTCGCCTGCGCCGGATCGTCGGGATCATAGAACACCCGCACGCGCGCATGCAGCGGGTTGCGCGCGACCTGCTTCTCGGCAGTCGATCGCTTGTTGCTGCTGGTCGACCAGCCGACGTTGTCGCTTTCGAAGGTGTGGCTGCCCACCTGATAGGCGTAGACGATGCGCGGAACATACATCGTCACATCGTAGTTCCCCCGCGCCCGGTTGGCTCGGCGGTGGTGCTGCACGGTCGTCGCAATCTCCGATCGCACGATCCGCCCCTCTGTCGTCGGCCATCTCTTCATCGCCCGCGTCTGCTTCGTGAACACGCGGCTCAGCATGACGACGAACAGGGCGAACACGGTGAGAAAGACCACTGCGGGGGCCCGCGACGGGTCCACCAGGACGGTCCCCAACCAGTCGACACCCTCGGTTATGGCGACGAAGCCGCCCAGGATGTAGGCGGCCAGGATGGCCGTGCCGAGCCAGGCCTCCCGGATCTTGCCCGGCTCGTCGCGCTCGAGAATGCACTCGTTGGGGTTCTCCGGATTGTAGAGCACCGTGACGATCTTGCCCTTCGGGTAGCGCTTCAGGATCGCCGGGACGGTGCCGTCGGGCTCCCCCATCAGGCATATGCGGTTGCTGCGATAGGTCGTCGAGGCGACCGCAAAGCTGTAGGCGACATGGGCGAAATTGCCGGTCCGAATGTCCTCGCCGGTGATGAACTCGGTGTTCGGGCTGCTCCCCGACATGCGGACGCGCCTCGAGCGGACCTCGCGCGAGCTCACCCTGGAAGAATCGATCCGACCGGTCGTTTGCTGCCACGATCTGGTGCGCCAGTTGCGCCATTGAATCCACAAGGTCGCCACGGCCAGGCCCGCCGGCAGCAACATGCAGATGATCAGGATAATCCAGCGTGTTTCGATCTGGTTCATCAGTCCGCTCAGTCGTTTGCGCTGCATCAAGGTCAGCCCGGGTCCGCAGCCTAAGCTGGTTACATGCAGGATTCATCGATCATTGCGGCCAAGCTGCCGGAGCGGACCGAAGTGCCCGAAACCAGGCGTCCTTCGCACTCCGTCCCGGCCGACGACCTCGTCGCGGCCGGCAAGCGCCTGCGCGACACCGTCCCGCGGGCGAGCCAGGGTATATGGAAGCCCGCCAGAGACCGGCCGAACCCGATCGAGCTGATGCAGGCGTCGGATGCCGGGCGGCTGCCCGAGCTGATTCCGATCAGGTATGGCCGCATGCTGCAGACGCCGTTCACCTTCTTCCGCGGCTCGGCCAACGTGATGGCTGCCGATCTTGCCGGCACGCCGACGACCGGCATCCATGTCCAGGCCTGCGGCGACTGCCACTTGCTCAATTTCGGCGGCTTCGCCACGCCCGAGCGCAACATCGTGTTCGACATCAACGACTTCGACGAGACGCTGCCGGCGCCGTGGGAATGGGACGTCAAGCGGCTGGTCGCCTCGTTCGTGCTGGCCGCCCGGTCCAACGGCCTGTCGGAGGCGGCGGCGCGGGGCGCGGCGGCGGCCTGCGCCCGCAGCTATCGCGAGCGCTTGCGCGAGGTTGCGGAGATGAGCCCGCTCGAGGCGTGGTATGCCAAGATCGGATTGGAGGATTTCCTCGGCCAGTCCGACGACCAAGCCGTGAGGAAGCGCATACGCCGCCGTGCCGAGAAGGCCAAGGAAGATCAGGCCTCCGACGTCGATTATCCGAAGCTGGCCGAGATGGTTGGCGGCCAGATCGTCATCAGGGATCAGCCGCCGCTGATCTTCCATCTGGAAGCGCAGCGTGAAGAGGGCTTCAGGGCCTTCCTGGACAGGGCGCTCGCCGACTATCGGCAGACGCTGCCGGACGACCGTCGCGCCCTGCTCGACCGCTATCGCCTGGTCGATACGGCGATCAAGGTCGTGGGAATCGGCAGCGTCGGGCGCTACTGCGCGATCGGCCTGTTCATGTCGGCCGCCAATCAGCCGCTGTTCCTGCAGTTCAAGCAGGCCGCAGCCTCCGTGCTCGAGCCCTACGCCGGCAAGAGCCTCTATCCCCATTCGGGGCAGCGGGTGGTGATGGGCCAGCGCCTGATGCAGTCGTCGTCCGACATCTTCCTGGGTTGGGTCACCGGCAAGGAAGGCCGGCATGTCTATGTGCGCCAGCTGCGGGACGCCAAGATCAAGCCCCTGGTCGAGACGTTCGATCGTGGCCTGCTGGAAACCTACGCCGGGGCCTGCGGCTGGGCGTTGGCGCGTGCTCATGGCCGGGCCAGCCATCCGTGGCTCGTCACCGGCTACCTCGGCACCAGCGATGCCTTCGAGGAGGCGATGGGCAAGTTCGCCATCGCCTATGCCGACCAGACCGAGCGCGACCATGCCGCGCTCAAGGCCGCCGTCAAGGCGGGTACGATCAAGGTCCACATCGAAGAGGACAGATGAGCGGCAGGCCTCCCTACCAGCCGCGCGGGCGCCTGCCATGCTTCTCGACCTCAACGATTATCCCCTGCTCGCAATCTTTCCGGTCAGCCTGGTCCTGATCCTGGGCGCGGGCGAGGTCGGTCATTGGCTGGGCGAGCGGGCGGCCCGGCGCGGCGCGCCCGGGGTGTCGACGCTGGAAGCGGCCATCCTCGGCCTGCTGGCGCTGATGATCGGGTTCACCTTCTCCATGGCCCTGTCGCGCTTCGAGGCGCGACGCGACGGCGTCGTGATCGAGGCGGCCGCGATCGGCACGACGGCGCTGCGCGCCCGCCTGCTGCCGGCGCCGCACGATCGCGAGGTGGTGAAGCTCCTGCGCGACTACGTGCAGCTGCGGCTCGATCTCACCAAACGTCCGGTATCCCTGGCGGAATTCAACGACGCAATCTCCCGCTCCAACGCGATCCAGGAGGCGCTCTGGCGGCAGGCCAAGGCGGTCGCGGCGAAGGACAACGGCATGGTGCCGACCGGGCTTTTCCTGCAATCGCTCAACGAGATGATCGACGACCAGGAGAAGCGCCTGGCGGCGCTCCACAATCGCCTGCCCGCGATCATCGTGATCGCGCTCTACGGCGTCTCCATCGTCGGCGTCGGCTTCGCCGGCTACGGCAGCGGGGTCGAGACGAAACGGTCGCGCCTGCCGGTCCATCTGATGGGTGTGCTCGTCGCCGCGATGGTGCTCCTGATCCAGGACATAGACCGGCCCGGCGCGGGCTTCATCAAGGTGAGCCAGCAATCCATGGCCAGTACCGCGGCGTTGCTTGCCGGCTTTCCCGACCAGGCGGCGCCATGAACGAGCCCGCGCCGCTGACCGCCAAGAGGTTGCGCAGCCCTAGGGCAGCCGCGGTCGCCGGGATTCTTTTCGCGGGCCTGCTGATTGCCGTGCTGCTGCTCTTCCGTTCCTCCGTGCCCAGGGACGTGCTCGACCAGGGCGCCTGGCTGTCGGGCGAGCTCGACCGGGTCGTGCTGGCGATCAACCTGATGCCGTTCGCCGGGATCGCCTTCCTGTGGTTCATCGGTGTCGTGCGCGACCGCATGGCGGACGCGGAGGACCGGTTGTTTGCGACGGTATTCCTGGGCAGTGGCCTGCTGTTTCTCGCCATGATGTTCGTGGCGATCGCGATGTTCGGTGCGATGGTCGCCGTCCAGATGATACAACCGGGAAGCCTTCCCCATTCGACCACCTTCGCGCTGGCGCGCGCCTTCGCCTACACGATCGTCAACGTCTATGCGATCAAGATGGCGGGAGTCTTCATGCTGATCACCTCGACGATCGCGGTGCGCACCGCCTTCGTGGCGCGCTGGATGGC
>NZ_JBFWZI010000146.1:0-19169 GCF_050185545.1 Reyranella sp. | reverse complement strand
CGCGCGTCTCGCTCTTCGGCAGGTCGCCCAGGGGAAATCGCAGGAACTCCAGCTGATCGCGCGTAGTGCCGAACAGGAAGTAGCTCTGGTCACGCGACGGGTCGGCGCCGCGATGAAGCTCGGCGCCCTGGGCACCCTGCACGCGGCGCACGTAATGGCCGGTCGCCAGCGCTTCGGCGCCGAGCTCGCGGGCGGTGCGCAGCAGATCGCGGAACTTCACCGTCCTGTTGCAAGCGATGCAGGGCACCGGCGTCTCGCCGCGGGCGTAGGAATCGGCAAATGCTTCCATCACTTCGGCGCGGAACCGGCTCTCGTAGTCCAGCACGTAGTGGGGAATCGACAGCCGCTCGGCAACCTGCCGGGCGTCGGCAATGTCCTGGCCCGCGCAGCACGCCCCGGTCTTTCCAACGGCGACACCGTGGTCATAGAGCTGCAAGGTGACGCCGACCACGTCGTAGCCCTGCTCCTTCAGGAGCGCCGCCGTCACCGACGAATCGACGCCGCCCGACATCGCAACGACGACGCGCGTGTCGACCGGTGACTTGTCGAGCCCGAGGGAATTCCTGGCCATGGCCGGGTCTATATAGGCGCGGATGGGTGCTGGCGCATCCCGGACACGCGATTCCTCCCCCCCGTCGTCGGGGGAGGTGCGCCCGTAGGGGGCGGAGGGGGAAAGCCTCAAACGAGATATTTGAAGTTCCGACGCCGAACTCGGAGAAAGGGCGACTGAGGCTTTCCCCCTCCGCCCCTTCGGGCCCCCCCCGATTACGGGGAAGGAAAACTCTCTAATCCCGTCGATAGCCGGTATCGCGGATGGCCTTGGCCACGCCGTTGCGGTCGTAGACGATGGCGACGCGGTCGCCGACCTGGATGTCGCCGTCGTCGACCTGGGCGATGGTGACCTGCTGGCCGTCGTCCCGCCGGACGGTGACCTCGATGCCGCGACGGGTGGACTGCTGGTCGATGGCGGTGCCGGCGATCGCGCCGCCGACGGCACCCAGCAGGCCGCCGACCACGGCGCCGCCCACCGAGTTGGTGGTGGCCGCGCCGATCGCGGCGCCGCCGGCCATGCCGACGCCGCCGCCGATCAGCGTGCCGTCGCTCACGCCGGTGTTGCCGCTGCGTACCGCCACCTCGCGGATCCTGATGACTCGGCCGGTCTCGCCGCGGTAGCCGCCCTGAGCCGAAGTATTGACGACACCCGGCTGAACCGCGCCGCTGCTGCCGTTGCACGCGCTCAGTCCCGCCGCCAGGGCCAGCGGGATCAACAAGCTCAGAAGCCACTTACGCAGCATGGGGTGTCACTCTCTCCAGATGTAAGGTCGGAACCGGAATTCAGTCTTGCCGTACCGACGGGTCGCGTACCGCCTGGGCGACCCCCTGGCGATTTTGGATGATCTGCACCCGATCGCCCAGTTGGACATCGCCGTCATCCGGCTGGGCGATCGTGATCCGCTGCCCGTCATCGCGCTGCACGACCACCTCGATGCCCCGCCCGGCGCCGCGGCTTCCGTCGGCGATCGATCCGGCAATGGCGCCACCGACCGCACCCAGCAGAGCGCCCACCAGCGCACCCCCCAGGCTGTTGCTCGTGATCGCGCCGATCGTCGCACCGCCGCCGGCGCCGAGCAGCCCGCCCCACAGCGGGCCGCTGCCGCCTCCGCCGCCCCCGGCTCCCTGCAGGGCGATCTCGCGGATCGCCACGACCCGCCCCGTGTCGCCCGATCCGGGCGTGGCATAGACGCTGCCCTGGGACGGCACATTGCCGGAGGGCCCGCCATAGGGTCCGCCAGGATAGGGTCCGGCTGCCGGATACGACCCGGAGGGGCCGCTCGAGGTATGGACGATGCCGGGCTGCACGGCGTTGGAGGCGCATGCCCCCAAGCCCAATGCCAGCATCAGCGGCAGCAGCAGAACACGGAACCAGTCGCCCCTCATGACACCCTCCCAGGCATCATTACTGTACGACATGATTCTTGCTCAAATTGCGGCATACCGCTAGGCCACCTGTTGAACCATCATCTCCGGTGCACGTATTTCCGATCGGGGCGCGCCCCGATCGCAAATCGCTCTAGCCGCGTTCGTCGATCCACGCCGCTTGGATGGCTTCGAGGATCTTCTCGTTCGACCGGTTTGGATCGTCGGCGAATTCGGGCAGCTCCATGATCCAGCGATGCAGGTCGGTGAAGCGGAGATTGACGTTGTCAGCCTCAGGGTGGCGCTCCTCGAGCTCGATGGCGATATCCTGGACATCGGTCCAGCGCAGCTTGCGGGCCATCGCCCCTCCTCCCTACTTGTCGACCATCATGTTGCGGGTCGCCGCCGGAAGGCGGACCACGAGGCCGTCGAGCGATTCGGACATGCGGATCTGGCAGCCCAGTCTCGACGTGTGGGTAAGGCCAAACGCGAGGTCGAGCATGTCCTCCTCGTCCTCGCTCGCCGGTGCCAGCTGATCGAACCAGTTCTTTTCCACGATGACGTGACAGGTCGAGCAGGCGAGCGAGCCCTCGCAGGCGCCCTCGATGTCGATGTGGTTGCGATGGGCGATCTCGAGGACGCTGAGGCCGATCGGCGCATCGACTTCCTTGCGCGATCCGTCCTTGAGGATGAACGTCATCTTCGGCATTCAGCAAGACCTCGTCATTCGCCCACCCGGTTTTCCAGTTCGCTTACAGCCATTCCCGACAGCGCGTCCCGGATGCCGCGATCCATTCGACGCTCGGCGAACGGCTTGGACAGCGCTTCGAGCGCTTCGGCCGCAGCATTGATTTCCTCCCGATCATCGCCCGGGAGCGCGGCTTCCAATCGCGCCCGGCCCGAGTCGAGGGCGCTGCGCTCCTCGGCCGACAGCAGATCACCGTCCCTGGCGAGCGCCGTCTCGAGCGCCAGCAGGTTCCGCCGCGCCTCGACCCGTGCCTCGGTGAGCAGACGCTGGGTCATGTCGGCCTCGGCATTCTCCAGGCTGTCGTAGAGCATGTCGGCCATGTCGTCGTGGCTGAGGCCGTAGGACGGCTTGACCTCGATGCGCTGCGCCACGCCGGTGGTGCGCTCCTCGGCCGACACGGTGAGAAGCCCGTCGGCATCGACGGCAAACGTCACCCGGATGCGCGCCGCGCCCGCCGTCATGGGCGGTATCCCGAGCAGCTCGAATCGCGCCAGACTGCGGCAATCGGCGACCATCTCGCGCTCGCCCTGCACGACATGGATCGCCATCGCCGCCTGGCCGTCCTGGTAGGTCGTGAATTCCTGTGCGAGCTGGACCGGGATCGGCGTGTTGCGCGGCACGATCTTCTCGACAATGCCGCCCATCGTCTCCAGGCCGAGGGACAACGGCGTCACGTCGAGCAGCAGCGTATCGCCGCCGCCGGTCAGGGCTTCGGCCTGCAATGCAGCACCGAGCGCCACTACTTCGTCAGGATCGATGTCACTCAGCGGCGGCTTGCCGATCATCGCGGCGACGGCGGCGCGAACGCGCGGCACCCGGGTCGAGCCGCCGACCAGCACCACCCCCTCGATGTCGCGTGCCATCAGGCCGGCATCGGCCAATACGCCACGTGCGATGTCGATCGTGCGGGCGACCCAGGCGTCGATCATCGCCTCGAAGGCAGCGCGCTCCAGCGTGTGGAACGACGGCACGCCGGCAATCTCGAGCCGGCCCGAAGCCTGATCGCGATCGGACAGCTGCTCCTTGACCTGCCGGCCGAGCGCCAGCGCCGCCTTGACCGCCGCTTCGTCGACCTGGTCACCAAGGCCGTCGGTACGGCGCTCCGCCAGCATGCGCTCGGCGATCGCGCGGTCGAAATCATCGCCGCCCAGCGCCGTGTCGCCACCGGTCGCCAAAACCTGGAACACGCCCTTCTCGAGCCGCAGCAGGGAGAAATCGAACGTGCCGCCGCCCAGATCGTAGACCGCGTACAGGCCCTCCGAGCCCTTGTCCAAGCCGTAGGCCAATGCCGCCGCCGTCGGCTCGTTGACGAGCCGCAGCACCTCGAGGCCCGCGACTCGCGCCGCATCCCGCGTCGCCGTGCGCGCGGCGTCGTCGAAATAGGCGGGCACGGTGATGACCGCGCGCTCGATCGGCTTGTCGAGCGCGGCTTCGGCACGGCTGCGCAGCGCCCTGAGGATCTCGGCCGATATCTCGACCGGCGAGCGGGCCTTGCCGCCGATCTGCAGCTTCACCATGTCGGTCGGCCCGCCGCCCGGGGCGATCTCGTACGGCAGCACGCCCGCGACGGCCTGGAGATCCGCGGCACCGCGGCCCATCAGCCGCTTGATCGATGCCACGACATTCCTGGGTTCCCGGCTCGCCAGCAGGCCCGCCGCATCGCCGACCAGAACGCCACCGGCCGCCGGGTAGGCCACGACCGACGGCACCAGGGCGCGTCCCGACTCGTCGTGCAGGGCCGCCGGCTTTCCGTCGCGCGCGAAGGCCACCACCGAATTGGTCGTGCCGAGATCGATGCCGACCGCCAGCGATCCCTCGCCGGCATGCGGCAGGGGCGTTTCGCCGGGCTCGTGGATCTCAAGCAGTGTCATGGCCTCGGCCGTTCGAGATTCGTGCGTCGCGCCTGCACTTCCTCGGCGAACTTGTCGAGGTAGCGCAGGCGAAGGAGCGTCTTTCTGATGGCGGGCTTGTCATCCTGCAACAACAAACTCGCGAGGCTTGCCAAGGCTGCCTCGGCATCCTTTCGGGCCTGTCCGGCCAGGGTTTCGACCTCGTCCACCGTTGCCGCCTCGTGCAGCGCCTCGCGCGCCTCCATCGCCTCCATGAGGAGGTCGGGATCGTCGATGGTCTTGCCGTCGCCGGGCAGCTCGACCCCCTTCAGGGCGGCGAGATAGACCGCACGATCGACGGGGGCCTTGAGCGTGCGGTAGGCGTCGTTCAGGGCCGCCGCTTCGATCGACGCCCGCGCCCGCTCATCGGCCGGCCGGCCGACGAACCGATCGGGATGCCACTGCCGCTGGCGCGCGAAATAGGCTTGGTCGAGCTGAGCGAGCTCCAGGTCGAGCGCCGCCGGCAGTCCCAGCCGCGCGAAATGATCCATGATGAAGCTTCGCCGGCCGGGTGATCAGATGTGGAAGGATTCGCCGCAGCCGCAGCGGCCCTTCTCGTTCGGGTTCTTGAAGACGAAACCCGACTTCAGTTTCTCCTCGGCATAGTCCATCTCAGTGCCGATCAGGAACAGCGACGCCTTCGGGTCGATCAGCAGCTTGATGCCGCTCGCTTCGACAACCTCGTCCATCGGCTGCTGGCTGTCGGCGAACTCCAGCGTGTAGGACAGGCCGGAGCAGCCCTTGGTGCGTACGCCAATGCGGATCCCGGCCGTGGGCTTGTCGCGGCCGTCGATCAACGCCTTGACGCGCTCTACCGCCGCCTGCGTCACGGTCATCAGCTGAGGCCGCGGCCGACGCGGCCGCGCCGCCGCGGGCTTCGGCGTCTCGACAGTGGTGCTCATCTACCCTACTCCGCAGCTTCGTCCTTCTTGGCCATCTTGGCGCGATAGTCGGCGATCGCCGCCTTGATCGCGTCCTCGGCCAGGACCGAGCAATGAATCTTCACCGGCGGCAGCGCCAGATGGCGCGCGATGTCGGTGTTCTTGATCGTCTCGGCCTCGTCGATCGTCTTGCCCTTCACCCATTCGGTGACGAGCGAGGACGATGCGATCGCCGAGCCGCAACCGAAGGTCTTGAACTTGGCGTCCTCGATCAGGCCATCGGCGCCGACCTTGATCTGCAGCTTCATGACGTCGCCGCATGCCGGCGCGCCGACCAGGCCGGTGCCGACATCCTCGGAATTCTTGTCGAGCGACCCGATGTTGCGCGGGTTCTCGTAGTGATCGATCAGCTTGGCGCTGTAGGTCATGACACTCTCCTCGAACTTGCGGCGGGCCTCAGTGGGCGGCCCATTCGATTGACTTGAGGTCGATGCCCTCCTGGGCCATCTCCCACAGCGGGCTCATCGCCCGCAACTTCTCGACATGGCACACCAGCTCGTCGACCGCGGTATCGACCTCGTGCTCGGTGGTGAACCGGCCGAGCCCGATGCGCAGCGAGGTATGCGCCAGCTCCTCGTCGACTCCCAGCGCCCGCAGCACATAGCTTGGTTCGAGCGATGCCGACGTGCACGCCGAGCCGGACGAAACCGACAGATTCTTGATGCCCATCATCAGCGACTCGCCCTCGACGTAAGCGAAGCTGATGTTGAGGTTGCCGGGGATGCGATGCTCCAGGTCGCCGTTGACGTAGATTTCCGACAGCCGGCCCTGCAGGCCCTTGAGCATGCGCGCCTGCAGCCTGGTCAGCCGCTCCGCCTCGGCATCCATCTCCTTCATGGCGATCTCGGCCGCCTCGCCCAGCCCCACGCAGAGCGGCGCCGGCAGGGTGCCCGAGCGGAAGCCGCGCTCCTGGCCGCCGCCGACGATCAGCGGCACCAGGCGAACTCGCGGCTTGCGGCGAACATAGAGCGCGCCGATGCCCTTGGGGCCGTAGATCTTGTGGCCGGAGATGCTCATCAGGTCGATGTTCATCGCCTCGACGTCGAGCGGGATCTTGCCGGCCGCCTGGGCCGCGTCGGTATGGAAGAAGGTCTTCTTCTCACGGCAGATTTTGCCGATCTCGGCCAGCGGCTGGATCACGCCGATCTCGTTGTTCACCGCCATGACCGACACGACCACCGTCTTGTCGGTGATCGCGGCGCGCAGGGTGTCGAGATCGATCAGGCCGTTCTTCTGCACCGGCAGATACGTCACCTCGAAGCCCTGCTGCTCGAGATGGCGGCAGGTATCGAGCACGCACTTGTGCTCGGTCACCGTGGTGACGATGTGGTTCTTGCGATCCTTGTAGAACTCGGCGACGCCGCGGATGGCGAGGTTGTTCGACTCGGTGGCGCCCGAGGTGAAGATCACTTCCTTCTCGTCCGCGCCGATCAGCTTCGCGACCTGGGCACGCGCCTTCTCGACGCCCTCCTCGGCCTCCCAGCCATAGGCATGGCTGCGCGAGTGCGGATTGCCGAACTTGTAGGTGAAGTACGGCATCATCGCCTCGAGGACCCGCGGATCCAGCGGCGTGGTCGCCTGGTAGTCGAGATAAATCGGCTGGTCGTTGCGCCGGATCTGGCTAAGGACGCTCATGCTTACCCCATGGATTTCCTAGGCTGCCCGGGCATTGTCAATATCCGACTTGCCCGCTCGGATATATAGGTCCCGCCACGTCCCGATCAAGCGATCAATGTCGCCCGATTCGCTGTTCCAACCCAGGCTGACCCGGATCGCCGTGGCGGCCTCGGCCGGCTCCACGCCCATGGCGTCGAGCACGGCGGAACGCTGAACCTTGCCGGAGGAGCACGCCGCTCCGGCGCTGACACAGACACCGGCCAGATCGAGCGCCATCACCTGCGTCTCGGCCTTCACGCCCGGCATCGAAATGCAGCTCGTATTGCCCAGTCGCGGGGCACCGGCGCCGAACACCCGGGCGCCCGGCGCCAGTTGCAGCAGCGCCGCCTCCAGGCGGTCGCGCAACGGCGCCATGGACAGGCCGGGTTGCGCGGCTTCCGCCGCCGCGCCGAAGCCCGCGATGCCGGCCAAATTCTCCGTGCCGGCCCGGCGATTGGCTTCCTGGCCTCCGCCGCGCCGATCCGGTGTCAACGGGGCTCCGCTGCGTACGACCAGGGCGCCAATCCCGGTCGGGCCGCCGAGCTTGTGCGCCGACAGGCTGAGGTAGTCGACGCCGAGCCCATGGATATCGAACTCGAGCTTGCCGGCTGCCTGGACGGCGTCGCAATGCACCAGGGCTCCGGCTCGACGGGCCAAGCGCACCACCTCGCCGACCGGCTGGATGACACCGGTTTCGTTGTTGGCCAGCATGACGGAAACCAGAGCGGGCTCGGCGGCCTGCGAAAGCATCCGCTCGAGCGCCCCGAGATCGACGACGCCGTCGCGGTCGACGCGGATGATTTCGGCGTCCGCGGACGCCTTGAGCACGCTGTCATGCTCGACCGCCGAGACCAGCACGCGCCTGCGACCGCTGCCGGACAGAGTCAGATTATTTGCTTCCGTGCCGCCCGAGGTAAAGACAACCTCGCCCGGCAGGCACCCGGCCAACGCCGCCACGCGGCGGCGCGACGCCTCGACCAGGCCGCGCGCCTTGCGCCCCGCGCTATGAACCGCCGACGGATTGCCGCCCGCGCGCAAAGCCGCGACCATGGCATCGAGCGCTTCCGGTCGCAGCGGGCTCGTTGCGTTGTGATCGAGGTACGCGGGTGCACGCATGGTCCTGCCGTCAGCTGGCGGCGGCGACGGAGTCGGGCTTGGTAACCACCGGTGCTTCGATGATGTGCGTCGTCAGCTTGCGCTCCAGCACATCGCGCAAGGTGACCGAGCTCAGGAACATGTGGATCTGGTTGCCGAGCTCTTCCCACAGGTCATGCGTCAGGCACTTGCTGCGGTCCGCCCGACAGCCCGTCGCCCCCATCTCGGTGCAGCGCGTGGCGGTGATTGGCTCGTCGACGGCGAGGATGATCTCGGAGACCCGCGTCTCTGCCGAGCCGCGCGCCAGCCGATAGCCACCGCCGGGGCCGCGGACGCTCCTCACCAGGCCGGCGCGGCGCAGCCGGGCAAAGAGCTGTTCCAGATACGACAACGAAATTTCCTGGCGGGTCGCGATATCCGACAACGATACCGGCTTGGCCTGGGCGTGACGGGCCAGATCGACCATCGCCATGACGGCATAACGCCCCTTGGTGCTGAGCTTCACAGCATCCTCCTGGTGCCGGACAATCCCGGCGGTCGCTCACGAACGCCCAAAGGTCTTGAAAACCAAGGCGTTAGTACGATATTTCAACCCCCTGACAGGGACTTGGCCCAAAGACCAACCTGTTGACTGGGATTTAATAAGTCTGAGTTGGCCAGTCAAGTATCAAGATTGCTGCGGCGGGCTGTGGCCGCCGGCGGCCAAGAATGAGGGATTTTCGGAGTTTCCATGCCTGATGTGATGTTTACTGGCCCCGAGGGTCGTCTCGAGGGTCGCTATCACCAGAGCAAGGAAGAGCACGCGCCCATCGCCCTGATCCTGCACCCGCACCCGCAATATGGCGGGACGATGAACCACAAGGTGGTGTTCTCGCTGTTCCACGTCTTCGTCAATCGCGGCTTCTCCGTCCTGCGTTTCAACACCCGGGGCGTCGGGCGCAGCCAGGGCCGGTTCGACAATGGCATGGGCGAGTTGAGCGATGCCGCCGCCGCTCTCGACTGGCTGCAGACGATGAATGCCGACGCCAAGTCGTGCTGGATCGCCGGCTACTCCTTCGGCGCCTGGATCGGCATGCAGCTCCTGATGCGCCGTCCGGAGATCGATTGCTTCGTCTCGGTGGCGCCGCCGGCGAATTCCTACGACTTCGCCTTCCTCGCCCCCTGCCCGTCGTCGGGCCTGATCGTCGGTGCCGAGCGTGACGAGGTCGTGCCGCTCGCCGACATCCAGAAACTGGTGGCGCGCCTGTCGCTGCAGAAGGGCATCACCGTCGAGCCGCGCACCATCAAGGGCGCCAATCACTTCTTCCACGATTCGCTCGACAAGCTCGCGGTCGAGGTCGACCGCTACGTCGCCAAGTGCCTGCTCAATCCGCCCGGCCGCGCGACGAGCAACAAGGAACCCTAGACCTACAGGTCTCGCTTCGATCCGACGTCATGCCCTTCCGGACCGCGAGCGTCTCGCTCGCTCATACGGAAGAGCGAGCGAGACGCTCGCGGTCCGGAAGAGCATGAACCCGCGCCAAGAACTCGACAGTCACGGCAAATGCAGGCGCCCGCCGGTCATCGGACGCGGGGCGCCGGTGGTTCCGGGAAACGTGAGCGGCAGGCCGCGCAGCGCACGTACGGCCAGATAGGCGAAGGCTTGTGCCTCCAGCGCATCGCCGTCCCAGCCGAGATCCGATGCCACGATCACCTCGGCGCGCGTTTCCCCGGCGATCGTTCGAACGAGCGTTGGATTTCGCGCGCCGCCGCCGCAGACGATCCATTGCCGAACCGGCTGCGGGAAATGACAGGCTGCAAGCGCAATCGCCCGGGCGGTGCCGCGCGTCAGGGTCGCCGCCCCGTCGGCGGCGCCGAGCCCGTCGACCCAGGAATCGGTGAAATCGCCGCGGTCGAGCGACTTCGGCGGCTTCTGGCTGAAGTAGCGATGCTCGGCGAATCGTTCGAGTCGGGTTCGATCGACCTTGCCCGCTGCCGCGAGCGAACCGTTGAGGTCGAAGCGCTGGCCGGCACGGCGGGCGCACCAATCGTCGATCGGTCCATTGCCCGGCCCGGTATCGAAGGCGAGCAGCGCGCCGTCGTCGCCGATCCAGGTGACATTGGCGACGCCTCCGACATTGACCACGGCAAGCGGCCGCGACAGCGTGCGGACCAGCGCGGCATGGTAGATCGGCACCAGCGGCGCGCCCTGTCCGCCGGCCGCGACGTCGGCGCTGCGCAGATCGTTGACCACCTGTACGCCGAGCGCCCGCGCGAGCGCCGCGCCGTCGCCGATCTGCCAAGTGAAGCGCCTTTCCGGCCGATGGTTGATCGTCTGCCCGTGAAACCCGACGACGTCGATCGAGTCGAGCGGGATCGCGTGCTCGCGCGCCCACAGCCGGGCAGCCTCGGCATGTGCCTCAGTCACGGCGCCCTCGGCGGCAGCGGTTTCGGCGCTCGCCTGCTCCGCGCCGAACACGCCGCGGATCACTCGACGCACGGCGTCGTCGTAGGGAACGGTGAGAGAGGGGCCGAACGACGAAATGCCCTCGCCGTCGGTCTCGATCAGGGCGACATCGACGCCATCGACCGACGTCCCGCTCATCATGCCTAGCGCCCTGAGCGTTTTTCCCTGCTCGGTCATGCCGTCACCGCGCGGCAAAGTAGTGGCGCATGCGCGCGATGAACGGGCCGTCCTGCTCCGGACTGAACAGCAGGCTATAGCCCGGCAGCGGCTGGACGTCGCCGATGACCAGCCATCCCGATCTCAGGCGACTGATGATGAAGGGATTTTCTCCGCGACGGGCGAGCGCTACGCGCTCCTCGGTGAGATTGGACAATCCTGTTCGCTCCTATTGGGCCGATTCGCTCCGATTGGACTGGGCGCGGGACGCCCGTTGAGGGCGCGGGCCGCCCATGTTACATCCCGCCGCTTCACGGACAATTCGCTGGTCGGAGAAATGGCGGGCTTCAAGTCGGATTTCATGCGGGTCGTGCACGAGCGCGGCATGGTGCACCAGTGCAGCGATGCGGCGCGCCTGGACGAGCTGCTGTCGAGCGGGACCCGCACCGCCTATATCGGCTTCGACTGCACCGCCGACTCCCTGCATGTCGGCCATCTGCTGCAGATCATGCTGCTGCGCTGGTGGCAGAAGACCGGGCACAAGTCGATCGCCCTGATGGGCGCCGGCACGACCAAGGTCGGCGACCCGTCGGGTCGCGACGAGACGCGCCAGCTCCTGACGCCGCAGCAGATCGACGCCAACATGGCGTGCATCCGCAAGAGCTTTGCCAACTACCTGACGTTCGGCGACGGCCCGACCGACGCGGTCATGGCCAACAATGCCGACTGGCTGGACACGCTGCTCTACATCCCCCTGCTGCGCGACGTCGGCCGGCACTTCTCGGTCAATCGCATGCTGACCATGGATTCTGTGAAGCTGCGGCTGGAGCGCGACCAGCCGCTCACCTTCCTCGAGTTCAACTACATGATCCTGCAGTCGTACGATTTCGTCGAGCTGCACAAGCGCTACGGCTGCATCCTGCAGATGGGCGGCTCCGACCAGTGGGGCAACATCATCATGGGTGCCGATCTCGGCCGCCGCATGGAAGGTGCGGAGCTGTTCGCCCTCACCTCGCCCCTGCTCGCGACCAGCTCCGGCGCCAAGATGGGCAAGACCGCCGCCGGCGCCGTGTGGCTCAATCCCGATCGCCTGAGCCCGTACGATTTCTGGCAGTACTGGCGGAACAGCGAGGATGCCGACGTCGGACGCTTCCTCAGGACCTTCACCGACATGCCGCTCGACGAGATCGCCCGCCTCGAGGCCCTGAAGGGTCAGGAAATCAACGAAGCCAAGAAGATTCTGGCGACCGAGATCACGACGCTGGCGCACGGCAAGGCGGCCGCCGAGCTTGCCGCCGAGACCGCGCGCCGCACGTTCGAGGAAGGCGTCAAGGCGGAATCGCTGCCGACGATCGACCTGCCGCGCGCGCGTCTGGCCGCCGGCATCGCCGCCTTCGAGCTCCTGCACGAGGCCGGCTTGGCCGAGAGCCGCAACGAGGCGCGCAAGCTCATCAAGGGCGGCGGCGGACGCCTGAACGACCGGCCGATCGACGCCGACACGGCGACCGTCGGCGAGCGCGATCTCGACGCCTCCGGCATGCTCAAGCTGTCAGCCGGCCGCAAGCGCCACGTCCTGGTGCGCGCGGTCTGAATTAATTCGCAGGGCGCCCTCTTTCTCCTCCCCAGCGTCCTCGCTGGGGAGGAGAACGATCACGGCGCGCGTCTGACCTCGGGCGGCAGGGGCGGCTGAGGCGAGTCCTGTTGCGCGTTGAACAGCTCGCGCAAGGCGCCCGGCGCCATCGCCGACATCATGTTGACGTCGGTCTTGAGATCGGCGAACGGCCCGTAGAGTTGGTACGAGACCGCGAACAGGCCGCCGTCCTTGCCGCCGGTCAGCAGCGGCCCCAGCAGCGGAACGTTCGACAGCAGGTTGTTCAAGGCGAAGGCCGGCACGACGATCCCCGACAGCTGCGCGGTGTCGGTGCGGATATCCACCCAGCCGCGTGCCGTCAGGCCGATCGACTGGCCGCTGGTGTGGCCGTTCTTGATCTGAATGCGATCGCCATTCTTCGTCAGGCCGGCTTCCAGCCCGTCGAACTGCTGCAGCCCGTTGCCGGCCCGGTTCAACCCATCGATGGCGCTGTTCAGCGTCCCGATGTTGCCGCGCGGCGTGACGCGCTGCAGACGGAAGGGCCCCATCTTGAGCTTGCCTTCGAGGGCGGCGGTCGGCGAATGATCCCGGTAGCGCCCTTCGATGTGCAGATAGCCTTCGGCGAGACCGTCGATCCATCCGGCATCGCGCAGCATGGCGCCGAAATTGGCGACATAGAAGAACACCGATCGGCCGGGATTGCCTGGCGTCACCCTGAACGTCGAACCCTGGCCGGCGCCGAACGTCACGTCGGCTGACACGATGGTCTCGCCGGAGAGTTCGACGCGTCCATTGGCGTAGCCCAGTGTCCCGATCTCGGTGAGCACCTGCTGGAGCTGCAGGTTGAGCTTCGTGTGGGCGTGCGACACCGCGGTCGCGCCGGTCGGATCCTTTGCCGCAGCCTCGTGCCGCGACCTGAGCGCGTGGCGCACGCGCGGCATCTCGAGCGCCGGACCGCGCAAGGCCATCTCGGCGCCACCCGGCGTGCGTTTCCATTCGCCGGCGATGTCGGTCCGGCCGATTCTCAACTGCTGCAACACAACCTGCTGCACGGTGTTGTCGCCGTTGAAGCGAACCTGGCCTACCGCCAGCAAGCCATTGCTGCGCGCATTGTAGTCGATGGTCTGGATCTTGCCGCCCGCTGCGAGTTTCGCCGTCAGCTGGAGCTGACCCTCGACGCCCGGTTCCTTATTCCAATCGAGCGGCGGCGCGCTGGCGTGTGCCCCCTTGATCTCGAACCTGCCGACGACCTCGCTCGTCCCGTTGGGTCCGACCTGATAGTGCAGCGTGGTGGCAATCGGACCCTTCAGCCAGGGCTCGGGCGATGGCAGCCCCGCCTTGGC
Source organism: Reyranella sp. (assembly GCF_050185545.1). Taxonomy (GTDB): domain Bacteria; phylum Pseudomonadota; class Alphaproteobacteria; order Reyranellales; family Reyranellaceae; genus Reyranella. Next base: position 5,387 of record NZ_JBFWZI010000146.1, on the reverse strand, counting down.
GATCAGGGCGGCCGGGATGGTCCCCCTGACTTCATAGCGCTGGCGATAGGGCACCCTGGGTCCGAACAGGCTGCGCCACGTGATGTCGACCTGGCTGCCGTCGAGCTTGCCGTTGCCCGAGATGCCGAGCTCGGAATTGGCGTACTTCACCTGGGCAGACGTGTCGCTGAGATCGACGCTTCCGATCGCACCCCGAAGCGAGAATTTCGACAGGGTCGCCTCGGCCTTGATGGCGAGGTCCGAGACGGTCAGGGCATTGAGCAGCGGGAAGTCGAGCGACAGGTCGATCGACACCTCGCCCCCCAGCCGCCGCGGGTCGTAGAGCACGTCCTTCGGCAGGCCGAGCTTGGGTTGCGACAGGAAGCGAACGACTTCCTTGGCCGATCCGCTGATCGGCACGCGAATCGACGCATGCTGCGGCGGCGGATCGGCAAGCCCTGTCAGAACGATCGTGGCGCCGCTCGTCCGCAGCCCCGCCGCCGTGCCCCCCGCCACGTCGAAACGCAGCATGCCGTTCTCGTAGCGCGCCTTGCCCGACACGCCCTCGAGGTCGGGCATCTGCGGCATGTAGCGCACGGTCATGCCACGGTAGTCGATCATGCCCACCATGCGGTTGACCTTGAGCTCGGCCAGGTCGTGGCCGGGCGTGCTCAGGCCGAACTCGGCGACGACGTCGATCTCGCCTTTCCTGAGGTTGGCGAGCGCCCAGGCACGACCGCCCTCAGCGAACGGAATGGGCCAATAGTCGCCGAGGCGGTCGACGGGAACATGCCGCACCTCGGCGCGGCCGCCGAAGGTCTGCCCGTCGATGGTTCGCTTTCCCGATCCCGTCACCAGGATCTTGGCGGCGCCAAAGTCGATCGCGATCCGCTCGATTTGCGCGGTATGCGAGAGGGCGTCCACCGAAACCCGCGCCCCAACCGATTTGACCCGGTGAGGCACCGGCAGCACCCCGGGCAGGGTGACGGTGCCCTCCCCACCGGTGACCTCGACGACGACATGGCGCACGTCACCGCGGCCGTCCGCCTCGATCTGCATTTGGCCGGACAAGCTGAGGTCGACGCCGCGCAGCATGGCGGCATCGGGCGACAGGTCGGCGAACAGCGCGGGACGCACGTCGCTGACGAGGGCCGTGACCGACACGCGGCTGCGATCGCGCGCATAGATGCCCGACACCGTAATGTTGATCGGCTCCCCGCCATCGGGGCTGAAATGCGCACTGGCCGAGATGATGACGCCACCGGCGTCGCGCGTCAGGCGGACGCGGGCCGCCGGCGCGAGCCATACGATCCCGGTGTGCTCGTCGCGCAGGCTGAGCCGCGCCTGCTCGACCGCCACGGTGTCGAGCTGGCCGAGCAGCGACTCGTCGTTGGGCTCGGAAAGCAGCTGCTCGAAAAGCACCCGCACCAGTTCGTTCTGCGAATCGGCGTCCGACCGGGCAAAGATCCGCTGCAGCATCCCGCCCTCGCGGGCGATCTCCGCCTCGATGGTCGGCCGCTCGACGATGACGGACCTCGGCAGGAACCTGCCGCGCACGACGTCACGCGCGTCGAACGACAGCGCCAGCCTCGGCGCCGTCGCAATGACCTGGTTCTGCAGGTTGGTGATGCGGATGCCGTCGAACACCAGCCTCACCGGTTGGCTGAGGCTGCCCCATTCGATGAAAATGCGGTTGGCATCGGGCTTGTAGTCGTTGCCGGGCACGTCGACCGCCTCGGCGATCCGGGTCTTCAGGAAATCGAGGTCGATCGGTCCGGACATCAGGCGCATCGCCGCCACCACGACGAGCGCCAGAATGGTTAGGACGATTCCAGCCGCGATACGGACGGCCACACGGCAGCTTCTCTTGACCAAAGACCGCTTCTTCCAAGTTCTTGACGGTGGTGCCGTCCGCAGGCCAGCGTGCCGGAGGACAATGCCAATTTAACCGACCTGCGCCTCGTATGTCTTGGCTTTCGACTGCCCAACTGCCGCAGCCCCACGATCGCGAGCGGCGCGACGTCGCCTGGGCGCGATGGCAGGAGTCGGCGGCGATGCCCGAGGATCCGGCCGCCGTCGCGTTGCTCGACGCCCTGTTCGGCAACAGTCCCTACCTGACCGAGACGGCGCTACAGAACCAGAGTTTTATGACCGATCTGTGGCGTCGCGGTCCCGATGCCGCGAGCATCGATCTGTCGGCCGAGCTCGAGGCCACGCGGGCGGCGGCACGCGACAGCGCTCCGCCCGTGACCATCGCCACCAGCCTGCGCCGGCTGAAGCGGCGCGTGTCGCTGACCGTCGCCGTTGCCGACATCGCCGGCCACTGGCCGCTCGACCGGGTAACCGGCGAGCTCAGCAGCTTCGCCTCGAGCTGCCTGTCGGCCCTGAGCGATTCGATCCTGTTGCAGCTGGCGCGCGACGGCCAGCTCGCCATCGGCAACGATCCCCAAGCCGCCGCCTTCACCGTGCTCGGCATGGGAAAGCTTGGTGCCGGCGAACTCAACTACTCGAGCGACATCGACCTGATCCTGCTCTACGACCGCGACGCCCCTGCCCTCGCTGGCAACGACCAGCTCTCGCGGCATTTCGTGCGGGCCGCCCGCATGCTGGTCCAGCTCATGTCGGAGACGTCGGCCGACGGCTACATCTTTCGTACCGACCTTCGGCTGCGGCCCGATCCGGGCTCGACGCCGCTCGCCATGTCGGTCCAGGCCGCCGAGCTCTACTACGAAAGCGTGGGCCAAAACTGGGAACGGGCGGCCATGATCAAGGCCCATCCGGTCGCCGGCAACCACGCCGTCGGCGCGGAATTTCTCACCAGCCTCAAGCCCTACATCTGGCGCCGGCATCTCGACTTCGCGGCGATCCACGACATCCATTCGATCAAGCGCCAGATCGACGCCCACCGCGGCGGGGGCGCGGTCAAGGTGCTGGGCCACAACATCAAGCTGGGTCGCGGCGGCGTCCGCGAGATCGAGTTCTTCGCCCAGACCCAGCAACTGATCTTCGGCGGCCGCAATCCGGCGCTGCGCCTGCGGGCGACCTGCCAAACCCTGCGCGCCCTCGCCGCCGCCGGCCACGTGACGCCGGCGGCCGCGGAGGACCTGATCGAGGCCTACGGCTTCCTGCGCCGCGTCGAGCATCGCCTGCAGATGGTAGATGACCAGCAGACCCACAGCCTGCCCACCGACGAGGCCGGCCTGGCAGCGATCGCGACCTTCCTCGGCTATGGCGATGCCCGAACGTTCAGCGACGCGCTGCTCGCCTGCCTGCTTTGCGTCGAGGGCCACTACGCCCGGCTGTTCGAGGAGGCACCGAGCCTCGCCGGACCGGGCGGCAACCTGGTGTTCACCGGGGCGGACGACGATCCCGGAACGCTGGAAACATTGCGTACCCTCGGCTTTCGCGATGCCTCCGCCGCGGCGGGCATCGTCCGTCGCTGGCATCACGGGCGTTACCGGGCCACGGCGACGGCGCGGGCCCGCGAACTCCTGACGGAACTGATGCCGGGCCTGCTCAAGGCCCTGGCTTCGACTGCCGCACCAGACCAGGCACTGCTCAACTTCGACCGCTTCCTCAACAACCTGCCGGCCGGCGTACAGCTCTTCTCTCTGTTCAAGTCCAATCCTGCCTTACTCGATCTGGTGGCTGCCATCATGGGCAGCGCGCCGGGCCTCGCCGCGCATCTCGCGCGCCGCACCCTGCTGCTCGACTCGGTGTTGTCGCCCGCGTTCTACCGCCCCCTGCCTTCGGCACCGGAAATGGCGGCCGATCTCGCGCGCAGCCTGGCAGAACTCGACCACGAGCAGGACATCCTCGACCAGGCCCGCCGCTGGGCCAACGACCGACGCTTCCAGGTCGGCGTGCAGCAACTCCAGGCCATCGTGCGGCCGGCCCAGGCGGGAACGGCCTATGCCGATATCGCCGCGGCCACGATCTCCGCACTGTGCGATCGGGTCGAGCGGCGCTTTGCCGAAACCCATGGCGGCTTCCGCGGCCAACGGCTCGCCGTGCTGGGCATGGGCAAGCTCGGGAGCCGCGAGATGTCGGCGACCTCCGATCTCGATCTGATCTTCGTCTACGATATTCCGGCTGGCATGGAAGCGTCCGATGGACCAAGGCCGCTGCCGCCAATCCAGTATTACACGCGGCTCAGCACCAAGATCGTGACCGCCCTCACCGCGCATACCAACGAGGGCGCGCTCTACGAAGTCGACATGCGTCTGCGTCCTTCGGGACGCGCCGGCCCGCTCGCCAACTCGCTCGAAGGCTTCGAGAGCTACCATGCCCAGTCGGCGTGGACCTGGGAGCACATGGCGTTGACCCGGGCACGTGTCATTCACGGGCCGGCGGGGCTGGTCGAGCGCCTGACCGACATCGTGACGGCGACCCTGTGCCGGCCGCACGACCCGGTTTCCCTGGTCCGCGACGTCGCCGACATGCGCGACCGCATCGCGCGCCATGCGCCGCCCAAGAGCCGGTGGGACTTCAAGCATCTGCCCGGCGGCTTGTTCGATATCGACTTCGTGGCCCAGTACCTCGCCCTGCGGCATGCCGCCGAACGCCCCGATCTGCTCGATCCCCATCCGGGCGAGATGCTGCGCCGCGCCGCCAACGCGGGCTTGCTGGACCGGGCTGACGCCGAGCGCCTGCGCACCACCCGCGCCCTGCTGAGCGATGTCCAGAGTCTGCTCCGCCTCACGTTGGACGGCGACGAATCGACGTTCGACGAGGCCGCGGCGCCCGAAGGCCAGCGACGGCTGATCGCCGCCACCGAGGGCGCGTCCAACCTCACCGAGCTGCAGATGCGCATCGACGCGGAGACGGCAGCAGCCCGTGCTATATACCGACGCATCGTCGAGGAGCCGGCGCGTGCCGCCGGCTGGAAACCGCGAGCCGACGACAAGGGGAACGAACCATGAGTGTCGAAGCAGGCGAGAAGGCGCCGGATTTCAGCGCCGCGACCGACGGCGGCAAGAAGCTGAAATTGTCCGACCTGCGCGGCAAGCCGGTCGTGCTCTATTTCTATCCCAAGGACGACACGTCGGGGTGCACGGCCGAAGCGTGCGGCTTTCGCGACGCCCTGCCCGACTTTTCCAAGGTCAAGGCGCAGGTCGTCGGCGTCTCGAAGGATAGCGTCGCGCGCCACGACAAGTTCAGGGCGAAGTACGATCTCACCTTCCCGCTGGTGTCGGACGAGGACGGCAAGATCTGCGAGAAGTACGGAACCTGGGTCGAGAAGAGCCTCTACGGCCGCAAGTACATGGGCATCGAGCGCGCCACGTTCCTGATCGACAAGACCGGCACCGTCGCCAAGGTGTGGCACAAGGTGAAAGTGCCGGGCCACGTCGCCGAGGTGCTGGAAGCGGTCAAGGGGCTGAAGTAAGCGGCGGCGCTCTTCATGCTCC
>NZ_JBFWZI010000145.1:0-19404 GCF_050185545.1 Reyranella sp. | reverse complement strand
CGCTCTTCTTGTCGATTGCACATCCCATGAGCGCCATCGGAGTGGCGCGCTCCTCCCAGCAATGACCCCTCCGCCTGCCTGCGCGAAGCCGAAGCGGCTTCGCTTCGGCGAAGGCAGGTTGCCGTATGACGGCGACGCCTCCCCAGCGGAGCTGGGGAGGAGAAGAGCCTGTCTTCACCCCGGCAACGCCAGCCGGCGCGTGATGCCGATCGTGTCGAGAAAAAACTCGTCGTGGCTCACCACCAGGAGCGCACCGTCGTAGGCGTTGAGGCCGGCCTCCACGGCGGCGATCGAATCGAGATCGAGATGGTTGGTCGGCTCGTCGAGCACCAGCAGCGACGGCGGCTTCACGCCGAGGACGCAGGCGAGGCCGGCGCGCAGCAGCTGCCCGCCGCTCAGGCTGGACACGACCTGAAGCGCCGCCTCGGCCCGGAACATGAAGCGGGCAAGCGCTGCCCGGCAGGCATTGTCGGCCGACTGCGGATTGAGCCGGCGAAAATTCTCGTGGATCGACCGTGACGGATCGAGCAGGCCGACCTGCTGGTCGAGCACGGCGAGATCGGTCATGACCTCGACGCTGCCGCGCTGCGGCGCCAGGCGTCCCTCGACGAGACCCAGCAGGGTCGTCTTGCCCGAGCCGTTCGGTCCGACGACGGCCACCCTTTCCGGCCCGACGATGTCGAACGACAGGTCGGCGATGAGCGGCCGATCGACCTCGTGGGAGAAGCACGCCGACTCGACTCGCATCACTGTCTTGCCCGCGGGCAGGCCTGTCGACGGAACCTCGACCGACAAGGGCTGAAGGACCTCGATCCTGTCGCGAGCGGACTCTGCATCCGCCAGGGCCTGCACGCGGCGGCGCTCGGCAAGCCGCGCATTGGCCCCGCCGGTCTTCTCGCTGCGGTTCCTGAGAGCATTGAGCTGGATTCGCGGGATGTCCGCCTTCTCCCGTCGCCGCGTGCCGGCGCCGTCCCTGCGCGCCTGGCGCTCCGCCGTCGCCTGCGCGCGCCGGTCGATGTCGGCAACGCGATTCTCCGCCGCCGCCAGATCGTGCCGGGCGGCCGCAAGGGTAATGTCCTTCTGCTGCCGATAGTGGCTCCAGCCGCCACCGTAGCGCGCCACCCCGAGCGAGCTCAGCTCGACGATGAAATCCATCGCGTCGAGCAGCTCGCGGTCATGGCTGACGACAAGGGCGCCGGCGCGCCATCCTGCCAGCAGATCGATCACCATCCGGCGCCCCGCACGGTCGAGATTGTTCGTCGGCTCGTCGAGCAGGAGGAAATCGGGCTTGCCGAAGATCAGTCCCGCCAGGGCCGCGCGCGTGCGCTGGCCGCCCGACAAGGCCATGAGCGGCGTCTCGGGCCCTGTCTGCGCGAGGCCCAGCCGGCCGAGACACGACGCCATGCGCCTCCCGAGCGTCCAGTCGACACGCACGAGATCATCGGCGGCGAGCTCGCCGGCTTCTGCCCGGCGCAGCAGGGCGATGTCGTCGGCTGCCTCGAACAGATCGGCGACCGTCTCGGTCGGTCCGACCTGGATCGCCTGGCGCAGGACGCCGAGCGTGCCCTTCACCGTGACCTGGCCGGCGAGCGGCTGCAGGTCTCCGGACACCAGCTTCAGCAGCGTGGTCTTGCCCACGCCATTGCGCCCGACCAGCCCAGTGCGGCCGGCCTCGAAGCCGAGATCGAGATTGGCGAAGAGCGGCCGACCGTCAGGCGTCGACCAGGACAGATCTGCAAGAGTGATGGAAGCGGACATGATGACGGAGTTCCCCTGACGCAAGACGCTGCGGTGTTGCTGCCAGGTGGAAATTCATCGCCCCAGATCCTGTCCGATTTGGCCTGGCCGAATAAGGTCTGTGACCATCACAGGCCCCATGTCGGCGGCGCCGAACATAGGGGCGCAACAGTCGGCATTCAAGACGATGCATGGTCCGTCTGACCCCATCAGCGCCTTCGAGCAACAGCGACCATCGAGATCGACTTCACACTCGAGGCGGGGCTTTGTTGCTTGCATAACTCGGCCACCTGGCCTGAGATCCCGATCCGAATCGTGTGGTATCGCCCGCCGACGCGTGATCTTCGGCGGCCGCGAAGCGGGAAGAGGAAAGTCGAGGCGTGCCGCGTCGGCGCGAGCGCAACTGCTCGGTGGCGCGCACCCTGGACATCGTATCGGACACTTGGGCGTTCCTGATCATTCGCGAGGCGTTCTTCGGCACCAAGTCATTCGAGGCGTTCCGGGCCGCACTCGGGATCCCGCGAGCAACCTTGACCGATCGGCTCCGGAAGCTGACGCGCCTGGCGATATTTCGACAGGCTCCCACCGAATCGCCACGGCGGCACCAATACCGGCTGACGCAGATGGGCTTCGATCTCTATCCGAGCCTGATCGCACTGATGCAATTCGGTGACCGGTGGCTTGCCGGCACGAAACCGCCACCTCTGACCCTGGTTCACATGACTTGCGGGAGCGACAGCCATCCCATCGTCTCGTGTTCCGCCTGCTCTCGCGAGGTGCGAGCGCGGGACGTGAACTACAGCGATGGCCCGGGCGCAGGCCGAACCATTGCCAGGCCGGGACGAAACACGAGGCGGGCATCCGACGGAAGCCGTTACCTGACCGGCCGGCCGAGCTCCGTCTCCCGTGCCCTCCAGGTCATCGGCGACAAATGGACCTTCATGGTGGTTCGTGAAGCCTTCTTCGGCAGGCGCCGCTACGATCACATCCTCTCGGAGCTGGGAATCGCGCCCAACATCCTGACCGACCGGCTGTCACGCCTTGTCGAACAGGGCGTGCTTCGCCGCCACCGCTATCAGAGCGCGCCGGAACGCTACGAATATCGGCTCACGGAGATGGGGCTGGATCTCCATGGGCCGTTCGTCGCCATGCTCGCCTGGGGCGATCGATGACTTTCGAACGGCAAGCCGCCGCTGATCCTGCGCCATGCCGCCTGCGGACACGCCTTTCGCGCCGAGGTCATCTGCGATCGATGTCGCAAGCCGATCGTCGCCGCCGACATGAAATACCGGCTGGCCTACGACCCCAAGGCCTATGGTGCCCTGGGCCCGCGCTCGATCGGGTGATCCTGCGTGCTCAGCCGCCAGTCGTCGTGCCGCCGTCTGCGACCAGGGTCTGACCCGTGATGAATGCGCCAGCCTTGCCGGCCAGCAGCACCGCCAGCCCCGCGATATCGTCGGGCTGCCCGAGGCGGCGCAGCGGCGTTGCCGCCTCGCGCTCCGCGCGCCTCTTCGGATCCTCGTACAGGGCTCGGGCAAAGTCGGTCGTGATCAGCCCGGGCGCGATGGTGTTCACGCGGATGTTGTCGGGCCCGTATTCGGCGGCAAGATTGCGCGCGAGCTGCATGTCGGCGGCCTTGGAGATGCAGTAGGCACCGATCACGGTGCTGGCGCGCAGGCCGCCGATCGACGACACGATCATGATCGAGCCGTCCTTCTTCGCACGCATGTCGGGCAGGCACTGGTTGATCAGCCACATGTTCGACAGGATGTTGTTCTGCATAACCTTCATGAACACATCGTCGGGCAGCTTCTCGTTCGGTCCGTAGTACGGGTTCGAGGCGGCGTTGCAGACCAGCACGTCGACCGGACCGAGCTGCTTCTTCGTCTGCGCGATCAGGTTCTCGACCTGTGCCTTGTCGGAGATGTTGCAGGGGATGACGGTGGCATCGCCGCCGGCCTTGCGAATCTCTGCCGCCGCCTCCTCGCAGACCGGCGCCTTGCGCGAGGACACCACGACCTTGGCGCCGGAGAGCGCAAGATGCATGGCGATCGCCTTGCCAATGCCCTTGCTCGATCCGGTTATGACGGCGACCTTGCCGGTGAGGTCGAAAAGCGGCGATGCCATAGTGTTCCCTCCGAAAATCCAGGCAGTGATTACAGGGTGCGTACGATCGTGTGAAGGCGGATCACGAAGCCGACCCGACCCACCCTACAACGAGCTCGACACCCGTGATCTTCTCATGCGGACCGCGGGCGTCCCGCCCGCTCATGTTCATGATCATGAGCGGGCGGGAAGCCCGCGGTCCGGAAGAGCATGATTGCGCCGAAACCTGTCCGCGAAATTTCGCTCCACTCCGCCGGTCACACCATGCTGAAGCCGCCGCTGATGCTCAGGACCTGGCCGGTGATCCAGGCCCCCGCATCGGACGCCAGGAGCGCGACCATCGGCGCCACGTCGGACGGCTGGCCGAGGCGGCGGATCTGATAGAGCTTCACCAGCTTGTCGCGATTGGCCTCGACCCAGCCTCGGTCATGCGCCGTCTCGATGAGACCGAGGGCAAGCGCATTGCAGGTCACGCCCGAGCGACCCCATTCCCGCGCCAGCGACTTCATCAGGCCGATCGTTCCGGCGCGCGCCGCGGCGACGATCGCGAGGCCGGACTCTCCCACGCGCGAGGAGTCGCCCACGATCGAAATGATCCGCCCTCGACCGGAGGCTTCGAGCAGCGGACCCGCGGCGTGACAGCAGTGAATCGCGCCATAGAGGCAGGCATCGATCTGCTTTCGCCATTCCTCGGGCGTCGAGTCCGAAAAGCGCTTGCGTATGACGTAACCCGCGTTGTTGACCAGGATGTCGAGACCGCCGAGGTCCGACTTCACCTGGGCGACCATCGACCGTACCTGGCCGAGGTCACTGACGTCTGCCTTGTAGGCGTTTGCCCGGGCGCCGGCCTTTGCAATCTCGGCGGCAACAGCCTCGGCCTCGGCCTTCGAACTGTTGTAGTTGATGGCTATGCTTGCGCCCGCCGCGGCCAAGGTACGGCAGATGTCGGCGCCGACGTCGCGGCCGCCGCCGGTCACCAGCGCGACCCGCCCGGAAAGATTGGTCATATCAGCTTCCTCTCGAGAGACTCTTCGCGTTCTGGATCAATCGGAATATCCGTTCGGGCGTCGCCGGCAGTGTCGACACGCCGATGCCCAGGGGAGAAAGCGCGTCGGAGATCGCATTGGCGATGGCCGCCGGCGCGCCGATCGTGCCGCCCTCGCCCATGCCGCGAAAGCCGCCGGCTGCCGCCGAAGCGCTCTCGACATGCACGACGTCCATCGCCGGCGCTTCAACGGCGGAGGGAATGACGTAGTCGGCCAGGCTGGCGGTCAGAAGCTGCCCGTTGTCGTCGTAGACGAGCTCCTCGTAGAGCGCTGCGCCAATCCCCTGCACGACGCCGCCATGGACCTGGCCATCGACGATCATCGGATTGATGATCCGTCCGCAATCCTCGGCGACAACGTACTTCAGGATCTTGACCAGGCAGGTCGCCAGGTCGACCTCGACAAAGGCAAGATGGGTCGCGCCCGCGGTCGTTCCGTTGATCGGGTCGTAGGTGTAGCTCGCTTCGAGCTCCTCCCGAGCCTCCACGGGCAATGTCCTCATGTCGGAATAGACCGCCTTGGCGATCTGGCGGAACGACACCGCCCTGTCGGTCCCCGTCACCGTCGCCTTGCCGGCGACCACGTCGATATCCGCCGCGCTGGCCTCGAGCAGGTGCGATGCGACCCGCTTGATCTTGTCGCGCAGGGCCAGCGAGGCATGCTTCGCCGCACCGCCGCCGAGCACCGCGCTTCGGCTGGCGTAGGTGCCTGTCGACATCGGGACCTCGCCGCTGTCGCCCTGGATGACCTTGATATCCTCGAACCTGGCGCCGAGGTCGTCCGCGACTATCTGGGCGAGCGTGGTCTCCAGCCCCTGCCCATGGGAAGCGACGCCGAAACGGGCGGTGATCGCACCGGTCGAGTCGATGCGGATCTTCGCGGTCTCGGATCCAGTATTGATGGGCATGCCCGGCGCCACCGCGATGCGCGAGCCGATGCCGGTCAGTTCGGCGTAGCTTGCCAGACCTAGTCCGAGATAGCGGCCGTCGCGGCGTGCACTCTCCTGCTGGCGCCGCAGGTCCTGGTAGTCGGCCACCTCCGCGGCGGCCTCCAGACACTCCTGGAATCCGGTCTTGTCCCAGATGATGCCGGACGCGATCCGATAGGGGAATTCCTCCTCACGCACGAGATTGCGCCGCCTGATCTCCAGCGGGTCGATCCCGAGCGCCCTGGCGCCCATGTCCATCAGCCGCTCGGTCACGAAGGCCGAGATCGGCCGTCCGACACCCCGGTAGGGACCGGTCGGCGGCTTGCTGGTCGCCACGCCGCGGACGGCCCCGCGATAGGATGGAATCCTGTAGGGGCCGGGCAGAAAGCTTACGACCTGGACCGGCTCGAGTCCGGAAGTCCACGGATAGATCGAGTAGGCGCCGACGTCGCCGATCACGTCTGCCTGCAGGGCTACGGCGACACCGTTCTCGTCGAAGCCCATTTCGGCATCGACGATCTCGGAAAAGGCCTGGCTGCTGCTGGCGATGTCCTCGAACCGATCGGCCGTCCACTTCAGCGAGCGCCGCAGCTTTCTCGCCGCAAAGCAGAGAAGGATTTCTTCCGGATAGAGCGAGCCTTTCGACCCGAAGCTCCCGCCGACATCGGGGGCGACGACGCGAAATCGGCTGCCGGGCAGATCCAGCGCATCCGAGATCGCGTCCCGGACGATCCCCGGAATGTTGGAGGCGGTGTAGAGCGTGACCGCTTCGCTTCTCGCGTCAAACTCGGCCGAACAGCTGCGCGGCTCCAGCGCGAGCGGCGCCTTGCGGGTCATCCGGAAGCGGTCCCGTACGCGTACGTGTGCTGCGGCGAGATCGGCTTCCGCGCCCCCCTTCCTGAACTCGCGGGCCACGAGAACGTTCGTCCCGGCTTCGTCGTGGAGCAGCGGTGCGTCCGCCGAAAGATTGGCCTCGACATCGGCTGCCGCGCCGAGCGGCTCGTACTCGATGTCGATGAGCTCGAGCGCGTCCTCGGCCTCATAGCGGGTCTCCGCCACGATCGCGGCCACCGCCTCCCCGACGTAGCGGACCTTGCCCGTCGCCAGGGGCATGATCGGCGTCGCGTAGTAGTTGGGCATGCGCGAATAGGGAATCACCGGCTTGCATTCGCCGGCCAGATCCTCGGCGCGATAGACCGCGACGACACCAGCGCCGGTTATCGCCCTTTCGACGTCGACCCTGACGATGCGCGCGTGCGGCCTGTCGCTGCGCCTGAACGCCACGTGCAGCATGCGAACGGCATTGCGATCGGCGGTGAATTGCCCGTTGCCGGTGAGAAGCCTGGGATCCTCCGTGCGCAGGATCGGCGCTCCGACATGCCGCGGACGGGCGACATCGGTGGGACGCGCGAAATCCTCCTTGCTCATCGAGCTCGGCTCCGGCGCCCGGCGTTCGGGGAATGCAGCTTCATGGGCGCTTGCCCAGGGACTCGGCAGCCGCGCGAATGGCGGCGACGATATTCTGGTAACCGGTGCAACGGCACAGATTTCCCGAGATCCCCTCGCGGATCTCCTGGTCGGTGGCCAGCGGCCTCTTCGCAAGAAGGTCCATGCCGGTCATCAGCATGCCGGGCGTACAGAAGCCGCACTGAAGCCCGTGCTTCTGCCGGAACTCGGTCTGCAGCCCGTTGAGCGCGCCGGGCGTTCCGAGACCTTCTACCGTGGTGATTTGCGCGCCATCGACGCGAACCGCGAGCGTCAGGCACGACCGCACGCTATCGCCGTTCACGATGATCGTGCAGGCCCCGCACACGCCATGCTCACACCCGACATGAGTGCCCGTCAGCCCCAGAGTGTCTCGCAGGAAATCCGACAACAGCATCCGCGGCTCGACGGCCGATTCATGCCTGCGTCCGTTGACCGTGACGGCGATGGCCCTCCTCACGTTGCCTCCCCGACCGTGCGCGCCCAGGCGGTCGCGAGCGCGCGCTGGGCAAGCGCTCCAATTAGGCTTCGACGGTATTCGGAGGACCCGTGAAGGTCGGAGGGAGGGGAAACCGAGTTCCGAACCGCTTCGGCAAATCGCGCCGATGCAGCAGCTTCGCGGCGTGTGTTCACCAGCGCCGCTTCCGCATCCCGAAGACGCCGTGGCGTGTCGTCGATCCCCATGGCGCCGACGCGGGCGGCACCAATCACGCCCTCTCGGCACTCGATCGAGAGCGCGATGCAGGCCAGCGCGAAGTCGCCGAAGCGTCGCGAGACCTCCTCGAACCCCCACCCCACGGAATGGAGAACGGGAAATTCCACCTCGTAGACGATCTCCTCCGCCTCCAGGCACGTCGTGAGCGCCGCGACGAAGAATTCCTCTGCCGGGATGGCACGTGCGCCATTCGGTCCACGGGCCCTGATTGTTGCGCCGTGGAACACGGCCAGCATCGGCAGCTCGGCCGCCGGGTCGGCATGGGAGATGCTTCCACCGATCGTGCCCCGGTTGCGTATGGCGAGATGGGCGACATACCGCATCGCGGCGGACATGACGGGGAGCTTGCGGGCGAGCAGTTCCGACTGCTCGAGCTCGACATGCCGGGTCAGCGCGCCGATGGCGATCGTCTTGCCGCGGTCCTCGATGAACGACAGGCCCGGCACCTTCATGAGGTCGACGACGAGCGCCGGCCGCGACAGGCGAAGGTTGAGCAGCGGCATCAGGCTCTGACCGCCCGCCATGACCTTTCCCTCGCCGTTGGCGGCCACCAGGGCCTTGATCGCGGCATCCAGGGTCGTTGGCGCGACGTAGTCGAACCTGGCCGGCTTCATCGCCTCGCTCTCGATTGTGTTCGAGGCCATTGCCTGGTTTCGGTCTCGCGCACCGGCATACTCTCGCCTCTTTTCAGCGACACTTTCTTCTGCCGCCGATACTACTGGAGGTCGGCTTGATCAAATTCATCGCAATTTTGCAGGTCCCTTGCATAACTAGATTTGGCATGCTTGACCGTCAAGGGAGCATGGAGGTCGTCATCTTGCTCCGATAATGGGTGAGACGGGACGCGGACGCGAAGCCATCCGTCGTGGTGCGTCGGGGGCGGTGCGCGCCATGACGACGGCGATGTCGGCGACGCTGGCTGCCGAGGAGAACCACTTCTCGCCGTTCAGCCTGTACTTCTCGTTGCCGACCTTGTCGGCCCGGCTGCGCATGCCCGTGGCATCGGCGCCGGCCGCCTTCTCGGTCATCGAGTAGCAGATGCGCTTCTCGCCGTTCAGCAGCGGCTTCAGGAACTTCTCCTTCTGGTACTCCGTGCCATGCTCCAGCAAGGTAAGCATCGTGGCGTCGTCGGGTCCCTGGGTGTTCACGGAGAGGGCGCCCAGATGGCTCTCACCCAGCTCCATCTGGACCAGCGCGTTGGCAAGTGGACCCAATCCCATGCCGCCATGCTCTCTGGGCATGAACGGGCACCACAAGCCTTGGGCGCGCGCCTTGGTGCGCAGCTCGGCGAGAACGGTCTTGTAGTCCTCGCCGTTCAACGGACGCGGCTTGGCCGGCACGCACTCGTCGTGCCCCAGCGATGCACCCTTTCGCGAACGGCGTTCGCGCTTGGGATCGCGTGGTTCGCCCTGGCCGGCCGCCATCGGCTGGTGCTGGCGCCGGAGGAGGCTTTCGCGATCGGCGTGTCAGCGCCGGAGTGACGCCGCTACCTTGGCCTCGCGCGCGCGCTCTTCGAGCGAGCGCGCCATCTGCTTCTTGAAGCGCTCCAGATCGGCGCCACGCAACGACACCGCCTTGAACTCCGGGTGCGTCGTCGGATTAACCGCCTTGCCTTCGCTCTGGACCTCGAAATGCAGATGCGCCCCGGTCGAACGACCGGTGCTGCCGACGAAGCCGATCACGTCGCCGCGCGACACAGGCGTGCCAGCCGTGAGGCCTGGCGCAAAGGACGACAGATGGCCGTAGACAGTGAACAGCTTGCCGGCGTGGTCGATCTGGATCCAGTTGCCGTAACGACCGTTGGGTCCGACGCCGACGACGACGCCCTCGGCCGCGGCATGGACCGGCGTGCCGGTCGGCGCAACCAGATCGACGCCGTCGTGCATGAACAGCGCACCCGACGAACGCTTGGGCGCCGCGCCCTTCGTGAGCGACATCTTCCAGGTGCCGTCCGGATTCATGTAGATCGGCACCGCACCGATCGGCGCCGCAGGCTTGCCGTAGCCGACGGCGCCCGTGGGCAATCCGGGCGGCAGCGACGAACCGTTCCGCTGCTTGGGACCGCCCATCGGCGCCGGCTTTCCGGTTGCCGCGAGCGGTCGCGGCTGCTCGAAGGGATCGGGCCGCAGGCCGAAGCCCGACGAGATCGAGATGACATCGAGCGGCATGCGCATCGAGGGCGCCACGGCCGCCTGGGCATTGGCGAGCCAGAAGCCATCGCCCTGGTCGCGCGTCCGGAAGCGATGAATGGCGATCGTCCCTTTGGACCTGGTGCGCAGCTCGGCCCACAGGACACGGCCGACATCGATGGCCACGCCCTCCGCGGTGAAGGCCTGCTCGTAGCGCACGTGCAGTCGATCGCCGGTCCGGATATCCCGCTCGAGATCGAGAGCGCTGGCGAAAGCGCGCCGCGCTTCGAGCATCGTCGCCGCAGGAACGCCCGCTTCGGCGACGGCCGCGTCGAAGGTGTCCAGCACCAGGCTGTCGACGGCTATCTCGCGGGTGAAAATCTGGTAGTCGGCGAGGCGCTGCGCCTCGTCGGCGCTGCCCAGCATGAATTCCTCGGCGGCGCGGGCTTCGGCGGGGCGCGCCTCCTCATCGGCCTGACCGGCGAATGCCAGGCCACCAGCCAACCACGCGACGATTGCCGCAGCGAGCGAAGCTCTCTTCATTGCTCCTTCGGAGGATCAAGGTCGCGATTGGGCGCCGGCACACCGCGCGGCGAAGGTCAGGTGCGAGAAGTGTAGCCAATCAGGGCGACGGTTTCCAGCCCTTGGCCCGACGCTCGGCCTCGGCAATTTGCGCAGGGGTCATGCGCTTGGCGAGGGTGGCGAGGTCCTTCCTGGCCTGATCGAGCCGCTCCTGGTTCTTGGCAGTGTAGGCCTTGATGGCCAGCGCAAGCCATTTGTAGGCCTCGATGTCGTCGCGCGGAGGAATGCCCTCGCCGAAGCCCAGCATGAAGCCAATGTCGTTCTGGGCGCGCGCATAGCCCTGCTTCGCCGCCAACAGGTAGAGGCGCGCCGCCTCCTTGTGGTCGCGCGGCACACCTTCGCCGCTCCAGTACATCGCCCCCAACAACGTGCGCGCCTCGGCATTGCCCTTCCCGGCCCAGATCTTCCACAGCCGGACCGCGGTTGGCATGTCCTTGCGTTCGTAAGCCGCCGCCGCGGCGCGCATGTCGGCCTCGAGGGACGCCTGGGCGACGGCCGGCGTCGCAAGCCAAAGGAGCGCGATCAACGCGCAGACGATCGTTCTCATGAAGCGGCATGGTATTGCTTCATTGCGGGCGCGAGAGCAAATGCCTGTGTGATCGACGATGATCGCGCCACTGGAGTGGCGGGATCATAGCCCCTAATCAAACTTGGCCGGGCCCACAAAGTCCTCACCCTGAGGAGGTCGCGCAGCGGCCGTCTGGAAGAGTGGGCAACAGAATCGAGTGCTGCGACATCGCTTTTCCAGCAATCTCGTGTATCGCCCATCCTTCGAGACGGCCGCTGCGCGACCTCCTCAGGATGAGGACTTTGCTGGACCGGCCAACGTTAGCGCCTATGAGTGGCGCGCCCCAGCATTGCCACTCCGGCGTGCGCGCCGGCCCTAGCCAAGGCGGTAACCTATCAATTACATTACACAACGGGAAAGGGAATCACGGCGGGTGATCGTCGCGTGGGAACGGCGGGCGTCGTGCTTGGGTATTTCGGGATTGTCCTGGATATCGATTCACGACGGCCTCGGGGTGTTGCGCCGGATCTCGAAGTGGCGCTATGCGCCGGCGGGCGAGGCCTCGACGGAAGCCGGATCCACCCTGGTTCGCACGTCTTCCGTGCATCTCGTCCTGCTCGCCATCCTCCCCGTCGGACTGGCGATGTGGGCGATGCTCAGTCCCGCCATCGTGCTGTCGAACGACATGACGTGGGATTTCGTCTACAATCTTTCCGGCGCTTGGCATCTGTGGAACGGCCAGGCGGAGCACCTCGACTTTCACGACCCTCTCGGGCTGCTGAGCTTTCTTCCGACGTTGTTCGGCTTCGAGTTGGTCGGCCTGAGTCCGGCCGCCTTCCTGGTGGGCGCCTCCCTCGTTTCCGCGGTCGCCTTCGTGTCGGCCGCGCTGGCGGCGATGCGCCGGCTGCCGCTGGTGCCGGCTGCCTTCTTCGTCGTCTTCGTCAGCCTGCTGCCGTTGCGGCCGGCCAATGTCGGAGAAAGCCTGACAGCCTACACGTTTGCGATGTCCTACAACCGCTACGGTTGGAGCCTGCTGGCCGTCCTGACGCTGATCCTGTTCGTCCCGCCGCGAGACGATCGCCGCCTCGATCTGCTGGACACGGCCATTGCCGGCCTTCTGCTCACGGCTTTCTTCTATCTCAAGATCACGTACTTCGCCGCCGGCCTCGCCCTCGCCGTCCTGGCGGCGATAGTCAGCCCGCATGTGCGCCACCGCCCGGCCGTGCCGATGATCATGGCGGCGCTGATCGTCCTCAACGCCGTGGCGCCCTGGAACCACGCTTATCTGGCGGACATCCTCGATGCCGTCGAAGCCGGCGCGGTGCGCAGCAAGCTGACGTTTCACGTCAACAACTTCTTCACCAATGTCGAAGCCAGTGCCGCCTATGTCGCTGCGGTCCTGTTCGCCGCCTGGCTGTGGTGGCGGGGTCTGGCCTCGCTGCGCCTGCCGGTCGCCGTCGCCGGAATATTCGTCGTCGCCCTGTTCGTGCTGTCCCAGAACCATCAAACGCATGGCCTGCCGGCCGCGATCGTCATCGCCTTCCTGCTCTACGACCATCTGCGCCGCCGCAGCGACGTCATGGCGTCGGCGGCACCGGTCCTGATGATCTTTCCGCTTTTCGTGGTGGCGGCTTCCGCGATCAGCATCTGGGCCTATCATGTGCGGGCGCAGGACAAATCCGATCTGCAGGTCGTCGCGCAGACAAACCTCAAGGGCCTCGCCGTGCCGATCGAGCGCAGCGGGCTGCTCGACGCCTTCGCCGCCGGCAAGCCGAGTCACGCCCTGCTCAACTGGTCGCGCGCCCTGCAGCCGCATGTCGAGCTGACCGCCACCGAGTATGTCGACA
This sequence comes from Reyranella sp., assembly GCF_050185545.1. Taxonomy (GTDB): domain Bacteria; phylum Pseudomonadota; class Alphaproteobacteria; order Reyranellales; family Reyranellaceae; genus Reyranella. The sequence goes on along the minus strand of NZ_JBFWZI010000145.1, from coordinate 6,321 downwards.
CGATCATCGAGGCGGCGCACCTGCTGGCTGACGGCCAACACCGCCCGGGCGGTGTCGTCGTGCTCGACCAGGTGAACCCGTTCCCCTTCATGCTCGGGTGGGTGCCTCCGCGCGGCGGCAACCTGTGGTCTGCCACGGGCGCGCCGGTCCGTCCCGCCAGCGAGGTCTTCGCCGATGCCGACTACGTCCTGATTCCCAAGTTTTCGACCGACGCCGCCTGGACCGAACGTGCGGCGAAGGCCTACACCGAGCATCTGTCGAAGCACTATCCCAAGGTCGAGGACACACGAAGTTGGGCCGGCTCGTCCCCCGGCAGGCACCCGCCTCCGGTCTCGCGGCGTGCCCTGATCGCCGGCGCAGCGGCCCTTGCCACTCCGGCAGTCGGGCGCGACCAGCCTCGCCTGCAATCGGTCAACCTGCTGCTCGACTGGCAGCCGACGCCAACCTACGCGGGCTTCTTCCTCGCCCGCGAATGGGGGCTGTTCGCCCACCGCGGCCTGGAGGTCGCCCTCTTCGAGGGACGTGGCGCGGTGGTCTCGACCCAGATGGTGGCGTTCAGCAGCGAGTACTGGATCGGCGTGTCGAGCGGCGTCGCCTCGGCCATCGGCCGCTCCCAGGGCCTTCCGATCAAGAGCCTGAGCGTACTCTATCGCAATACGCCGTCGGTGATCTTCTCGCGCGCCGAGCGCGGCATCGTCGTGCCGACCGATCTCTACGGCAGGCGCATCGGCCTGGTGCCGGGCAGCGTCACGGTCGAGGAATTCCGCGCCTTCCTCGCCGCCCAGCACCTCGATCCGGCGCGCATCGCCACCGTCTCCGTCGAACCCGCGGCGGCACCTTTGTTGGATGGCCGGGTCGACGCCCTGATCGACTACGAGGAGAACCTGCCGTCCGAGCTGCGCGCCGACGGCCGGCAGATCTCGGTCCTGCGCCTGGCCGACGCCGGCGTGCAGCTCTACAGCCTCAACATCATCGCACGCGAGGAGGCCTGGGTGTCGCCCGACACGCGCAGCATCGCGATCCGGGTCGTCGAAGCGGTCCAGGAAGCCTACAGCCGGCTTCAATTCGCGCCGGCGGCCGCGATCGCCGCCTTCGCACCGCTCTATCCCGCATTCTCACGGCCCTACCTGTCGCAGGCCATGTCCGTGATCGTGCGCCAGCTCGGCCACCAGCCGCTGGGACAGCAGACGCGCGAAGGCTGGCAAGCGACGGTCGACCAGCTGGCCCGGCTCGGCCTGCTAGCCCGCCCGGTGACGCCCGACGAGGTGGCGGGCGACCTGCTGCCGTCCTGAGCGCAGGCTCTTCCGGACCGCGGGCGTCTCGCCCGCTCGTCTCATGTGCGGGCGAGACGCCCGCGGTCCGGTAGAAGCCGATTGGCGAGGACGAACACCACGGTCGTGTTGGCGATCATGGCGAGGCTCAGGACGGCGATGGCGCCGACGTCGCCGCTTTCCTTGAGGTCGAAGATCAGGACCGACAGGACCTTGGTTTCCGACGTGAACAGGATCACCGCTGCCGACAACTCGCGAATCACGGCGACGAACACGAAGCACCAGGTCGCGATCACGGCCGAGCGCAGCAGGGGCGCGGTGATGTCGGCCAGGGTGCGCAGCCGCGAGGCGCCAAGCATGCGACCGGCCTCCTCGAGCTCGCTGTGCACGGAATGGAAGGCCGAGGAGAGCTGCTGGAAAGCGGCCGGCAGCTCGATGGTGACGAAAGCGATCAGCAGGATCCACAGCGTGCCGTAGAGCGTGAGCGGCGGCCGCGTGTAGGCGAGAAACAGCCCGACACCCAGCACGATGCCGGGAATGGCAAGCGGCGCTGTGGCGAGGAACGACAGCACGCGATGGCCGGGCACGGCGCGACGCGCGACGATGTAGGCGATCAGCAGGGCGAGCAAGGCACCGAGCGTCGCCGAAGCGGTCGCCAGCAGGAACGTGTTCTTGAGCGCCGGCATGGTCGAGCTGAGCTCGAGGAAGGCGAAGCGCACGTTGTGCAGGGTCATGGTCTCCAGAGTCACGAGCCGGGAGGCAACGCGCGAGAAGGCGGAATTGAGCAGCGCCGCGTAGGGCAGGAAAAGCGGCATGGCGAGCACCAGCAGCGCCAGGGCCGCCGCCGGCCAGCGCAACCGGCCGAGCCGCACCAGCCGCGGCTCGCCGTACTTGCCGCCCAGCACGGCGTAGCCGCGCCGCCCGAGGGCGATCGATTGTGCGCGCAACAAGGCGATGGTGAGCACCAGCAAGGGCAGCGAGGCGGCGGCCGCCAGCTCGGGCTTGGGCGGGAACTGGAACAGGCTCCAGATCCGCGTCGTCAGCGTGTGGAAGCCCGCGGGGATCGCCAGTATGGCGGGCGAGCCGAACAGGTTCAGCGCCTGCAGGAAGGCGACGAGCGCGCCCGCCAGCAGCGTCGGCAGGGCGAGCGGCACGGTGATGCTGCGCGCGGTCTGCCATGTTCCGGCGCCGAGCATCGACGATGCATCCTCGAGCTCGCCGGGCATGCGGTCGAGCGCGTTGGCGACGAGGACGAACACGTAGGGAAATGTGTAGCAGGCGATGACGAAGATGAGGCCGGGAAGATTGTAGATGTCGATCAACGCCTCGTCGGAGGGCATGCCTGTGAGGCTGCGCCACAGCTGGTTGAGCAGGCCCGAGTTGGGCGCCGCCAGCATCTCCCAGGCGATGGCGCCGACGAACGGCGGCGTCACCAGCGAGGCCATCACCAGGGTACGCACGGTTCGCCGGATCGGCATGTCGCTGCGCGACACCAGCCAGCCCAGCGGCGCCGCGACCAGGCAGCAGAGCGCACTTACCGAGAAGGCGATGATCAGGGTCGTGATCAGCGGGTCGACGAAGCTCGGATCGGTGAACAGGGCGACGAAGTTTGCCATGGTCGGATGCCCCGCCCTGTCGCTCAGGCTGTAGGCCACCAGCCATCCCATCGGCAGGACGATCATGACCGCGAGCAAGGCGGTGACGGCGATCAGGGTCGGGCGGGAGAGGTCGGGCAGCTGCAACCTGCGGCTACCCTCCGGACGGCGCTCGACCAGGACCGTCATTGCTGGGAGCGCGCCACTCCGATGGCGCTCTTCGTGTTGATCACACATCCCATGAGCGCCATCGGAGTGGCGCGCTCCCAGCTCATGAGCGAGCGGGACGCCCGCGGTACGGTAGACAATCTCATACCTTGAACAACTTGGTATAGCGCGCCTTGATGTCCTCGGCCTGGTCGGCGACCGCGGCGGCATCCTCGCGCAAGAGCTTGATCTCGGAGAGCTTCTTGCGGTCGGTGCGATCCTTGACCAGCGGATGGGCCGAGCGCAGCGCGCCGACATCGATGTTGAGCTGCTGCGCGGCGGCCGACATCGACCAGGCATAGAACAGGCGCGCGGCATTCGGATTGGCGGCGCGCGCCATCACCGCCGACGGGCCGGTGATCAGGGGCGTGCCTTCGACGGCATAGACCTCCTGGATCGGCTCCTTGCGCGCCTTGATGAGGGTGACGAGATACTCCGTTCCGTCGGCCATCACCGCCCGCTCACCCTGCGCCACCTTCTTCGGCGGATCGGCCGCCGACTGCACCTGCATGACCTTCTGCTTGGCAAGCTTCTCGAAGTAGCTCCAGCCGAGGTCGCGGGAGAGCTGCTGCGTCGCCGTCATGATAGTGCCGGAATAGCCCGGATGCGCCTTGACGATCTTGCCCGTCCATCTGGCGTCGAGCAGGTCGACGAACCCTTTCGGCGCTTCCTCCGGCTTCACCAGGTTGGTGTTGTAGGCAACCGGCACCAGCGTGATGCGCCACGAGGCATACATGCCGTCGGGGTCCCAATGCGCCTTTGGATAGTGCTGCGCCACTTCCTCGGGCAGGAAAGGCGCCAGCATCGAGGCGCGCTTCCAGACGATGAGATGGGCGGCGTCGGAGCTGTTCACGACGTCGCAGACATAGATCTTGCTCTGATACTCCTGGCCGATGCGCTGGTAGATGCGTTCGGCGCCGGAGCGCTCGACCTTGACGGCGACACCTGGATAGGCCGCCTCGAAGGCCTTGGCGATCTTCTCGGCGACCGGCAGGTCGACCGAGGTGTACCAGGCGAGCTTGCCTTCCTTCTTCGCCGCCTCGATCAGCGCCGGCGTGATCTTCTGCGCCTCGGGCGCCGCCCTGGAGGACGTCACGACCGAGAACGAACCTGCGAGGGCCGCGCCACCCGCCAATGCGCCACGCCGAGTCAGTTGCTTCGCCATGTCATGCCTCCGCCAATGCCCTTACCTGTTCCGCCGGCAGGTGCAGCCAGACCCGCGCCCCGACTGCGATGATGCGGTCCGGCGGTGCCGTCACGCGCAATTCGGTCCTGTCGTCGAGCTGCACCGTGTAATCGCGCGCCGCGCCGAGGAAGACCTGCCGCACCACCACCGCCGGCAGGCAGTTGTCGTCCGCAGGCGGCGCCACCTCGGCCTTGATGGCGATCTCGTGCTGGCGCACCGAGAGGGCGGCCGGGCTGCCGGCGCGCAGCGTCCGTCCGGTCGTGCGCAGGACCGCGCCGGCAATCGCGACGCGGGCGTCATCGACCGCCATGCCGCGCAGGATGTTGGCGCCGCCGATGAAGCGCGCCACGAACTCCGAGCGCGGCTGGCCGTAGATCTCTTCCGGCGGACCAAGCTGCTCCACCCTGCCATGGTTCATCACGGCGATCAGGTCGGCCGTGGTCATCGCCTCGGCCTGGTCATGGGTCACGTAGATCGTGGTGTAGCGATAGCGGTCGTGCAGGCGGCGGATCTCGAAGCGCATTTCCTCGCGCAGGTTGGCGTCGAGGTTGCTGAGCGGCTCGTCGAGCAGCAGCGTCTCGGGCTCGACCACCAGGGCCCGCGCCAGCGACACGCGCTGCTGCTGGCCGCCGGACAGCTCGCCGGGATAGCGGTCCGCCAGCAGCTCCAGACGCGCCGTCGACAGGATGGCCGCGAGCTTGGCGTCGATCATGACCTTGTCGAGACGGCGAATCTTCAAGCCGTAGGCCACGTTCTCCGCCACGGTCATGTGCGGCCACAGGGCATAGCTCTGGAAGATCATCGACATGTTGCGGCTCTCCGGCGGCACCGTGCGGGCCGGCGAGGAAAGCACCTTGCCGCCAACGACGATTTCGCCTGCCGAAGGCTCGATGAAGCCGGCGACCAGGCGCAGGGTCGTCGTCTTGCCGCAGCCCGACGGGCCGAGCAGGCAGACGAGTTTGCCGTGCTCGATGTGGAGCGACACGCCATCGACCGCGACGGCCTCGCCGTAGCGCTTGCCGAGGCCCTTCAGTTCGACTGAGGCCACATTTCCTCCCTGCGACCCACCTTATGGCAAAGGCGGTGCGCGCGCTATATTGCCGGCCATTTCGGAAAGGTCGGCATCATGCAGGAACAGAAAATCTATGGCCGGCGCGAGGGCGCCGTGGGCCACGTCGTCTTCAACAACCCGGCGAAGCTCAACGCCGTCTCGCTCGACATGTGGGACGGCTTCGTCGGCGTTCTAGAGGACTACGCGAAGGACCCGGCCATCCGTTGCGTGGTGGTGAGCGGCGCCGGCGGCAAGGCCTTCGTCTCGGGCGCCGACATCTCCAAGTTCGAGAGCGAGCGCGCCAACGCAGAGGCGCAGGCGCGCTACGAGACCATCTCCAAGCGCGGCTACGAGGCGCTCTACGAATTCTCCAAGCCGACCATCGCCAAGATCACCGGCTACTGCATCGGCGGCGGCATGAACCTCGCGGCCTGCTGCGACCTGCGCTACTGCAACGACGGCGCGCGCTTCGGCGTGCCGGCCGCCCGGCTCGGCCTGGGCTACGGCTTCCTGCGCATCGAGCGCCTCTCGCGCATCATCGGCCTGCCGCGCGCCATGGAGTTCCTGTTCACGGCCAAGCAGTACTCGGCGCAGGAAGCGCTCGACATGGGGCTGGTGCACGGCGTGACCGCCACCGACGATCTCGATGCGATGGTCGACGGCATCACCTCGGCGATCGCCCAGAACGCGCCCCTCACCATCGGCCTCGCCAAGGCCGCGGCGCGCGAGATCGCCAAGCCAGAATCGCAACAGGACCATGCGCGGCTCGCGAAGCTCGCCCAGGCCTGCTTCGACAGCGAGGACTACAAGGAAGGCCGCCGCGCCTTCATGGAAAAAAGAAAGCCCGTCTTCCAGGGACGATGATCCCTTCATCCTCCCCAGCTACGCTGGGGAGGTGTCGCCGTCATACGGCGACGGAGGGGTCATGCTCATGCGGACCGCGGGCGTCTCGCCCGCTCGACTCAGGAGCGGGCGAGACGCCCGCCGGCCAGAAAAACAAGACCCCACCCC
>NZ_JBFWZI010000144.1:0-19487 GCF_050185545.1 Reyranella sp. | reverse complement strand
CCGGCTACAACCTGGCGACCGGCGTCGCCGAGATCTCGCTGCGGCTCAAGCGGTAGGGATCGACGTCAGGCCGTCGCCGGCTGCAGCGCGCAGCCGGAGACGGTGATGCGGTGCATCAGCCGGCGCTCGCCCTGGTAGTCGTTGGCTGCGTAGTGCCAGGTCGCGCGGTTGTCCCAGAACGCGATCGAGCCCTCGCGCCAGCGGAAGCGGCAGGTGAACTCCGGCCGCGTGGCATGGCGGAACAGGTAGTCGAGCAACGGCCGGCTGTCCTCGACCGTCCAGTCCTCGAAGCGCAGCGTGAAGCCCGGATTGACGTAGAGCGCCTTGCGGCCACTCAGCGGATGGCGAATCACCACCGGATGGAGGACGTCGTCACCTACCAGGTGCTGGTTGGCGAACCGCTTGGCCGACTCGGGATTGTCCTTGTGGACACCCTTGGCGCCGAAGATGTGCGCCGAGCCGTGGACGGCCCGCATGCCTTCCAGGGTGCGCTGCAGCCCCGGCGAGAGCGTCTCGAAGGCCCGGTACATATTGGCGAACAGGGTGTCGCCGCCCTCCTCCGGCAGCTCGCGCGCCAGCAGGATCGAGCCCATCGCCGGCTCCTGATCGTAGCTGTGGTCGGTGTGCCAGCCGCCGCCGATGTTGGTCTTCTGCTCCGGCTCCTTGCGGACCTCGGCGATCTCGGGATAGCCCTGCACGGCGGTGAAGAAGCGGTTGACGTCGATCGGCGCCCAGCGGCGCGCGAACTCGAGATGCTGCTCGGGCGTGAGCTGCTGGTCACGGAAGAAGACCACGCCGTGCTCGCGGAAGGCGTGCTGCACCTCGTCCCATTGCCGGTTGCTCATCGACCGGAGATCGACGCCGAGAATCTCGGCGCCGCAGCCGCCGGTAAGCTTGTGAACCTGCACGGAATCACAGGTCATGTGCTGCCCTCCGGATTGACAATGCCTAGCGCGCCTGGACGCCGAGCAATAGCAGCGTCAGCGACAGGGTCAATACGCTGCCGCCGGTCGAGATCACCACCGCATTGGTCGCCAGGCCCACGCCGGTGCGATAGAGCTGCGCCACCAGGTAGACGTTGGCGCCGGCCGGCATCGCCGCGTTCAGCGTTGCGACGGTGAGCCACAGCGGATCGAGCGTGAACAGGTAGCGGCCCGCCGCCCAGACCAGCAGCGGCATGACGGCAAGCTTGGCGACGGTGGCGACCGCCGCCGTCTGCCAGTGCTCCTTCACCCCGACATGGGCCAGCGAGGCGCCGGCCATGATCAGGCCGCAGGGCGGCGCCGCCAAGGCCAGCGCCTGCAGGACGCGGTCGATCACGACCGGCGTTGCGAGCCCGGGCACCAGGGACGTCAGCTCCGCCCAGGCGAGGCCGGCGAAGATCGACGGAATGATCGGGTGCTTCAGCATGGTAACCATCGCACCGCCGAGCCTGGCGAGCAGGCGGCCGCGCATGCCGCCCTGGACGCCGATCTCGAGCAGGAACGACGCCAAGGTCAGCATGACCAGCGAGTTGAGGCTGATGATCATCAACAGCGGCACCAGCCCCGCTTCGCCCAGAGCATAGGAGATGAACGGGATGCCGATGCCGACGCCGTTCGAGAAGGTGCCGGCCAGGGCGAACACCGCGCGCTCGCCGAATCGCATGCCGAACAGGCGACCGAGCGGGATCAGCAGGAAGAACAGCAGCAGGCTGGCGCCGAAGAACACGAGCTGGATGTTCAGCTCGAGGGTCTCGAGCCGGACATTGGCCATCGAGCGAAAGAGCAGCGCCGGGAACAACGCGTAGAACGTGACGTTGGTCAGCCCGCGCAGCCCCTCGATGGTGAGCAGCCGGGACCGCGCCAGCGCCCAGCCGACCGCGACCGTGCCGAACACCGGCACGATGATGTCGAGGATGGCGTTCATCTTCCGGACCGCGGGCGTCCCGCCCGCTCATGAATCATGAGGCGGGCGGGACGCCCGTGGTCCAGGAGAGTCACGCCGCCATGGCGAGGTTGCTGTAGCGCGTCAGGTGGTGCTGCTGGTTGCCGAACATCAGGTCGATCATGGTGAGCCGCTTGAAGTAGTGGCTGACCGAGAGCTCGTCGGTGACGCCCATGCCGCCGTGCATCTGCACCGCGCTCTGGCCGCAGAACCTGCCCGACTTGCCGATCTGCACCTTGGCGCCGGAAGCGGCCTTGGCGCGCACCACCGGATCCTTGTCGTCGATCTTGAGCGACGCCATCAAGGTCATCGAGCGGGCTTCCTGGGCATTGGTGAAGCAGTCGACCATGCGATGCTGCAACACCTGGAACTTGCCGATCGGCACGCCGAACTGCTTGCGCGTCTTGATGTACTCGAGCGTCGCCGCGTTGATGGCGTCCATGCAGCCGGTCGCCTCGGCGCACAGCGCCACGATGGCGCGGTCGACCGCGGCCTCGACCAGCGGGAAGGCGCCGTCGATCTGGCCCAGCACCGCGTCGGCGCCGACCGAGACCTTGTCGAAGGTGAGCTCCGAGGCGCGCAGCGCATCCTGGGTCGGATAGTCGCGCCGCGTGATGCCCTTGGCCTTGGCGTCGACGACGAGCAGCGTCAGGCCGTTCTGCTCGCGCGCCGCGCCCGCGGTGCGGGCAAGCACGATGATGTCGTCGGCCGACGGTGCGTTGTAGACGACGCCCTTGTGGCCGGAGAGCGACCAGCCGCCGCCTTCCCTGGTCGCCTTGAGCGATACGTCGGCGAGGTTGTAGCGCGACTGGCGCTCCAGCCAAGCGAAGGCGAACTGCTTCTTGCCCTCGATCATGGGAGCGAGCAGCGCCTCCTTCTGGGCGGCGTTGCCGGCCGACGCGATCATGCCGCCGCCCAGCACCACCGTCGGCAGGAACGGCTCGAGCACCAGGCCTTTGCCGAATTGCTCCATGACGATCATGGTCTCGATCGGCCCGCCGCCGTAGCCGCCGTCCTCTTCGGAGAACGCCATGCCGAGCCAGCCGAGCTCGGCGAACTGCGCCCAGTTCTCGGGCAGCCAGCCGCGCTCGGTGGCGGCGATCTTGCGCCGCGCGTCGAACGGGTACTTGTCGCGCACAAAGCGCTCGGCCGCCTCCTGAAGCTGCTTCTGCTCGTCGGATAGGGACAGATCCATTCTTTCCTCCGGAATCCTGCCGTGTCTTATCGCCCCGCGCCCTAAAGACCTAGCACCATCTTGGACACGATGTTCTTCTGAATCTCGTTGCTGCCGCCATAGATGCTGGTCTTGCGCATGTTGAAATAGCGCGGCGCCGCCGGCGGTGCATGGTCGGGTCCGACCGGCGTTTCGTTGGTGTCCTGGAACAGCATGGCGGGCTGATAGGGTGCGGCATACTCGCCGACCGCCTCCATGGTGAGCTCGGCGATGCGCTGCTGGATCTCGGAGCCCCTGATCTTGAGCGTCGACACCTCGGGACCGGGGGCGCCGCCCTGGGCCATGGTCGAGAGCACGCGCAGCTCGCTCATCTCCAGAGCCTGGACCTGCAGGTCGAGATCGGCGATCCCGCGCACGAAGACGGGATCGTCAGCCAGGGTCGCGCCATCGACCGGCTCGCGGCGGGCAATGTCGCGCAGCGAGCGGACGCCGCGTTTGGAGGCCGGCACTTCGGCAATGCCCAGCCGCTCGTTGGCGAGCAGGAACTTGGCGCAAGTCCAGCCCTCGCCTTCCTTGCCGATGCGGTTGGCGACAGGCACGCGCACATTGTCGAAGAACACGTCGTTCACGTGATGGGCGCCGTCGAGCATGATGATCGGCCGCACGGTGATGCCGGGCGTCTTCATGTCGATCAGCAGGAAGGAGATGCCCTCCTGCGCCTTGGCATCCGGGTTGGTCCGCACCAGGCAGAAGATCCAGTCGCCCCAATGGGCGAACGAAGTCCAGGTCTTCTGGCCGTTGACGACGTAGTGATCGCCGTCCGGCACCGCCCGCGTGCGCAGGTTGGCGAGGTCCGATCCGGCGCCCGGCTCGGAATAGCCCTGGCACCACGACACGGTCGACTGGCGAATGCCCGGCAGGAAGCGCTCCTTCTGCTCGTCCGTGCCGAACGTGTAGATCACCGGCCCGACCATCTTGACACCGAACGGGATGATGCGCGGCGCGCCCTCCTCGGCCAGCACGTTCTCGAACAGGAAGCGGCGGGTCACGTCCCAGCCCGGGCCGCCGTATTTCTTAGGCCATGTGTAGGCGAGCCAGCCCTGGCGGCCGAGCGCCTGCTGCCAGGCCATGTGATCGTCGCGATCGTAATGCTTGCCGGAGAAGGTTTTGGCGCGCGTGGCGGGCGACAGGTTTTTCCGCGCGAAGTCGCGCACTTCGTCGGCGAAGGCCTTGTGTTCGGAGCCGAGGGCGAGGTCCATTTGATACCGACCGTCGTTGAGAGGATGAAGTGGAGACAACTCATGTTCCTTCCCCTGTGGCGCTGTAAACAGCGCCTGATCGGGGGAGGTGCCCCGTCACACGGGGCGGAGGGGGAAAGCCGCTGGCGAGATGCTTCTGATTCCGACGTCAAAATCGGCGAAATCTCGACTTGACCTCTCCCCCTCCGGCCCTGCGGGCCACCTCCCCCGATCGCGGGGGAGGGATATGAAGGGCGGCGCGGCTCTCACAGTCCCAGTACCATCTTGCTGATGATGCCCTTCTGGATCTCGTTGCTGCCGCCGTAGATCGTGGTCTTGCGGGCATTGAAATAGCGCGGCGCGGCGAGATGGGCGTAGGACGGGCCGACCGGCGCCTCGTTGGAGCCCTGCCACAGCAGACCCGGCAGATACGGAGCGGCATATTCGCCGACCGCCTCGAGCGTGAGCTCGGTGATGCGCTGCTGAATCTCCGAGCCGCGCACCTTGAGCCCCGACACTTCCGGTCCCGGCTGTCCGCCATGCGCCATCGACGACAGCACGCGCAGCTCGGTGAACTCGAGCGCCGTCACCTGGATCTCGAGATCGGCGATCTTCTCGGCGAAGGTCTGGTTCTCGATCAGGCTCTTGCCGTCCTCGCGCTCGGCGCGCGCGATGTCCTTCAGCGCCGCGACGCCGCGCTTGGATTGCGGCACCGCGGCGATGCCCAGCCGCTCGTTGGCGAGCAGGAACTTGGCGCAGGTCCAGCCCTCGTTCTCCTTGCCGACCAGGTTGGCGACCGGGACCTTCACGTTGTCGAAGAAGACCTCGTTCACCTCGTGCCCGCCGTCGGCCATGATGATCGGCTTCACGGTGATGCCGGGCGTCTTCATGTCGATCAGGAGGAAGGAGATGCCCTCCTGCGGCTTGGCCTTGGGATCGGTGCGCACCAGGCAGAAGATCCAGTCGGCCCAGTGGCCCATCGTGTTCCAGGTCTTCGAACCATTGACGATGTAGTGGTCACCCTGCTTCTCCGCCCTGGTTCGCAGGCTCGCCAGATCGGAGCCCGAGCCCGGCTCGGAATAGCCCTGGCACCACCACACCGTGCTCTCGCGGATTGCCGGCAGATACTTCTGCTTCTGTTCGTCGTTGCCGAAGGTGTAGATCACCGGCCCGACCATCTTGGTGCCGAACGGGATGATGCCCGGCGCGTATTCCTCGGCGCAGACATTCTCGAAGATGTAGCGCTCGGCCGGCGTGAAGCCCGGGCCGCCGTGCTTCTTCGGCCACGTGTAGACCAGCCAGCCCTTCTTCCCCAGCGCCTGCTGCCAGCGCATGTAGTCGTCACGGATCAGGTGCTTGCCGTTCTTCACCTTGTCGCGAATGTCGGCCGGCAGGTTGGCGCGGACGAAGGCCCGCACGTCGTCGGCGAATTGACGTTCCTCAGGCGTGAAAGCGAGATCCATGTGCCCCTCCCGGGCCGGGTTTTCGATTTGGCCGGAGTTTAGCCGCGAGGCCGTTTGGGACAAGCGGTATCAAACCGAATTGCGGCTCGTGACGCCGTGATGCGAAACGACTTTACGCAACGGCGGGCTTACGTCAGATCGGCCTTCAGGCCGGTTTCGCGTGCATATTCATGGGGCGATAGGGCGAAGGCGATACCCTGCCAATCGCCCTCTCGGCGATCGATCTTGCCGCGATTGCTGCCGGCAACATTCCTGAACAATTCCAGCGCCGCCCGATCGTCCAGTTCGACGGTATCGATCGCGAGATGATGAGCCAGCAGCCTGTAGCGCAGGGTGCGAACGACATCAGTGTCCCAGATCGAGGCGTTCATCTCCGCGTTGCCGCCCAGCGAGTAGGCGTGCAAGTTGCACGAGCCGATCGTGGCCCAGGCATCGTCGACCAGCATGATCTTGGCGTGGACATACCTGGCGCGACGACGGCCGGCGTGATGCTCCGCGATTGCGGCCAGCGTGAAGCATCGATGACGCGCCAGCGCCTCGACGCCCTCGAACCATGCGGTGGCGCTCGGATCCAATCGCGCCTTGTAGACATGGTTCTCCGGAATCGCCGGCACTACCAGGGCAATTTCGACGCCACGCTCGGCCGCGCGCAGCAGCGGCCTGGCCACCCGCGGCACGGGAACGGCCTGGTTGACGACGTAGATCGAGCGGCGCGCCGCATCGATGGCGCGCTCGTACTGCTCTACGATGGATTGCTCGACACGATCGGCGGCATAGCGGCTCGGGTCGAGCATGCGCTGGATCTGTACGACGCTCGATCCGCGCGGCGCCGACGGACGATTCGGATAAGACAGAATGTCTGTCCCGTCGCAGGCCCAGTTACCATCGGGCACGTCGCGCTCGCTCGCCTCGTTCCACCGTTCGACGAAATTGTGACAGACGTCCATCGCCGACGGCCCGGTGACCTCGACATGGACGTCGTGTCGAGTCAGCGCGACGCTGGTCAGGTTCATGCCGCCGACGAAGGCCGTCTCTGTCGGCTGGCCGGCGTCGATAATCCAGCTCTTCTGATGCTGGCAACCAACACCGGCGGCACGGTCCCACCGGATCTTGAAGCGCGCTCCGCGCTTCGTCAGCAAGTCGCGCTGTTCCGTTGTCCCGCCGAACACGCGATGGCCGGCCGGATACTCGGGATTGGGCCGCCACACCAGCAACCGCACATCGATTCCGCGGGCTGCCGCGCGATCCAGCACGTCGAACAGGAAGCCGCGTCCGTCGGGAAACTGGAAATCGTCCGAGCAGAAGGCGACCGTCAGCCAGATGCTGTGTCTGGCTGACGCCACGGCTTCGCCGAGCCGCCGCGCAATCGCCTCGCCGTCGATCAGCGGGCGCACGAGATTGCCGGGTCGCGCCGGGTAAGGACCCGAATTCGTGCCTGGAATGTAGGACGTCACGAGCTTGTCGGCGCCGGCACGATCAAGGCCTTCTCCGCCTTCAGCTTGGCAATCGCCGCGTCGCTCACGCCGGCCTCGCGCAGCACCGCCTCGCCGTCCTCGCCGATGCGCGGCGCATGGCGGCGGAACTCGACCTTGGTCTTCTCGAAGTCGAGCGGGCTGGCGAAGGTGGTGATCGGTCCCTCGGTCGGATGCTCGCGCTCGGTGAAGAAGCCGGTCGCCCTGAGGTGCGGGTCGTCGAGCAGCTCCTCGAGCGTGCGCACGGGCATCGCCGGGATGTCGGCCTTGTCGAACATCTCCAGCCATTCCTCGGTCGGCCGATGCTCGAGCAGCGAGGCCAGCACCTGGTAGAGCTCGCTGAAATTCTTGGCGCGCTCGTTGCGGTCGATGAAGCGCGGCTCCTTGGCCAGGTCCGGGCGGCCGGCGAGCTCGAAGAAGGTCAGCCAGTGCGCGTCGGTATAGGGCAGCGCGCAGATGTAGCCGTCCTGGGTTTTGAAGGGATGGCGGAACTTGTTGATGATGCGGTCGTAGCCCATCGCGCCGCGTTCGGGCGTCCAGGTGGCGCCGAACAGATGCTCGGTCAGCCAGAACGACGCCAGGGTTTCGAGCATCGGCACCTCGATCATCTGCCCCTCGCCCGTGCACTTGCGATGGTAGAGCGCGCCCAGCACGGCGATGCAGAGATGCAGCCCCGTCGTCTTGTCGGCGATCAGGCTCGGCATGAAGCGCGGCGGCAGGCCGTCGACGCGGCTCTGCAGCGAGGCCGCACCGCTCACCCCCTGCACCAGGTCGTCGAAGGCAGGCTTGTGGCCGTAGGGTCCCTTGCGCGCGTAGCCCAGCGAGTAGGCGTAGATGATCGACGGGTTGATCTTCTTCAGGTCCTCGTAGCCCAGGCCCAGCCGTTCGATCGCCTGCGGGCGGCTGTTGTGGATGAAGAGGTCGGCGCCTTTGATCAGTTCCTTCAGCGCCGCGCAGCCGGCCGGCTTCTTGAGGTCGAGGCAGAGCGAGCGCTTGTTGCGGTTGGCCGCCATGTAGATCGGCCCCATGCTCTTGTCGCGCCCCATCGAGCCGCCCGATACGCGCAGCAGATCGCCCTCCGGCGGCTCGACCTTGATCACGTCGGCGCCCATGTCGGCCAGATGCTGCGTGGCGAACGGCCCCAGCAGGACCGCCGTCAGATCGATCACCCGCACACCTGCAAGCGGTCCCGGCATTTCCTCTCCTCGCTGTCTTCTCGGTCGGGACGGCACTATGGCATACCCCCACGCGCTGAGGCATGTTGGCCTCCGCAAAGGAGAAGCGCGCGATCATGGCTGGAGCATTGGACGGTCTGCTGGTGGTGAGCGTGGAGCAGGCTGTCGCCGCGCCCTATTGCGCGGCTCGCCTGGCGGACGCCGGCGCGCGGGTGATCAAGATCGAGCGGCCTGAGGGCGATTTCGCACGCGCCTATGACGGCTATGTCCACGGCCAGTCGAGCTACTTCGTCTGGCTCAACCGGGGCAAGCAGTCGGTCACGCTCGATTTCAAGAAGCAGGACGATCTCGCCCTGCTGCACCGCCTGATCGCGCGCGCCGATGTGCTGATCCAGAACCTGGCGCCGGGCGCAGCGGAGCGCGCGGGCTTCGGCTCCGCGGCAATGCGCGCCCGGCACAAGCGCCTGATCACAGTGGACATCTCGGGCTATGGCGACCATGGGCCTTACAAGGACCGCCGCGCCTACGATCTTCTGGTGCAGGCCGAGAGCGGCCTCGCCTCGATCACCGGCACGGCCGAGGCGCCGGGTCGGGTCGGCGTCTCTGCGACCGACATCGGCACCGGCATGTATGCCCACGCCGCCGTCCTGGAAGCCCTGCTCGCCCGGCAGAAGACCGGCGAGGGCCGCGCGCTGTCGGTGTCGCTGTTCTCGTCGATGGCCGAATGGATGACGGTGCCCTTGCTGGCCAACGATTACGCCGCCTACGAGTGGCCGCGTCTCGGCCTCACCCATCCCTTCATCGCTCCCTACGGCGTCTACCGGACCCGGGACGACGTGCCGGTGCTGATCTCGATCCAGAACGATCGCGAGTTCGAGAGGCTGTGCCACGGCGTGCTCGACAAGGCCGGGCTGGAGAAGGATCCCGACTACGCCACCAACAAGGCGCGCAACGCGCGGCGCGACGACACCAACGCCATCGTGCAGGCGAGCTTCGGCGCCCAGCGCTTCGCCGATCTCGCCGCCCGGCTCGACGCTGCCCAGATCGCCTGGGCGCGCGTCAGCAGCGTCAGGGACCTGTCGACCCATCCGCAAGTCCGGCGCGTTGTCTTCGGCTCCCCCGGCGGCGACGTCGCCATCCCGGCGCTCGCCGCCTCGTGGCCCGGCGAGCCAGAGCGGCTGGGCGACGTGCCGTCGGTCGGGCAGCACACCGAGCAGGTGCGACGCGAGTTCGGCGCCTGATGGCGCCCCTGCTCACGGGGATCCGGCTCTCGGGATACGGCGTCGCCTACTTCTTCGCCGCCGGCGCCTTCATGAGCTTCTGGCCGGTCTGGCTGCGCAATCGGGGCATCAGCGATGCCGAGATCGGCACGCTGTTCATGAGCCGCCAGCTCGTGGGCATCGGCGCGATGCTCGCCATCGGCTGGATCGCCCATCGCATCGGCAACGTCCGCGGCGTCATCCTGGTCCTCGCCGGCTCGGCCACCATCCTGTTGACCGGCTACCAGTTCGCCACGACGTTTTTCGCGATCCTGGCGGTAACGCTCGTATGGGGCGGCGTATGGGCGCCGACCCTGGCGCTCTACGACGGCATCCTGGTCAACGAGACGCGCGCGCGGGGCATCGACTACGGCCGGCTGCGGGCGTGGGGCTCGGCAGCCTTCATCGCCGGCACGGTGGCGTGCGGCGCCGCGGTCGATCGCAACGGGCCGGCCTGGATCCTCTACGTCAGCTTCGCCGGCATCGTGATGCTGGTCCCGTTCGCGCTGTGGCTGCCCGCCGAGGCACAGGGGAGTGACCGGAGGGAGCACGCGCCGTTCGGGATCACCGATCTCCTGACCTCGCGGCCCTTCCTGCTGTTCATGATGGCGGCCGGCTTCTGCCAGGCCAGTCACGCCGTCCTTTACAGCTTCGGCACCCTGACCTGGCGCGCCGCCGGCATCGACGACGTCACCATCAGCCTGCTGTGGGGCGAGAGCGTCGCCGTCGAGATCCTGCTGATGCTGGGGAGCCCCTGGCTCCTGAAGCGGCTCGGCGTCTGCGGCCTGATCGCGTTTGCGCTGGGCTGCGCCCTGGTGCGCTGGCTCGGCATGGCCTTCACCACCGAGCTGCCGGCGCTGATCGTGCTGCAGGCCCTGCATGCGGGCACGTTCGCCGCCTGCCATCTCGGCGCCATGGCCTTCATCCAGCGCGCCCTGCCGCCAGGAGGCGTCGCGCTGGGGCAGAGCGTCTACTACGCGCTCGGCACGGGTGCCTCGCAGGCGGTGATCTTCCAGCTCGCCGGCCTGCTCTACGCCGACTACGGCCAGCGCGCCTTCCTCGGCATGTTCGTGGTGGCCGGCATCGGCATGACGGCGATCATCCTGCTCGCGCGCACCTGGAACGGCACCTACGTGGTCGGTACGCGGTAGACTGTCAGGTCGCGTTGGATGCCTTGCGCCGGCGAGCGAGATAGCCGCGATAGACGCAGCGACCGAGCTCGGGATGGGTCGGGACTCTCGCGGCATGCTTGAGACGACGGAGCACCGGCGCTGTTCTCGGGAGGCGACTCACCTTAGTCGACGCCAGTGATACACCTCAATCCCTCCCCCGTAATTGGGGGAGGGCATTCGAATATATCAGTAAAACACCGTCATCCCGAGCGGAGCCGTCCGTAGGGCGGCGCAGTCGGCCTGAAGCCAGGCGACGCGCTCGCCTTCGTTATTGACGATGCCGACGTGCGCGTTGTCCGTGCGCCATCGGAAGAAGACGACCTGTTCGCCTGCTTCTCCGAGTGGGCCTCCAAGGGTGACAGGAAGGGCTATGCCGGCCTTTGATCGTTCCGTCGTAACGACTGATCGCTCGACGCCGTAGCGACGCCCCTCGCTGAGCGTCGCGAGTCATCCTGCCCTACTGGAAAACACTCAACGCGACCGCCCCCGCGCCGTGACCGGCCAGATGTCGACCAGCGTGTCGCCTTTCACCACGTGATAGCTCTCATACATGTTGACCGTCGGGTCGCAGTGCGGTGGGACCAGGATCACCTGCTCGCCGTGCCCGGGTGACGCCTGGCCTTCGGGGGCGATGACCGCGAGGTGCTCGTCGCCCATGAAGCGGGTCGTCGAGCCTTCGACGGCGCCCTTGAGGATCGGCGGTGGGCCCTTCTCGGTCGCCATCGCCTTCAGGCCGGCATCGACCGTCACCAAGCCAGCGTGATTGGCGCTGACGACGCGGGCGTCGATCTGCAGCGCCTGCTCGAAGGTCGGTCTGTCGAGGCCGCGCAGGTCGCAGACATTGTAGTCGTGGTCCATGAACACGTAGGAGCCGACCTGAAGCTCCGTGAAGACGCCGAGCTTGGCGTCGATGAAATGCGTGCCGGTACCCGAGCCGGTAATGATGCCAGGCTTCAGGCCGGCCGCCTCGAGCTTGGCCACGATGCCCTTCAGGTACTCGGTGCGCTCCTCGATCTCCGCCTTGCGCTCGGCGAAGCTCACGATGTGCTGGTGGCGGCCGCAATAGAATTGCACGCCGGCGTACTTCAGCGCCTTCGATCCTACGACCTTGCGCACCAGCTCGACCACCCCGTCGGGCGTGGCGACGCCGGTGCGATGGATGCCGGGGTCGATGTCGACGATCACGGTGAGCTTCTTGCCGGCCTTGCCGGCCGCCGCGTCCAGCGCTTCGACATTGGCAGGATGGTCGACCACGACCATGAGGTCGCTGACCTGGCCATTGAGCTCGATCAGGCGGGCGATCGCCTGCGGCGTCACCACCGGCGAGGTGATGTGCAGCTGCTGGATGCCGGCCTCGCCCAGCGCCTCGGCCTCGCCAAGCTTGGCGCAGCACACGCCCAGCGCACCGGCGGCGATCTGGCGGCGGGCGATGTCAGCCGATTTGTGGGTCTTGGAATGCGGCCTGAGCTTGACGTTGTGCGCCGACGCAAACGCCGCCATCTCGGCGATGTTGCGGTCAAGCATCTCGAGGTCGAGCACCAGCGCGGGCGTGTTCAGCGAGCGCCGCGAGCCCTGCTGGCCGATCAGGTGACGGTGAAGACGTTCGGCTTCGCTCATGATCTTTCGTCCTTCAGGTTGCGCACGACCATGGCCTCGCCGGTCGTGCCGCGGTTGACGCCGGCGGTCCGCATGAAGGGATTGTCGCGGCTGTCGCCCCACAGGGCGATGCCCTGGGCCAGCAGGCCGCCGTCGACCTTGATGGTCTCGCCGGTGATGAAACGGGCATCGTCGGAGCACAGGAACGCCGCGACGTCGGCAATGCAGTCGGGCTCGCCGCGGTCGGGCCACGGCTGGTGCCTGAACTGCTTCTCGTAGCGATCGGGCCGGCCGCGATGCAGCAGCGGCGTCGAGATCACGCCGGGCGCGATGCCGACCACGCGGATGCGGTGCGGGCCGAGCTCGGCCGCGACATTCTCGATCAGGTTGATGACCGCGGCCTTGGCGGCCGAATAGGCGTGACTGCCGCCGCCGCCGACCATGCCTGCGATCGAGGCGGTGACCAGGATGACGCCGCCCCTCTTCTCGCCGTCCGGGCCGTGCTTCTTCATCGCCTGCGAGGCGTGCTTCATGCCGAGGAACACCGAGCGGGTCAGCACGGCGAAGGTGTAATCCCAGTCCTCGACGCTGGTCTCGGCGATCGGCCCGAAGGCGCCGCCGACGCCGGCATTGAGATAGGCGATGTCGAGCCTTCCGAAGCGCCGCTCGGCTTCGGCGACTGTGGCCATCATGTCGGCCTCGCTGGCGACGTCGCAGCGCACGAAGGTGGCGCTGTCGCCATGACCGCCCGCCTTGGCCGCGGCGAGCGTCTCTGCGCCGTTGGCCTCGTTCAGGTCGGCCACCACCACCTTCGCGCCATCGCTGAGGAAGCGCATGACGGTGGCGCGGCCCATGCCGCTCGCCCCGCCGGTGACGATCGCCACCTTGCCCGCCAGTCGCTGCATCTCGATTTCGCCCTCCGAAGCTCGCCGCCCTTGGCGCCGCATGGTGCTGTTGCATGGCTCGGCGGGCAAGCCTAGCGTTTTGCGACTCTGCGGGAGGGCGCGATGAAGTTTGGCCTGTTCTACGAAATCTCGATCCCGCGGCCGTGGACGCCCGAGAAGGAGTACACGGTCTACAACAACTGCCTCGAGCAGGTGAAGCTCGCCGACGAGCTGGGCTTCGACCATGTCTGGGCGGTCGAGCACCATTTCCTCGAGGAGTATTCCCACTGCTCGGCGCCGGAGCTGTTCCTCACCGCCTGCGCCATGGTGACCAAGCGCATCCAGGTCGGGCACGGCATCGTCGTCTGCGTGCCGGAGTTCAATCATCCGATCAAGATCGCCGAGCGCACCGCCACGCTCGACATCCTGTCGGGCGGCCGCCTGCATGTCGGCACGGGACGCTCGGCAACCTGGACCGAGCTCGGCGGCTTCCGCGCCAATCCCGACACCACCAAGAAGAGCTGGGACGAGTTCG
This sequence comes from Reyranella sp., assembly GCF_050185545.1. Lineage (GTDB taxonomy): Bacteria > Pseudomonadota > Alphaproteobacteria > Reyranellales > Reyranellaceae > Reyranella. The sequence continues at coordinate 5,593 of NZ_JBFWZI010000144.1, read as the reverse complement.
TGCGCTGCCTGCCGAAAATGTGGATGCAGGAGACGTTCTCCTACCAGGGCGAGTTCTGGTCGATGCCGGAGCGCACCATCCTGCCCAAGCCCTACCAGAAGCCGCATCCGCCGATGTGGGTCGCCGTCACCAGCCCCGGCACCGAGATCGACGCGGCCGACCGCGGGTTGGGCAGCCTCGGCCTCTCCTTCGCCGGCTTCGACGAACAGGAGAAGAAGATCAAGGAGTATCGCCGGCGCATAAAGCTCTGCGAGCCGGTCGGCGCCTTCGTCAACGAGCAGGTGGCGACGACCAACTTCCTGTTCTGCCACGAGGACGAGAAGACGGGCGTCGAGATGGGCAAGCGGCTCGGCAACACCTTCAACTATCTCGCGACCCAGCTGATCTCGACCCGCGAGGTCTTTTCCTCGCCGTCATACCAGTCGCTCGGCCTGCTGCCGGCCTTGCGCCGCGCCGCCACCGGGCCGGATGCCAGCGAGCAGCAGACCGAGGGCATGGCCTACGGCGATCCAGCGCGCATCATCCGCGCGGTGAAGCGCTGGGAATCGCTCGGCGTCGACTGCATCAACTTCATCCTCAACGCCAACGAGGTGGTGCCGCAGGACCAGGTGATGGCGAGCCTGCGCCTGTTCGCAAGGGAAGTGATGCCGGTGTTCGCCAAGAAGCCGGCCAACGTCGCCGCGGCGGCGGGAGAGTGACATGCCGCTTTATGGAACGCTCGATCTGACGACGGTTGCCGGCAAGCTGCCGACCCTGCCGCATCTCGACACCGAGGCGTGGACGCTGCCCAAGGCGGAGATGCTGCAGCTTCTCATCGAGGTGCCGCGCAGCTCGACGGAGGGAATGCTGCCGAAGGCGATGCATCCGGCGCTGCCGTCCTACGTGATCCTTGCAGTCACGAAATATGCCGAGAGCCCGGTCGGTCCGTTCAATCTCGCCATGCTGCGCCTCGGCAGCCGCGCCGGCGCCCATCCGCGCGGCTTCCTGCTGGGCGCCGTGACGAACAGCGACGCCGCGACCCGGGAACTACGTACGCGCTGGGGCTTCCCGGTCGAGACCGGCGAAGTGAAGTACCTGCGCCGGCACGATCGAGTCATGGGAACGGTGACGCGCGGCGGCAAGACCATCCTCGACTGCGCGCTGGTCGATCCGCAGCCCGTGGCCGGCAGCGACGTGCAATACATCAACTGGGTGACGGCGGCCAACGCGCCGCTCGATGGACAGACCCAGCCGATGCTGATCCAGGTCGATCCGAAATACACCTTCTACAAGGCCGAGCGCGGCAAGCCGCATGTCTCGATCTTCGATGCGGCGGCGTGGAACGCCGCGGGCCTGCAGCTTGCCGATCCGATCGTCGGCACCTGCTGCACGGTCGACACCGACCTGCCGCGCATCCGCTTCGTGATGGACCCGCTGAAGCCGGTGTTCCAGGGCACGCGCCGCATCCGCGAGTCGCGTGCCGACGAATGACGAGTCGTCGTCTTCCGGACCGTGGGCGTCTCGCCCGCTCTACTCATGAGTCATGAGCGGGCGAGACGCCCGCGGTCCGGAAAACGAAGCACCGACCTTCATTGACAGCCTCTATGCCGCCGAGAGTTGCATCAGCATCGCGGTGTCGACGCTCTGGTGGAAGTCGGCGAACTTGCCGTCGCGGAAGGTGATCACGTCGAAGACATTCAGGACTTCGCTCTTGTTGGTCGGCGTGAATGTCGCCCGCGCCGTCCAGTGAAGGGCGACCTTGTCGCCGTCGACCAGGAGCGAATGCTCCTTCCAGTCATCGAAGCGCCAGCCCGCGACGAGCTGGCCCATCGCCTCCGTGATCGCCGGCTTGCCGACGACCGGCGCGCACAGGCCCGGGATTCCGGTTCCCCGACCGTGAATGCAGAATACCGCGTCGTCGGTGAAGTACGTCATCGCGGCCGCGACGTCGCCCCTCACGCGGGCGGCATAGGCGGCTCTCACGGTCTGCTCCATATCGCTGCGGCTCGTCATGTGTCCCTCCCACCGTCCTGGTCGAATTCACAGTACGCTACGCAACCTCGGGAGGATCGCAAACCGCAGCCTCCTTTTCAACCTGCCATGATCAGCCGCGCCAGCGCCTCCGGTTCGCTCAACATCGGGTAGTGGCCGGTATCGAGCTCGTGCCAGCGGGCCTTCAGCCTATCGGCGCAGCGGCGCTGGTGGGCGACCGGCGGGTTGGCGCTGCGCTTGCACCAGATCACCGTGGCGTTCCACGACTGGTTCCAGAACCGCTCCAGCCTGACCGGCGCCCGCATGGTGGCGATCGGATGCGGCGTGCAGCGCTCGATCGCCCATTGCCTCAGCGCCGGATCGAGATCGGCGAACAGGCGGGTCTCGAAATCGTGGCGGGACGGGCCGGTGCCGAACTCGGTGTCCACCGCGGTCGGCCGCTTGACGATGTCGGGCAGCGCCTCGCCGTCGAGCAGCGACAGCGCATCGGCGAACACCAACCGGGCCACCCGCTCGCGTGCCAGCTCGGCCGTGCGCGCCATCACCATGCCGCCGGTGCTGGTGCCGACCAGCACGACGTCCTTCAGATCGTCATAGAACAGCCGGCCGGCGACCTCGTCGGCGTGTGTCTCGGTGGTGATGCCGGCCCGGATCTGCCCCTTGCGCTCGGCACACCCGTCGAGACTCGGCGCCAGGACATGATGGCCCTGCGCGCGCAGGCGCTCAGCGACAGGTTTCCAGATCCAGCCGCCCTGGTAGGCGCCGTGGAGCAGCACGAATGTCGTCATCACTTGTTCCCTTCCCTGACCGAGACGCCGGCGAGGCGCTCGAAGACCTTCACGACGGCGCCGCCGTCCTGCTTGTTGAGACCCTGGGCGCGCGCCATCTGGTAGACCTGCTGAGTGACGTTCGCGAGCAGCACCGGCACGCCGAGACGCTTGGCGAAGGCGGTCTCGAGCTCCTGGTCCTTGTAGGAGATGTCGATCGTGCCCCCCGGTTCGTAGTCGCCGGCGAGGATGCGCGGCACGCGCATCTCCCAGGCCGCACTCGTGCCGGTCGAGACGCGCACGACGTCGTAGATCGTCTGCGGATCGAGCCCGGCCTTGACACCCAGCACCAGGGCTTCCGCCACGGCCACGGTGTTGACCTGCACCAGCATGTTGTTGACCAGCTTCATGGCGAGGCCGCTGCCGAGCGGCCCGACATGGAACGAGCGACTGCCCATGACCGAGAACAGGTCCTGGCACTTGTCGAACACCGCGCGCTCGCCGCCGACGATCACCGACAGCTCGCCCGACTGGGCGCGCACGGTGCCGCCGCTCACCGGGGCGTCGAGCATGGCCATGCCGCGCGCCGCCAGCCGGTCAGCGATGTCGCGGGCGGCGAACGGATCGATGGTGGCCATGCAGAGCACGACGTGGCCGGCGCGGGCGCCGTCGATGACGCCGTGCCTTCCGACGATCACCGCCTCGGCCTGCGCCGTCGTCTCGACGATGACGATGGTGCGCTCGGTGGCGGCCGCCACCGCCTCGGCCGAGTCGGCGACCGTTGCGCCCCTGGCCTTCAGCGGCCTCGTCTTCGCCTCGATGATGTCGTTGACCACCAGCGAGAAGCCCGCCTTGACGAGATTGAGCGCCATCGGCCCGCCCATGGCGCCCAGCCCGATGAATCCGACCTTTCCAGCCATGCTCCCCTCCCTTTGCTACAGGCCGCCGGTGACGTCGATGGTGAGGCCGGTGACGAAGTCCGCGTCGGCCGAGGCGAGGAAGCAGATCACGCGTGCCTGGTCGGCCGCCTCGGCGACGCGGCGCAGCGGCGTCCTCTCGATCTCCTCCGCCTGCGAGGCCTGCGATCGCTTCTCCCAGTGTGGCCGGATCCGTTCGGTCAGGGTGATGCTGGGGGCGATCGCGTTGACGTTGATGCCGTCCGGCCCGAGCTCGTAGGCGAGCTTGCGGGTGAAGGCGATGATGCCGCCCTTCGCCGCGGCATAGGCGCTCGAGCTGTTGAAGCTGAGGCCGCGCCCGGCGATCGACGCCAGATTGACGATCTTGCCGCTGCGCTGGCGCTTCATGACCGGGATCACGGCATGCGTACACAGGAAGGTGGCGTCGAGGTTGAAGGCGATCAGCTTCTGCCATTCGGCGAGGGTGAGCTGCTCGGTGGTGGCGGTCGGTCGGTCGATCACCGTGCTGCCGCCCACGGCATTGACCAGGATGTCGATCGAGCCGTGCGTGCGAGCCACCTCGTCGATCAGCTTGTCGACCACCGTGGCATCGAGAGCGTCGGCCAGAATGCCCTGAACCTTGCCGCCCGACGTGCCGGCGGCGGCACGAAGCGACGGCACGGCCTCGTCGAGCCGGCCCTGGTTGTTGTCGACGGCGATCACCGTCGCCCCCTCGCCGACCATGATGTTGGCCGTGGCGCGGCCGATGCCGTTCGCCGCCGCGGTGATCAGAGCCACCTTGTTCTTGAAGCGCATCGTTCCCTCGCTGTCGGCTTGTCGTTGTTGAGGCGACGATTGAGCGTCGCTGTCTCCGAGTCAATTCGCGGCACGGCGATCGACCTCGCAGCGGAATTGACCCGGCCCCGGCATGGCGGCCCGGCCCGTTGGTTGGCATCATCACGCGAAGCCACGCGAGGAGGGATCATGGAACCGGGCAAGAGACTGATCGGCAAGGCCGCCATCGTGACCGGCGGCGCCTCCGGCATCGGCGCGGAGACGGCGCGGCTGTTCGCCCGTCACGGCGCCTCGGTGCTGCTGACCGACAGCAACGAGGCGCTGGGCAAGCGCGTCGCGGAGGAGATCATTGCCGCCGACGGAAAGGCACTGTTCTTCAGCCAGGACGTGCGCGACGAGGCGAGATGGGCCAAGATCGTTGACCTTGCCGAGGAGATCCATGGACGGGTCAGCATTCTGTGCAACATCGCCGGCATCTCCGGGCGCGATCCCAGGCAGAACATCCAGACCACCCTGACCGCCGGGCCGCGGCTGGCCGACCAGACGCTGGCGCATTGGAACCAGGTGATGGAGATCAACGCCACCGGCGTGTTCCTCGGCACCAAGGCGGCGATCCCCGCCATGCAGCGCGCCGGCGGCGGCTCGATCATCAACATCTCGTCGATCTGCGGCATCGTCGGCAGCCACGCCAACGCCGCCTATCATGCCTCGAAGGGCGCCGTGCGCCTCTTCTCCAAGGCCGCCGCCATCCAGTACGCCCCGGACAGGATCCGCGTGAACTCGGTCCATCCCGGCTTCGTCGACACGCCGATGACCCAGCCTGGCCATTCCAACCCCGAGGTCGCCGCCCAGCGCATCGCCGCGACGCCGCTCGGCCGCTTCGGGACGCCCTATGACATCGCCGCCGGCTGTCTCTACCTGGCGTCGGACGAGTCGTCCTGGGTCACCGGCAGCGAGTTGGTCATCGACGGCGGCATGACGGCGAATTGACGCTCGTACTCTTCCCCGGCAGAGCTTGGGACGTGGCGCGGTAATCCGCGACCCGCCTTCGCCGAAGCGAAGCCGCTTCGGCTTCGCGCAGGCAGGCGGAGGGGTCATGAGTCTTCTTGGGCCGCGGGCGTGTCGGCCGCCCATTATCAATTTGGGGCGCGTAGCCCGCGGGCC
>NZ_JBFWZI010000143.1:0-19596 GCF_050185545.1 Reyranella sp. | reverse complement strand
CCTCGAGGTGCTCCACCAGCTCCTCGGGGTTGCTGTAGAAAGGCGAGTGGCCGCATTCCATGCTGATGACCTTGCAGGGCGTCAGCTTCACCATCTGGCGCTGCAGCGAGATCTTGACGGCATTGTCGAAGATGCACTCGATGTACCAGCGCGGCACCGAGCCGAAGCGCTCCTCGGTCAGGGTGACAGGGGTCGTCGAGATCGACAGGGGTTGCGGGCGCAGACGCTCCATGGCGCGGTAGCGATCCTCGGGCGAGACGTCGGCGTAGAACAACCCAGGGATCCTGTCGCGCGCAAAGGTGTAGGTGAGGCCGTCGGGGCTGACCTGGCGTGACAGGCGCCACATCGCGCTCGGATCGAGGCTGCTCATGTCCCGGCCAGTCTTGCCCGGCTGCGGCAGGATCGCGCAAAGATAGACCAGGGCCTTGAGCTTGCGGCGCCGCGCCTCGGCGAGCGCGCTGATGGTGATGCCGCCCAGTGAATGGCCGACCAGCACCACCGGCTCGTCCATCTTGTCGAGCAGGCGCGACAGCTTCTCGACATTGTCGGCCAGCGTGACGTTGGCCGGCGGCATCTGGTCCTTGCCCATACCCGGCAGGTCAGGCGCGCAGACCCGATGACCGTGCGCTTCCAGGAGCGGCACGACCTTCTCCCAGCACCAGCCGCCATGGGCGGCGCCGTGGACCAGCATGAACGTGGCCATCGGCTCAGCTCCGCCCGACCAGCGTGCGCGCGTCCGGCGCGGGCACGAAGAAGTCGGGCATCAGGGGCGTGCCGGGCGAGACGGCGTACTTGTCGAAGTCGGTCAAGCCCTCCGCCGCCAGGACCTCGTCGTCGATGAAGAAGTTGCCCGTGCAGGTGCGCGCCGGCCGGTTGAAGATGGCATGGGCCGCATCGGCCATGATCTCCGGCTTGCGGCAGCGCTTCATGCCTTCGTCGCCTCCGAGGATGTTCTGGATCGCCGCCGTGGCGATGCCGGTGCGCGGCCACAGGCAGTTGAAAGCGATGCCCTTGTCCTTGAACTCCGCCGCCATCGCCCAAGCGTAGACCGACATGCCGTACTTGGCGAGCGTGTAGGCCGCATGGTTGGCGAACCATTTGACGTCGAAATCGAGTGGCGGGGAGAGGTTCAGCACGTGGGGGTTCGTGGCATTCATGAGATGCGGGATGCACTTCTGTGAAACAAGAAACGTGCCGCGCGAATTGATCTGGTGCATGAGATCGTAGCGCTTCATCGGCGTCGCCAGCGTGCCGGTCAGGCTGATCGCGCTGGCGTTATTCACCAGGATGTCGATGCCGCCGAATCTGGTCACGGTCTCGGCGACGGATCTCTCGACGCTCTCCTCGTCGCGGATGTCGCACGCCAGAGGCAACGCCTTGCCGCCGGCTTTCTCGATTTCCTCGGCAGCCGTGAAGATCGTGCCAGGCAGCCGCGGATCGGGCTTCACCGTCTTGGCGGCGACGGCGATGTTGGCGCCATCGCGCGCCGCGCGCAGGGCAATCGCGAGCCCGATGCCTCGACTGGCGCCGGTGACGAACAGGGTCTTGTTACGCAGGCTCATGGCGCCCCCAAGAACAACTCGGGCTCTATAGCCGGCCCGGCAAGGGGCGGCTAGTCTCCGCATACCGCAGGGAGAGCCCGTGAATCCGTGCTTCGAAACGGCCACGCGACTATCACGCGCCATCCGGGCCGGACGGCTCAGCTCGGTCGATGCGACCAAGGCGCATTTGAAGCGGATCGCCGATCTGAACGGCGCTCTGAACACCCTGCCAACCTGACCGGCCAGCCGTCGGTCGTGCTGGCCTGCGGCTCCTCGCACGAGGGCTGCCGATCGGCCTGCAGCTCACCGGCCACAGGTGGCGCGATATCGAGCTGCTGAGCGTGGCGCGGGCAGTCGAGAATCTGTTGCCGCCGTACGCCGTGCCACCCGCTTGCGCTTGAGGCGCGCCGTCACTCGACCTTGACGTTCGCCTTCTCGATGATCGGCCGCCACTTGGCGAACTCTCCGCGCTGGTAGGCGCCGAAGGCCGCCGGCTGCATCTGCTCGGGCGTGGGAATGTCCTGGCCGAGATCCTCGAGCTTGCGCCGGATCGCGGGGTCCTTGAGCGCCGCCACGGCGGCGGCGTTGAGCCTGGCGATGATTTCGGGCGGCGTGCCCTTGGGCGCCCACAGGCCGTGCCAGATCGCGACCTCGATGCCGGGATAGCCCGCTTCGGCCGTGGTCGGCACGTCGGGCGCGGCAGCCGAGCGCGCCTTGGCGGTCACCGCATAGACCTTGAGCTTGCCGGCGCGGACGTGCGGCAGGGAGTTCGACGACTGGTCGATCATGATCTGGATCTGGTTGGCGATCAGGTCCTGCACCGCCGGGCCGGTGCCGCGATAGGGCACCAGCTGGTAGTTTGTGCCGGTGGCGGCGTGGAAGGCCATGACGCCGATATGCGAGCCCGAACCCATGCCGGCGGTTCCGCCCGAGATCTTGTCGGCATTGGCCTTGAGGTAGGCGACCAGCCCCTTGAGATCGCTGGCCGGCACCTGGTTGGAGGTCACCACCAGCAGCGGGTTGGAGGGCAGGCGCGCGATCGGCACCAAGTCCTCCAGCAGGTCGTAGTTCAGCTTCCTGTAGATCAGCCCGTTCACCACGTTGGTGCCGAGATGGCCGATGCCGATCGTATAGCCGTCGGGCGTGGAGCGCGCGAGCTTGCCCATGGCGATCGTGCCGGCGGCGCCGGTGACGTTGTCGATGATGAACTGCTGGCCGAGCTCCTTGCCCATGCGCTCTCCGACGATGCGCGCCATCAGGTCGGTCGGACCGCCCGCCGCGAACGGCACGATGATGGTGATCGGCTTGCCGGGATAGGGCTGTGCGAAGGCCGGGCCGGTCAGGGCCAAAGCCAGCAACGATACGACTGACCTGCGCAGCATGATGCCTCCCGACGAATTCAGGGCGATACGATAGCGAGACCTCAGCGCCAGCGCAGCACCGAGCGCTCGACCATGCCGAGGCCCCACGAGATCAGCAGGCCCAGGATGGACAGCATGACGACGCCGGCCAGCAGCTGGTCGGTCTGCATCAGGTTGCCGGCCGTCAGCACGAAGGCGCCGATGCCGTGCTGGGCGCCGATCATCTCGGCGGCGACCACCAGGAGCAGGGCGACCGAGGCGGAGATGCGAAAGCCGGCCAGGATGCCGGGCATGGCGCCGGGCAGCAGGATCTTGGCGACGATGTCGGTCGCCGGCAGGCCGAAGCTTTGGCCCATGCGGATCAGGTTGCGCGGCACCGAATCGCAGGCGCTGTAGGCCGAGATCACGGTCGGGAAGAAGACGCCGAGCGCGATGGTGGCGACCTTCGACGGCTCGCCGATGCCGAACCACAGGATGAGGAGCGGCAGCAAGGCGATCTTCGGGATGGGGAAGAGAGCCGACACGATCGGCAGGCCGCCGGCGCGCGCCGCCGAGAAGATCCCCATGGCGAGCCCGACGGCGAGTCCGGCGCCGGTGCCGATGAGCCATCCGGGAACGATGCGCTTCAGCGACGCCATCACGTGTTCCATCAACGTGCCGTCGAGCCACAGCTCGACCAGCGCGCGCATGACGGTGAGGGGACTGGGCATGAACAGAGACGGCAGGAGGCCGGCGCTCGACGCCGCTTGCCAAGCCGCGATGACGACCGCGAATACGATCCACGGCAGCAGGCGGCGCGGAGTCGGGTTGAAGCCGCCGCCGCGGAACGGGACGGGCCGGCGCTCGGGGAAGGTTTCGCGCGAGGCCATCAGCGCGGCGGCTCGAAGGACTTGATGCCGAACGGAGCGGCCGGTTCGCGCAGGCCGAGCTCGTCGCCCGACAGAATCAGCATCGCCTTGCCATTGTCGAAGAAGGCTCCCTTGATGTCTCTGGCGCGGTACGGAGCGGCCAGGACCCGACCATTCCAATCGAGGTGACGCGCCGACAGCTCGTCTCCTTCCACGACCACCAAACTCCGGCCATCGTCCTCGACGGTAATGAGGCCGACGCCGCCGAATTCCGATGCCTTGATCGGCTCGCCCTGAAGCAGGCCGTCACGGCTCAACCGCACAATCGTGCCATCGCCGGGCCCGATGGCAAATCCATCCCGGGCCACTGCCACGACGGTACACGGCCACGCCGGCAGAGCGACGTGCCGGATGCTTCCGTTGGCCGACTGGACGACCCATGCCGCTGATTGTTCATCGACGACCACGATGGAATCGCCGGCTGGACACGGCAAGTCCGTCAGCCTGCCTGCCGTCCGTCCGTCGGCCTTCAGCGCAAAGCGGGCTGCTTCCCTGGTTTCGAGGGAGTAGTTCTCCACCCCCGTGAGCGCGATCAACTGCCCGCCGTCATCGGACCACAGGCCGACGCGGTCGCCGTCGAGCGTCATGATGCGACGCCCTCCCGCCATCGCAACGAAGCGTGCCACGTTGATCTCGGGGTCGCCAAACGGCTTGCTTGCGAGGCAAGTTCCCGTCAGGTGCACCACGACTGGCGCCGTCATGCCCGAGAGGATCGCGGCGTCGCCGCTATCGATGAACGTGACCTCGGTCGCCCGCAACTCCGGGGCAGTCGAGCCGGTGGGTAGCAGACGGTGTCCAGTCGCATCGAAGATCCTGGTGAACATTGGCCCGGCGCCCCAGTTCACCGTGAAGCGATCGCCGCGCGGTGACCATCGCAGTCGGAAGAGCCCGTCCATATCGATCGGTGCCAGGGTGCGGTTGACGGTCTTGAGATCGTGCACCTGCTGGATGGCCCCGTCGGGCGTGCGAAGGACCATCACCCAATCATCGGTGATCGTGACTAACCCGCCATCGGGGCGGAAGGCATGGAAGAAGGGGCGATTGACCGAGACGCCGAAGGTGGCGCGCGCCGCCAGTCGAATCGTTGGTCCGGTCCTGTCGACGGCGAACAGGCCGATCCAGCCGTGCTCGCCGCTCGCCGCGACCCGATCACCCGTGGGCGAGACCACAAGACCGGGAATCTTGCCGAGCGGGCTGGCGACCGGCTTGCCGGTCGGCTGGCCGGAAGCGTCGAGCAGCGCAACGTGCGGCGCAGGATTGTCGAAGTCATCGGGCAGATCGACTGCATGGACGACGAAGGCGCCGTCCGGCCCTGCGCCAAATGTCTCGATGCCCGGTGGTCCAAACGGCGTGACGGCGACCGTGCCTGCAGATCGGTCGAAGCGTACCCGCAACAGGCGGTGCTCGACGTGCTCGCTGAAGACGGCGATGAGGTCACTTTCGGCCGCCACGGCGATCGAGGCGACAGACTGCGCCACAGCGCTCGCCGTCGCCAGCGCCAGAGCGCCGAGCAGGAACATCAGCAGGCAGGTGAGCGATCTCACGGGCGACGGGTCCGCGTTAGCGATCGACGGCCTGCATCTCGCGGTCCGCTGTCGCGGCTTCGTCGCGGATCAGTGACCACAGACGCTTGTGCACGTCGATCAGCAGACGGGAATGCTCCGGCTTCGCGCGCTCGGCGACGGGAACGTCGATGCCGATCACCTCGCGGATGCGGCCGGGCCGGCGCGACAGCACCACAACCCGGTCGGCGAGACGGGCGGCTTCCTCGAGATTGTGCGTCACGTACACCCGGGTGCTCTTGTCGCGCGCCCAGATAGCCAGCAGGTCTTCCATCAGGAGCTCGCGCGTCTGGGCGTCGAGCGCCGACAGCGGCTCGTCGAGCAGCAGGACCGCCGGCCTCACCACCAGCGCGCGGGCGAGGCCGACGCGCTGGCGCATGCCGCCGGACAGCTGCTTCGGGTAGGCGCCGGCGAAGTCGCCGAGGCCGGTAAGGGCGAGCGCCGCCGCCACCCGCTCGCGCCGCTCGGCGGCGCCCAGTGAACGATGCTCCAGCGCCAGCGAGACGTTGTCGGCCACGCTGCGCCACGGCAGCAGGGCGAAGTCCTGGAAGACGTAGGTGAACGGATTGAGCGAATCCTGCGGCGGCGGGCCAGACAGAGCGACCCGACCGGCGGTGGGCTGCAGCAACCCGCCGATGATGCCGAGCAGGGTCGACTTGCCGCAGCCGGACGGGCCGATCAGCGCGACGGTCTCGCCGTCGGTTATGTCGAGCTCGATGCCGTCCAGCGCCTCGACCGAGCCGTAGCGGTGAGAGACCTTCTCAATGTGCAGCGGCATCGGTCGCCAGGGTGACCAGGACGGTGCGGTTGGCCACCTGCTGGCCTTCGCGTACGGCGACCGATTCGATCCTCGCGTCGAGCCCCGCCTTGAGCTGATGCTGGATCTTCATCGCCTCGAGCACGATCAGGGTCTGGCCGCGACTGACGCTGTCGCCCGCCGCGACCTTGATGGCGACGATCTTGCCGTCCATCGGCGCGCGCAGCTTGCCGTCGCTGCCGGCTGTCGGCATGGCCGGCGGCGCGTAGGTCGTGTCGGTGAAGCGGACGGTGAGCGCCTCGTGATCGACGATGATGTCGTCGCCCTCGACGTGGAACGGCACCGCATCATCGATGGCTTCGGCCTCGGCCGCCGTCATCGACAGCGTCCGCTCCTCGCTGCCGACGGCGAGTCGGATAGGCGTCGGCTCGGGGTTGGAATTGCGCCAGCCGCGCAGCGCCGCCGGATAGCGCGCCGCCGACTGCCGCCACAGCAGTGCCGCCGCGAGCTTCCAGTGGGCGTCGCTCACCTTGGGCGGCACCAGGGCGTCGCCGGAAAAATGCTCGTCGATGAAGCCTGTCGTGGCGTTGCCGGCGGCGAACGCGGGATGCTCGAGCAGGCTGATCAGAAAGTGCCGGTTGGTGGTCGAGCCCAGCACCACGGTCTGGCGCAGCGCCCGCACCAGCCGCGCCCGTGCCTCCTCGCGTGTCGCGCCGTGCGCGATCACCTTGGCGATCATCGAATCGTAGTACGGCGAGATCACCAGACCGTCCTTCATGCCGTGATCGACCCGGATACCCGTTCCCGTCGCCGGCCGCCACACGGCGATGCGCCCGGTCTGCGGCAGGAAGCCCGCATAGGCATCCTCGGCGTAGAGCCGCACCTCGATGGCATGGCCGGAGAATGCCACCTGCTCCTGGGTGAGCGGCAAGAGCTCGCCGGCCGCCACCGCGAGCTGCCACGCCACCAGATCCTGCCCGGTGATCATCTCGGTCACCGGATGCTCGACCTGCAGGCGCGTGTTCATCTCGAGGAAATGGAAGGCACCGTCGGCGCCGAGCAGGAACTCGACTGTGCCGGCGCCGCGATAGCCGATGGCGCGCGCCGCGGCGACGGCCGCCGCCCCCATGCGGCGGCGCAATTCGGCGTCGACCGCCGGCGACGGCGCTTCCTCGATCACCTTCTGATGGCGGCGCTGCACCGAGCAGTCGCGCTCGCCCAGGTGAATGACGTTGCCGTGGCTGTCGGCAAAGATCTGGATCTCGACATGGCGGGCATCGACGACCGCTTTCTCGAGGATCAGTTCGCCCGAGCCGAAGGCGCTCTCGGCCTCGGTGCGCGCGCCGCGGATCGCTTCGAGCAGGTCCGTCTCGCGATCGACCAGCCGCATGCCGCGGCCGCCGCCGCCGGCTGCCGCCTTGACCATCACCGGCAGGCCGATCCTCCGCGCTTCCGTCCCGAGCCTGGCGTCGCTCTGGTCGGCGCCCTGGTAGCCCGGCACGCAGGGCACGTCGGCATCGATCATGCGCCGCTTGGCGGCCGCCTTGTTGCCCATGGCGGCGATGGCGGCCGGCGGCGGGCCGATGAACACCAGCCCGGCCTTTTCGCAGGCCGCGGCAAAGGCTTCGTTCTCCGACAGGAACCCGTAGCCCGGATGCACCGCGTCGGCGCCCGAGCGACGCGCGGCGTCGAGGATCCGATCGATGTTGAGATAGCTTTCGCCAATCGGCGACGGACCGATACGGACCGCGTCGTCGGCATAGGCGACGTGCGGTGCGTGACGGTCGGCGTCGGAATACACCGCCACGGTGCGATAGCCCATCGCCTTGGCGGTACGCATGACGCGCCAGGCGATCTCGCCGCGGTTGGCGACCAGGATCTTGCCGAACTTCATGTGAGGGGACGTCCGTCCTTGGTGTAGCAGCCCCAGCCGCGGGCGTCCTCGCGCACCATCATGTCGATCATCCTACTCCGTCGCCCATCGCGGCGGCCGCTTTTCGGCGAAGGCGCGCAGGCCTTCCGCGGCCTCCGGGCTGCGCCGCGCTTCGGCGAACTTGTCGGCGGCGAAATCGAGCACGGAAGACAGCGGTTCGCTGCCGACCTTCATGACAACCGCCTTGGTCAGGGCATTTGCCAAAGGCGCGCAGCGATCGATCTGTTTCAGTATCTCTTCGAGCTTGGCATCGAGCGCCGCGGAGTCCTTGACGAGATGGTGGACGATGCCCAGCCGCAGCGCCTCGGGACCCTTGAAGCGCGCTGCGGTCAGGGCGAGATGCCGGGTCTGCGGCACGCCGATCCGGGCGGCGACGAAGGGAGCGATCTGCGCCGGCACGATGCCGATCGCCGTCTCGCTCATGGCGAAGCCTGCAACCTCGGTGCAGATCGCCACGTCGGAGACGCAGAGCAGGCCGAAGCCGCCGGCGATGGCGTAGCCCTCGACCGCCGCGACCACGACCTGGGGGGTGGTGTTGACCATCTCGAGGAAGGTCCCGTACTCGCGGTTGTTGACGGCGATCGGGTCTTTCTCGCCGGGCTTGGGCGTGTCGCGGAAGCTCTGTTCCATGTTCTTCAGATCGGCGCCGGCGCAGAAGGTGCCGCCGGCGCCGCGCAGGACCACCACCTTGATGTCCCGCCGGTCGCGCACGATCTCGAACACCGCCCTGAGCTCGCCGACCAGTGTCGGGTTCAGCGCGTTCTTGACCTCGGGCCGGTTCAGCGTGACGTGCAGCCGCGAACGCTCGCGCTGCAGCAGCAGGGTCTGGTACCTGGGGGCGAAGTCGGACATTTCAAACCTCTTCTCTTCCGGCCCGCGGGCGTCCCGCCCGCTCATGAGCTTGAGCGGGCGGGACGCCCGCGGTCCGGATGACATGAGCCCGGCCCATCACCGATTTTCCAGCCGGGGCAGGGTGCCCATCAGCTTGGCGATGATCTGCAGCATGACCTCGTCGGCGCCGCCGCCGATCGAGGCGAGGCGCGAATCGCGGAAGGCACGCGCGGTCGGCGACTCCCAGAGGTAGCCGGCGCCGCCCCAGTATTGCAGGCAGCCGTCGGTCACCAGGCGCAGCGCGCGGCCGGCCTTGAGCTTGGCCATCGAGGCCAGCATGGTGACGTCGCTGCCGTCAAGATACTCCTCGCAGGCGCGATAGCAGAGCGAGCGCACCAGCTCGACCTCGGTGCTGAGTTCGGCGAGCTTGAAATGAATCACCTGGTTGTCGAGCAGCGGCCGGCCGAACACCTTGCGCTCGCGCGTGTACTCGATCGTCTGGGCGATCAGCCGCTCCATGCCGACGACGGCGCTGATCGCGCCCCACAGCCGTTCCTCCTGGAACTGCTGCATCTGGTAGACGAAGCCCATGCCCTCCTGGCCGATCAGGTAGCGCACCGGCACCTTGACCTCGTCGAAGAAGATCTGCGCGGTGTCGGAGCTGCGCATGCCGAGCTTGTCGAGCTTCTTCACCACCTGCACGCCCCTGGTCTTCATCGGCAGGCAGATCAGCGACTTGTTCTTGTGGACGGCGCCCTCGCCGGTGTTGGCGAGCAGGCACATCCAGTCCGCCTGGGTGCCGTTGGTGGTCCACATCTTGCCGCCGTTGATGACGTAATCGCCGCCGGCCCGCCGCGCCGTGGTCTTGAGCGAGGCGACGTCGGAGCCGGCGCCGGTCTCGGAGACGCCGAGACAGGCGACGTAGTCGCCGCTGATCGAGGGGGCGAGGAACTCCCGGCGCAGCGCGTCGCTGCCGTAGCGCGCGAGCGCGGGCGTCGCCATGTCGGTCTGCACGCCGATCGCCATCGGCACCGAGCCGCAGTTGATGTGGCCCAGCTCCTCGGCCATCACCATGGCGTAGGAATAGTCGAGCCCCATGCCGCCGAACTCGACGGGCTTGTTGATGCCGAGCAGGCCGGCGTCGCCGAGTTTCTTGAACACTTCGTGGGCCGGGAAGATGCCGTCCTCTTCCCACTGGTCGACATGCGGGTTGATGTCCCTGTCGATGATGGCGCGCAGCGTGCGGCGGATCTCGGCGTGTTCAGGGGTGAATTGCATCAGGCGCCCTCTTCGCTGGGACCGCGCCACTCCAGTGGCGCCTCTTCGTCGATCACACAGTCCATGAGCGCCACTGGAGTGGCGCGGTCCCAGCGATGACTCATCGGTTGCCCAGCCTGGGCAGGGTGCCCATCAGCTTGGCGATGATCTGCAGCATGACCTCGTCGGCGCCGCCGCCGATCGAGCCGAGGCGGCCGTCGCGGTAGCTGCGCGCCACTGGGTTGTCCCACAGATAGCCGGCGCCGCCCCAGTATTGCAGGCAGGCGTCGGAGACCTCGCGGCGCAGGCGGCCGGCCTTCAGCTTGGCCATCGAGGCCAGCATGGTGACGTCGTTGCCGGCGAGATATTCCTCGCAGGCGCGATAGACCAGCGAACGCAGCGCCTCCACCTCGCTCTTGAGCTCGGCCAGGCGGAAATGGATCACCTGGTTGTCGAGCAGCGGACGGCCGAACACCTTGCGCTCGCGCGTGTACTCGATGGTGGCGTTGATGATGCGGTCGCAGCCCATCAGGGTGCCGGCGCCGGCCCACAGCCGCTCCTCCTGGAACTGCTGCATCTGGTAGATGAAGCCCGATCCCGGCTCGCCGATCGTGTAGCGCACCGGCACCTTCACCTCGTCGAAGAAGGTCTGCACGGTGTCCGACGCGCGCATGCCGAGCTTGTCGAGCTTCTTCACGATCTGCACGCCCGGCGTCTTCATCGGCACGACGATCAGAGACTTGTTCTTGTGCACCTGGCCGTCGCCGGTGTTGGCGAGCAGGCACATCCAGTCGGCCTGCGCGCCGTTGGTCGTCCACATCTTGCCGCCGTTGATCACCCAGTCGCCGCCGACCCGGCGGGCGTTGGTCTTGATCGAGGCGACGTCGGAGCCGGCGCCGGTCTCCGAGACGCCGAGGCAGGCGACGTAATCGCCGCTGATAGAAGGGGCCAAGAATTCCCGGCGCAGCTCGTCGCTGCCGTAGCGGGCGAGCGCCGGCGTCGCCATCGAGATCTGCACGCCGGTCGCCATCGGGATCGAGCCGCCATTCACCAGCCCGAGCGATTCCGAGCAGATCATGGCGTAGGAGAAGTCGAGGCCCGAGCCGCCGAACTCGACCGGCTTGTCGACGCCCAGCAGGCCGGCGTCGCCCATCTTCTTGAACAGCGCGTGGGCGGGGAAGGCGCCTTCCTTCTCCCACTCGTCGACATGGGGATTGACCTCGCGATCGATCAACGTCTTCCAGGTCTGGCGCAAGGCCTCGTGCTCGGGCGTGAACTTCATCGTCGTGGGTCCTCGTTACATCCGGGCGACGCCGAAGGTGATGGGGTTGAGCGGCCGCACCATCGATTCGCGGGCGATCGACAGCGTGAAGGCAAGGATCCGGCGCGTGTCGCGCGGATCGATGATGCCGTCGTCCCACAGATGGGCGGTGCCGTAGAGCGCCGTCGATTCGCGATCGAACTGGTCGACGATGCTCTTGTACATCTTGTCGATCTGCTCGTGCGGCGGCTCCTTGCCCTCGCGCAGGAATTTCTGCTCGGTGACGGTCTTCATCACCCCGGCCGCCTGCTCGCCGCCCATGACGGCAGTGCGGCTGTTGGGCCAGGCGAAGATGAAGCGCGGGTCGTAGGCGCGGCCGCACATGCCGTAATTGCCGGCGCCGAAGCTGCCGCCGATCACGATGGTGATCTGCGGCACGGTGGCGTTGGCGACTGCCTGGATCATCTTGGAGCCATGCTTGACGATGCCGCCGCGCTCGGCCTCGGTGCCGACCATGTAACCTGTGGTGTTCTGCAGGTAGACGATCGGCGTGCCCTGCTGGCAGCACAGCTGGATGAACTGCGCCGCCTTGACCGAGCCCTTGGTGGTGATCGGCCCGTTGTTGCCGATGAAGGCCACCGGCTCGCCCTCGATCTCGGCCCAGCCGCAGATCGTCTGCTGGTCATACAGTCCCTTGAACTCGAGGAAGTCGGAACCGTCGACCAGGCGGGCGATCACCTCGCGCACGTCGTAGGGGTCCCTGTGCGAGGGCGGCACCACCCCGCACAGCTCGTCGATGTCGTACAGCGGCTCCTTGAAGGCGCGCACGGGACTGGGCGGCAGACGGTCGTTCCAGTGCCACTTGGCAATGATGTCGCGCGCCATGCGGATGCCGTCGGCGTCGTTCTCTGCCATCCATTCGGCGACGCCCGAGACCGTGGCGTGCATCTCGGCGCCGCCCAGCTCCTCGTCGGTCGCGATCTCGCCGGTCGCGGCTTTCAGGAGCGGCGGCCCGGCCAGGAACACCTTGGCCTGGTTGCGCACCATGATGACGTAGTCGCTGAGGCCGGGCAGGTAGGCGCCACCCGCCGTCGACGAGCCGTGCACCACCGTGACCTGCGGGATGCCACGTGCCGACATGCGCGCCTGGTTGGCGAAGCCGCGCCCTCCCGGCACGAAGATCTCGGCCTGGTACAGGAGATTGGCGCCGCCCGATTCGACCAGGTTCACCACCGGCAGCTTGTTCTCCAGCACGATCTGCTGCACGCGCTGGCCCTTGCGCTGGCCCGAGGGCGCGACGGTGCCGCCCTTGATGGCGCTGTTCGACGCCGTGACGACGCAGCGCACGCCTTCGACATAGCCGATGCCGGCGACCGAGCCGCCGCCGGCGCTCGAGCCGTCCCTGTCGTCGTGCATGCGGTAGCCGGCGAGCGGCATCAGCTCGAGGAACGGCGCGCCACGGTCGAGCAGCAGCGCGATGCGCTCGCGCGGCATCAGCTGCTTGCGTTTGGCGAAGCGGTCGCGCGATTTTTCCGAGGTGGCCTGCACGCTGGCCTCGGCCTCGCGGAACTCGGCGATGGCCGCCAGCATGCACTCGCGGTTGCGGCGATAGTCGTCGCTCGCGGCGTCGACCTGGGTCGAGAGGATGGGCATCGGCTCAGCCTCCCAGCACCTTGGGCGTGCGGGCGAGGTGGAAGCCGTTGAAAGGCTGCGAGCGGTCGGTCTGCGGCAGGTCCATCGAGCGGTTGCCGAGCGGCACGCCGCCGTCGATTCGGATCTCGGTGCCGGTGATGTAGGCGGAGGCCTCGCTCAACAGGAAGCAGACGACCGACGAGACCTCGCTCTCGGTGCCCAGCCGGCCCAGAGGACAGTGGTTCTTGAGCTTGGGGATGTTCTCCTTGAATTCGCCCTGGTAGGTGTCCATGCCCGACGAGGCGATCCAGCCCGGCGACACGGCGTTCACGCGCACGCCCGACTGCGCCCATTCGTAGGCGAGCGTCATGGTGAGGTTGACCATGCCGGCGCGGGCGGCACCGGTGTGCGCCATGCTGGGAAAGCCGTTGCGCATGTCGGCGGCCATGTTGACGATCGAGCCGCCGTGCTGCTGCATCGACTGGGTGTAGACCTCTCGGCTGACGATGAAGCCGCCGGTGAGATTGTTGCGCACGACGACGTCGAAGCCCTTGGCGCTCATCGCGGCGGCGGGGGCGGGGAACTGGCCGCCGGCATTGTTGAACAAGCCGTGGATGCGGCCGTTGCGCGCGACGATGGCCGCGATCGCCTCCCTGACCTGGGCCTCCTCGCGGATGTCGAAGGCATGCATCTCGCACGAGCCGCCGGAGGCCTCGATCTCGCCCTTCACCGTCGCGAGCTTGTCGGGTTTGCGGCCGCTGATCACGACGTGCGCGCCGAGCGCTGCGATCTCGTGAGCCGTGCAGCGGCCGATGCCGCTGCCGCCGCCGGTGACGATGATGGTCTGGCCTTCAAACAATCCCGGCTTGAAGACCGAGCGATACGTCATGTTTCCTCCGACGCCATGTTTTCTCCGACGCCCGTTTACCGTTCATGCGGGGGGCCGCCCGGCTGAACGACCGTTCATCGGCGTGTAGTTGACGTTTACGTAAAGGTCAAGTAAGCCCCCTCGTCGATTGGCCGACAGGAGGAACTCGCCATGACCTTGCAGGAAATCACCGCGAAAATGAAGGAAGGGGCTTCGAAGAAATCCTCCTTCGGCAACACCGTGAAGTTCGCCACCGACCAGGGCGTCGTGCACATCGACGGCAACGCCAATCCACCGTCGGTCAGCAACGACGACAAGGCGGCCGACTGCACCATCAAGATGGATTTCAGCGACTTCGCCGACCTGATCGGCGGCAAGCTCGACGGCATGACCGCGTTCATGACCGGCAAGCTCAAGATCGAAGGTGACATGGGCGTCGCCATGAAGCTGCAGAGCATCCTGCGCTAGCGACTGCCGCTGCCAGGGCGGGGACTGCTCCCCCGCGGTGGCGCGCTCCCGGCGCATTCTCAGGAGAGGTGAACGCGCGCCCGATCGCCGGCATGTCTGAGCGAGCTGCATTAGAACGACCCCGGATTCTTGCGGTCGGTGCGATCGCTTGCGGCCGCACCCTTTCGAATCAAGGGGTCGACCCGACCGCAAGCGACCGTTCGCATTGCCCGCTTGCGGTCGCACCGACGTTCTTGCGGTCGCGGCCGCTGCGCACCCGAGCGCGCAGGTCGTTCCTCACCGTCCTCGGGCGGCCGCGTAAATTCGGGCCGGAATCTTGCGTCATTTGCGTCATTGCGTCACCGGCCTTTGAAATCAGGGGGTTGGCGCTGACGTACGCGCTCGGCGTTGTGTCGGTGGGAACCCGGCTTGCGTCGGCGCGGTCGATCACGTGCGTGCCCTGCGATTAGCGCGAAGTTTCGTCGTCAGCGCTAACACGGCGCCGGGCGGAAGGGCAGGTGCGACAGCCGGATTGGCTTGCTCCTGCAGCCAGTCGATTGCGCGCTCTGCCTCTTGGGCGGCGACACCCCCACCTGTTGTGTCTTGTTGTGCAATCGTGCGCCCCGGGGCGCACGCACCGTGTTGGCTGTGTCAGCGCCCACGCCTCCCTCGGTGGTCCCGGATTCCAGCCGTACGCGCTACCACGACACCGCAGCGGCCGATTGGCGTCAGAGCAGTTCCGACAGCATTGCTGCCGCGCGGCGCGCGCCATCGGTCTCCACGGGCCTGGACCCGACCGGGGAGGAGAGAGCATCGACCATGGCCTGGGCGATGGCGTCCGGCGTCGCAGTCGCATAGTCCATGCGCCGGCCCGCCCCGTACTGGTCCAGTCGATGGGCGACATGGACGTTCTGTTCGAAATGGTTCTGTAGCGGAAAGTACAGGAAGGGCGTTGCCGCCGCGGTGAGCTCCATGCAGGTCGTAAGTCCGCCCTGGACCAGGGCGAGATCGCAGGCTGCGAGGTGGCGGTCGAGATCGGGTACGAAGGCGCGTAGCTCGACACCCGGCGGTGCGCCAAGGCTCGCCGGATCGATGCGCGGCCCCGTGACGACGACCATCCGCAGGCCCGCAACGCGTCTTGCGGCCATCGGCCAGCTCTGCAGGATGCGCCGGAGCAGGGGCGTGCCGACGCCCGAGCCGCCTACGGTCGCGATGCACACGAGCTCGTCGTTGCGATATCCGAGGCGTCGCCGCAACTCGTCCCGCGGGCCGAGCGATTGCGGATGCTCGCCGAGGATATAGCCCGAGAAGTCATAGTGCCGCGGAATCCAGTCGCGCATCTCGGGCAGATCGCGACCGAATGACAACGGTACGATATCCTGCGGCCGGCCGACGAAGATCGCGCGGCCACGGACCTCGGGACGATGCTCGACATGGCCGAGCATCTCGGCATTGTAGTCCGTCGTCAGCAGGGCCTCTCGCGCGCCGCCCGCTGGCATGGGCACGAAGCCGACGAAATCCGTCAGCCAGGCGAGCTGCGCCTTCTTGAGCTCGGGGTGCTCGTGCCAGAAATGGTCGACCTCCCAGGCCTCGTCGGCGACGACGAGATCGTAGGCGCCGGCCTCGACCGCCTCCTGGAAGACCATGAAGTTGGCGATCAGAATCTCGTCCATGCGCCTTATCGCCTGGAAGGCATTGAGGTCGTGCTCGCCTGCTTCTGCCTCGATATGGCGTGATTCGCTGACCAGGCGGGCGCTCGCCGGATGCACAGGCTCGCCGGCCGAGGTCAGCAGCCGCGTCACCGGATCCTGCGTCAGCCAATCGATCGCGATACCAGGATGGAGCTGCCTCAACTCCCGTGCCACGGCGATGTCCCGGCGTCCGTGACCCAGGCCGATCGGCGACGAGAGGTAGAGGACGCGCTTCTGCCGAGGCATCCTGCGGCGCGACCGCATGGGTGAGGGGATTTGCAGGCGACGGTCGAGGAAATCCACGATGAGCGCGTTGCACTTGGCGGGAAAGCGGCCAAGCGGATTGTGGCCGCCGCCGGGAATGGTCACGAACTCGGCCCTCGCAAGCTCGGCGACCAGCGCGCCGCGCGCGTGCTGCTGGATCTTGTCCTGGTCGCCGTGGAGGACCAGCATCGGGCAGGCGATGCGCCTGTACATCTCCTCGCCAACCTCGAAGGAAGGCGGAACGGTGCGCGCCTCGACGGTGCGCGCCAGCACCGGCCCGCTGGTCTCGGATGCCCAGGCGAGGCCGTCCTCGATGTGCTTGGTCGAGTGCGGCTCGGAAAAGATGTGGCGAACGAAATGGTCGGCGAAGGCGGGATAGTTGTCGAGCCAGTAGTCGCGATTGTACTTGTCCCAGCCCTCGAACGTGTCGCGCCGCGCGTGGAAGTGATCTGGCAGCATGTAAGCGTGGGCCGGCCCGATGGCGGCCGATGTGCCGGCGATGATGGCGGCCCTCACGCGTTCCGGATGGTGCGCTGCGACAATGCAGCTGAGATGCCCGCCGAAGGAGAGGCCGACCAGGATCGCCCTGCCGGCCTTTGCTGCATCCATGACCGCGAGCAGATCGGCGACATGGTTGTCGAGCGAGTACGCCGCTGTCTCCTCCGGCCGGCCGGATTTGCCGTTGCCGCGCGGGTCGTAGGTGATGCAGCGGAAGCGTTCGCTGAAATAGGGAATCTGGGCCTTGTAGACGCGCGAGTGGACGATGCTCCACGGCGGCACGAACACCATCGTGTCCGGCGCGTCACCGTAGATCTCGTAGTGAAGGCCAACGCCATTGCGCTCGACGATTCCTTCTTGCGAGGGAAGTCGCGCGCGCATCGGCTCACCGTCTGGCCGATCGGCTTTCAAGCAGGCGGATCAGGTCGCCGAAGCGACGAAGGGCGGGGCGCAGCGGCAAGCCCTTCTTCTCGAAGTCCAGCAGGAACAGCGACTCCGTGCCAATGAAGGCGCTGGAGGCGAAGGCGCTGACCTCTTCGGGCGTGAATCCGCCCAGGCTCCCCAGTTCCTTCTCGGCGTCCCGGGCAACGCCAGTGATCAGGTCGCACCAGGCACCGATGCCCGCCCGGATGAGCTTGGCGACGGCCGGATCCGACCAGCTTGCGCTGATCAGTTCCTGCAGGACGTGCACGTAGCCCGAGCCGATATCCTCGTCGAGATAATCGCAGGCACGGTCCCAGCGTTGCGAAAGGCTGAGGCTCCGGTCGGCGAACATTGCGTTCTGGCGGTCGAGGAGCTGGGCGTTGAGATACTCGAACAGGGCCAGCAACAGGCCCTGCTTGGACCCAAAATGATAGTGGATCTGGCTGAGCGGTACGCCGGCCTCTGCCGCCACGTCGCGGGTCGAGAGGCCGGCATAGCCGTTGCGCCGCAAGACCACTTTGGCCGCCTCGAGAAGCGACTCGCCGGTCTCGATCTTCCTAGTCGTTGCCGCGCGCGCCATCGATTCCTCTTGCTGCAGCCGTAGTGTCTCCGCCACCACCGGCACCGCGGCCGGGCAGGGGCAGGAGCATGCCGACCCTTTCACGGTAGCGCCGATACTGGTCGCCGAACAAACCGACCAGATCGCGCTCCTCGAGCTGGATGCCGATCAGGATGTAGCCCGTCGTCGCCACGGCGAACAGCAGGTGACCGGCGGTCATGGTCGGCGTGGCCCAGAAGGCAAGCAGAAAGCCGAGATAGATGGGATGGCGCACACGCCTGTAAAGGAACGGCGTGCGGAACACCGGTTCCGGAACGCTCCTGCCGAGCAATCGCGCGACGACCTGGCGCAGGCCGAACAGCTCGAAATGGTTGATGAGGAAGGTGCTGAGCAGCACCAGCCCCCAGCCCAACCAGAACACCGCCTGCAGCAGCAGGCCGCTCATGCCGTCGACCGACCAGACGATCGGCAGCTCGATGGGACGCCACTGCCAGTAAAGCAGCACCAGGGCGAGGCTGGCGAGCAGGACGTACGTCGTGCGCTCGACCGGCTGTGGCACGAAGCGGGTCCACCAGCGCTTGAAGGCGGGTCGCGCCATGACGCTGTGCTGGAGCGCGAAGATCGCGAGGAGCAGCGTGTTGACGAGGAGGGCGGGGATCAACGGCCCCGTGGCGCCGCTGTCGATCGTCTTGGGCACTAGGCCGGGAATGGCAAGGTTTCCGACGAACGCGATGGCGTAGAGGAAGGTGGCGAGGAACAGCATGTAGACGAGTGTGCCGTAAAGCAGCGAGACAATACCGCCCATGGGAGTCTCCTTGGTTTCACGTCGTCAAGTGGTAGTTCGGTCGACCGACCGAAACCATACTAGATTCGGTCGATCGACCGAGTCAAGCTTGCGAAGGGAGATGTCCATTCGCTGGCATCGCGAGCGGAGTAAGGGACCTTCCTCTTGGCGCCTGGGCTAGGATCGGATCATGACCAGCCCGACCATCACGCCCCAGCTCGATCTCGACAGCGAGCAGCTCGCCCGCGCCTACGAACGCGAGAGCGCGACGCGGCAGTTCGAATCGGGCAAGCGGCTGGTCGGCGACCTCGCCCTCGTGCCCGGAGAGCGCGTGCTCGACGTCGGCTGCGGCACCGGCCGGCTCGCCGAGCACATCGCCGACATCGTCGGCCCGTCGGGCAGCGTGCTCGGCATCGATCCTCTGGTGGAGCGCATCGCCATCGCGCGCGGGCGGAGCCGCGCCCATCTCGCCTTCGAGGTCGGTGATGCGCGCGACCTCGGGGGCCTCTCCGATGCGAGCTTCGACGCCGTCCTGCTGAACGCGGTGTTCCACTGGCTGCCCGACAAGGCGGGGCCGCTCTCGAGCTTTATCCGCGTGTTGCGGCCGGGCGGGCGGCTCGGCCTGACGACCTGGCCGCCCGGTCAGCGCACCATGCTGCAGCAGGCGAGGCTGGAAGTGCTGGCCGAGCCGCCGTTCGATCGCCATGTCCGGCCGGCCGACGGCGTGTTGTTCCGGGTCGATGAGGATCGGATGCGGGCGCTGCTCGGGCAGGCGGGCTTCACCGACATCCGGATCGAGCTGCGCCCGGCCGAGCAGACGTTTGCCGATGCCGAGGCCGCCATCCGCTACTCCGAGGCGAGCGCGTTCGGCAATTTCCTGGGCCATCTGCCGGTCGAGTTGCGCGCCCGGGCGCGCGAGGAAATCCGGCGCCAGCTGCAGGCCAAGGTCGGCGATCAGCCCGTCGTGCGGCGCGAGCATCGAATGGTCGTCTTCGCCCGCAAGCCCGAGGGCGCGTGAC
>NZ_JBFWZI010000142.1:0-19649 GCF_050185545.1 Reyranella sp. | reverse complement strand
CTAATCCAGCCGGACCGACCGCCCTCCGTCGCGAAGCTCGGTGCCGAATGGCCGCGAGAGCTCGCCGAAGCGCTGAAGGATGGCGCTTCCCTCCTCCCCATCGGCGAGGCGTGGACGGCCGCGACGATGGCGGCCTTCCTGCCAGCCGAGTGAGATCGGCGTCAGCTCGATCGAGCTCAACGTCAGTCGTCCGTCGGGGCCACCCTGGTAGCTGAGCGTGGGCACGATCGACTCCCAGTAGCGGCGGTCGGCCGGAAAGCCCGCCTTATCGCCCTGCGTGCGCTTCTGATAGACCTGTCCCGGCGTCAGATCGGGATCGGCACGGAAGCGCTCGTAGCCGTCGGCCGGAATCCTGGCCACCAGCTCGTTCTGGCCGATGAAGTTGCCGAGGCTGTAGAAGATCGGCCTGCCCTTGTAGAGCTCGAGCCCGCGCAGCAGATGCGGGCCGTGACCGACCACGAGATCGGCGCCGGCGTCGATCATCTCGCGCGCGAAGGCGCCGATGAACTCGGCCGGCACGTCCTTGGCTCCGAGCTGCTCGTGCGCATGCAAGCTCACCAGCACGAGGTCCGCGAGCCCGCGCGCCTCCTGGACCCAGCGCACCATGGCGGCGACGTCCTTGCCGTTGGGCGTCGTGCGCACCTGCGCCCGGTTGGCAGACCTGAACTTGAGCTCGCCGAGCGGGAACAGAGCGGGGTCGGCGAGCGGGAAGGCGAAGCCGGTCTTGATCTTCTGCTGGCGCTCGGCCTCGAGGCCGAGTTGGTCCGCGACCTCGCGCAGCATCGCCAGCTGCTGCTCGGTGACCTCGTGTACCGTCTCGACATGCAGCGGGTTGAGGCCGGGGCGCCCCGGCAGGTCGGGTCGCTGGGCGCCCGCTTCGTTGCCCTTGGCGAAGGTCGAGCAGCAGGAAATCATCGCCACCGTGCCGGCGGGCGCGGTGTGATAACACGGCCGGCGCGCATCCTCGAGATTGCGGCCGACGCCCGCGAAGGAGAGCCCGCGCGCCTCGAGCGCCTCGATCGTGTGAACGAGGCCCGAGATCGAGTAGTCGAGCGCATGATTCGTGGCGGTCGCGAAGAGATCGAAGCCTGCCGCGACCAGCTCGTCGAGTACCCACGCCGGCGCACCGAAATGCGATCCTCCGCTCTCGAGCGCGGGATCGCCGCGATAATCGTTGGCGAGCCCCTCAAGATTGGTGAAGGCGACGTCGGCGGCGCGCACCTTCTCGAACAGCGGCCGCAGCTCGGCGTCGTCGCGGCTGTTCAATCGGCGCTGCAGGATCGAATCGCCGGTAAGCAGAAGGGAAAGGGTCATGCAGCCACTGTGCCGGGGCGCAAATGACGGAGTCAAATCGGCAGGGACGATCCCGGCGGCCTTCGCCGATCCTCCTCGACGGACCGGGAAACGCGCACTTGCGGCGGCCACGGCAGCGTGTGGACCAGGGAATGGACACATCGCCGGTCCTCCCCCGTAGTCGGGGGCGGTACCGCCCCGATATTCATAGGAGACACCCAGCACGCCCCGGCGCGGCCCACGATGCCGTGAATATCGGGGCGGTACCCGCCCCGGTCTTCACAGGAGGAACAAGAAGGATGTCCATGCCCTGGAGCGAGTGCGGATCGACAAAAGCGATGACGCGGCATTGCCTGTGCTTCATGTTCCGTGGAGCACGAAAGGATCGAGTTCCATGCGGTGCGGACACCTCGTCGCTCGAGGGGCTCGGCTTTGTACGAAAGAGGCGGTGGAGGATGTCATGCTGAGCGATCTCTACGACCTTTCCTTGACGACGGCGTCGGCCGCCGCGCGCGACGCCTACGTCGAGGCCTCCGGCCTGGCACTGACCTTTTATCCGGGTGCGGCAGAGGCTTACGACCGCGCGATCGCCGCCGATCCCGGCTTTGCCCTGGCCCACGCCGGCAAGGCTCAACTCCTGATGAGACAGGGCGACGTTGCGGCTGCACGGGCTGCCCTGGCGACAGCCAAGGACCTGACTTCGGATGTGTCGGAGCGCGAGGCCAGTCACGTTGCCTTCTTCGATCTCGTTTTCGCCGGGCGGACCGAGGCGGCGATCGCCGCCCTGCAGGCCCACCTGGCAGCGTGGCCGCGCGACGCCCTGATCGTCGCCAGCGCCGCGAATCCCAACGGCTTGATCGGCAGCTCGGGCCGTATCGGTCAGAAGCGCCAGATCGCGGCCCTGATGGACAGCCTGGCCCCGCACTACGGTGACGATTACTGGTTCACGTCCTATCACGCCATGGCGCTGTCCGAGGACGGGCAGCTCGCAACGGCCCGAGCGAAGATCGAGCGATCCGTGGCGGCCAACCCGAACAACGCCCATGGCACCCATGGCTTCGCTCACATCTGCTACGAGAGCGGCGAGCCGGAGACGGCGCGCGCCTACCTTTCCTCGTGGCTTGCCACCTATCCGCGTGAAGGTTTCTTCCACGGCCATTTGACCTGGCATCTCACGCTTTGCGAGCTCCAGGCCGGCAATTGGCCCGAGGCGTTGCGGCGCTATCGCGATGCCATCGCGCTCGACCGGCACAGTGGCGGTCCCCAGCAGCGCGTTTCCGATGGCGCAGCTTTCTTGTGGCGGTCGGAGCTCGCCGGCCATCCGCGCGACGCCGCCGCCTGGCGTGCGTTGTACGAGTACGGGAACAGCGCGCTTCCGCGGCCGGGCGCCGGTCTTGCCGACCTGCACGTCATCCTGGTGCAGGCAGTGATGGGCGACGACGCCGCGCTCGACAGCCGCGCCCGGCAGATGGAGGCGCTGGCGCGCGAGGGACGCTATCCGTCCGGCTCCTATCTGCCGTCGCTGTCGCGCGGCATCGTGGCGTTCGAACGCGGAGATTTTTCCGCAGCAATCGAGGCGCTCGCGCCGCTTGCCGGCGAGAGCGAGCGCATTGGCGGCAGTCGCGCGCAGCACGATCTGATAGAGTTCACCTTGCTGAAGGCCTGTCTCAATGCCGGCCGGCTGGAGGAGGCCCGGCGCCTGCTGGGCGCGCGACGCCCCGGCGCTTCGGGCATTCCGGTCCTGGGGGCTGAAACGTTGAACTGACTGGCGTTGCGGCGCCGAAGCGGCGCCATGATCTTCGGCGAGTCACTCGAGGGCTCGCCATCGGGCTGCGCGCCCGTCGCCTTCGTCGACGAGATCGGCGCAGCGGATTCACAACCGAGAATTTGGCTCGGCGATGGGATGGGTCCTCTCTCGCCCGGATTGTTGCGTGGCCTGGCGCTTTCTGGTTCTAATGGAGCATCGCCGGGCGAGTTTTCGATGCCTGGTTTGTAGCTTACGCTTCTTTCCAATCAAGGCCTGAGGGCCACGTATCGCGGGCAACGCGAGCACCAAAAACGACCTGTCGGGAAGGCAGCTTGGAGGAGGAATGCTCATGGCTAGGAGTAAGGTCAATCGTCGTCGTTTCGTGGCCGGCACGGCCGCTCTGTCATCGGCCCTGCTGGCCGCGCCGTTCGTACGGGGCGCCCACGCCGCCGGCAAGATGACGATCGGGTTCTGGGACCATTGGGTGCCGGGCGCCAACAAGGCCGTCGAGGCAGCCGCTAAGGCCTGGGCGGAGAAGGAGAAAGTCGACCTGCAGATCGACTTCATCACGTCGCAGGGCAACAAGCTGATCCTGACCGCGGCCGCCGAGGCGCAAGCACGGTCGGGACACGACATCCTGGCGATCGGGAGCTGGGATTGTGCGCGATATTCGGATCAGCTCGCGCCGGTGGACGACATCATGGCGCCGCTGATCAAGCAGAACGGCGAGGCCAGCGCGATCACGCAGTACCTCGGCAAGATCGACGGCAAGTGGCTCGGTGTGCCGGCAACCACCGGGGCCCAGTTCAAGGGGCCAACCTCGCGCATCGACCTCCTGAAACAGCATGCCGGCATCGACGTCCAGGCCATGTATCCGGTCGGGTCGCCGCCCAAGGCCGATGCCTGGACGCTCGACGCCTTTCTCAAGGCCGCGGCTGCCTGCCACAAGGCGGGCTTCCCGTTCGGCATCGGGCTCGGCACGACGGCCGATTCGGTCGACACCTGTGGCGCCATCTTCCAGAGCTTCGGGGCGGAGCTCGTGAACGCCAAGGGTGACATCACGGTCAAGAGCGACAACGTCAAGAAGGCGCTCGATTATTGGAAGCAGCTCGTCCCCTATCTTCCGGCCGACGCGCCATCCTGGGACGACGCCACCAATAACAAGATGTTCGTCGCCGGCAAAACGGCGCTGATCATGAATCCGCCCAGCGCCTGGGCGGTGGCGCGGCGCGACAAGCCCGATGTTGCTGAACAGACATGGCACCATGGCATGGCGGCCGGCCCCGCTGGACGGTACGGACCGTTCACGACACAGTTCTGGGCAATCTGGAACTTCGGCAAAAACCAGAGCGCCGCCAAGAGCCTGCTGACCGCCCTGTCGCAACCCGATGCGATCGAGTCGATGGTGAAGGCCAGCGCTGGCTACGACAATCCGGCGTTCGCCAATCTGAAGACCCTGAAAGTGTGGGCCGAGGAGGGGCCGCCCAAGGGCACGCTCTATCACTACTCGAACCCGTTCAATCACCAGATCCTGTCCATTGCCGCTGCCCCCGCACCACACAAAATCGCCGTTCAGATCTATCGGCACGGGCTGCAGACCCAGATGGTGGTGCGCTACGCCATCAAGGGCGAGCCGATGGACAAGGTGCTGGGCTTTGCGGCCAACGAGCTCGAGGGCTACATGCGAACCTGAGCCCGCGGGCGCGACCTGCACGAAACAAGGGCCTGTGACGAAACAACTGCTCTGCAGGTCCTGACCGGGGATGCGACGCGGTGGAAACACCGGCGACGCATTGATCGGACGTTTCGAATTGAACCAGGTCGTTGGCCCGGCATCGTTCTGCC
This sequence comes from Reyranella sp., assembly GCF_050185545.1. GTDB lineage: Bacteria > Pseudomonadota > Alphaproteobacteria > Reyranellales > Reyranellaceae > Reyranella. Next base: position 14,764 of record NZ_JBFWZI010000142.1, on the reverse strand, counting down.
GGGCCAACCAGGGGACGCCCCGATGAATGCGGATGGCCGGTAACCACCGACATTCAATGTCGCCGCACGTTGGCTCACCGCAGACCGTCTCCGGCTGGTGAACCTGCTGCCGGAGCGCAGCGTCAAGCCGGTCCCACCGACGCATCCATCGGCGGCAGAAAGACGACGAAGCCGGAATTGGCGAGAATGCTGGTGTACTGGTCGCCCTGCTCTTCTTTGCAGTCAGCTACTTCAGCACCAACAAACTCGAACTCGGCGAGCCCGCCGGCGACGGCTCAAGAGCAGCGATGAAGCAACCACATATTCGCTGCCTCTCTCTTGCCGAGAGCTGGAGCCTGCAGCGCAAGCCGGAAAAGGCCACGCCACGTTGCTGGTTCGACCGTGCATCGACGGACAGTGCAGCCAATTGAATGGCATAAAGGTCGACGCCGCGTTGGCACTGTCCTGATCATTCGTTGCAGGGAGAATCTCGTCATGGCGTCTGGGCTGAAAAAGGTGGCGCTCGTCACGGGCGCGGCACGCGGCATCGGCTTGGCGGCGGCGAGCCGCTTCCTGGAAGTCGGCTGGCAAGTCGCCATGCTCGACATCCTGGGCGACACCCTGCGCGCCGCCGTCAGGTCCCTGGACTGCGCGGATGCCGCCCTGGCGCTCGAGGCCGACGTCTCAGATCCCGCCGCGGTTCAGGCCGCCGTGCAAAACGCCCACAGACAGTTCGGCCGCATCGATGCCCTGGTCAACAACGCCGGCATCGCCGTGTTCAAGCCGATGCTGGACGTGACGCTGGAGGAGTGGCAGCGCGTCCTGGCGGTCAATCTCACGGGCCCCTTCCTGATGACGCAAGCGGTGGCGCCGATCATGCGCGACCAGGGCAGCGGCGCCATCGTCAACATCACCTCGATCTCGGGCTTGCGCGCCTCTACGCTGCGCGTCGCCTATGGAACCAGCAAGGCCGGGCTGGCGCATCTCACCAAGCAGCAGGCAGCCGAGCTGGCGCAGTATGGCATCCGGGTGAATGCCGTGGCGCCGGGGCCGGTCGACACCGCCATGGCCAAGGCTGTGCATACTCCTGCGATCCGAGCCGACTATCACGACCATATCCCGCTCAACCGCTATGGCCTCGAGTCGGAGCTCGCCAACGCGGTCTGCTTCCTGTGTGGTGACCAGGCGAGCTACATCACCGGCCAAGTGCTGGCCGTCGATGGCGGCTTCGACGCCGCCGGCGTCGGCTTGCCGACATTGCGCGGCGAGCGGCGGAACCAGTGAATGCGATGGGTGATACCAACGGCAGCTGCTGAACACCGCTTGCGCCGGCTTGATCCGCCCCTGGTCAAACGAGCGAGAGCGCGCTCAATGATTCAGGGCTTCCCTTGGTCCGGACCATGCCCACGTTTGCCGCGGCACGCGGCCAGGACCTGAACCCGCGCCGCCAATCCCCGGTAGAGGCTCTGGATGCCATGACAAAGCGAGCGAGCCTCGGTGTCGGGATTGCTCGTATCCGCGTGGACAACGCTCGAAAGAACGGCGAAATGATCTCGAACCTGCTCGGGCCGGTCGCGAAGCCACGAGCCGGCATGCCCCGGATGGATGGAATCGTCCCCTTCCAGGGCGCTCAACAGCTCCTGCCTGATCGCGTGATCGTTCGGATGACCCAGGGCGCGCAGGCACTCGCCGTCCAGCACCTCGGTCTTCTCCTGCACTTTGCTGTCTCTTGGCGTCGTTGCCATGGTCCCGCATTCCTTGCCCTTCGTTGGCCTCGAACGGGTCGCCGCAGGGTCGATCCTCGTCGACCCGATCGATGACGCCGGCGACATCGTCTTGTCATGTCGACGCTGCCGACAGCCGTCGGCAGCGTCTCGCGATCGATCGCCCGACAGTGCAACCGGCACCGCGAGGCATTCGAGGGCGGAGCGATCCGGGCAGGCCAACGCGGTCTGGCCCATCGCCTCGCCTAGCCGCCCTATCCATGGAGCCGATCCGACTCCGTGGATTTCCGGCCTGGCTAGTTGAACACTCCGGCGACCTCTGCCAGCCGGGCGGCCTGGGCGGGCGCCAACGCCTCGACGCTGCGCAGAAAGTTCGGATGGCTGATTCCCGACCCGAGATAGGTCCAGCGCATCGCCTGGTGCTGCACGACCGCGATCTTTTCGCATTGGGCCGCGTCGAGCTGAAGGCCCGTCTTGACCTGCAATGCATCGAGATCGAAGGTGGCCTGTTGCTTGAACGCGCCGTCGAACATGGCGCCTATCTCGAGATAGCCGTCGACTGCCTTGTCGATCTCGTCGGCGCTGCAGCCGGCCGCGATCGCCTCGACCATGAGAGTATCGAGCTGGGCGTGCTGCGCCTCTTCCATCCAATGGTGCCTCAGCAGGCTCTTGAACTGCTCGTCGAGGCCGGCGTTGTCGCGGATGCTGTCCAGGTAGTGGCGCTGGGTCATCCATTCGACCTGCAGGATCAGCAACGCAACCGACAGCGGATGGTGCGCCAGCACGGCGGCGGCGACCTGCTCGGCTGGTCCGATCATCTCGCACCGGGTACCGAAGCCCGCCTCGAACTCGTGCTCGAAGGTGCGGAACAGGTGGATGTGCTTGGCCTCCTCCATGGCAAAGCGCAAGAGGGCGCGCGTGCGCACGTCGTCCTGCGCAAGCATCGGCCGGGCATGGTCGAGAACGAACGGCAGGATGAATTCCTCCACCAAGCCGAACGTATAGAGATAGCCGTTGGCGCGGATGTGGTTGAGCGTCAGCTTCGCCCCGGCATCGAGGAAGTCGAGCGAGGCCGTCCGGGCCAGCGCCTCCGGCATGAAGGGCTTGCTGAAATCGAGGCGGCGGTCGCCGCCGATGATGTCCTCGACCCGCCAGTTGACCCGCTCCGAAGCGGCGAGGGCCTTGGCGTAGCTGAACTCGTGACTGATGGCATTCATGATTGGTCTCCTTGCTGTCGTCACCGCAAGTCTCGGTGGGAGCGAATGTCGGTCACGGCCGTGGTATTTGCCGTGTGAGCAGGCGTTGTATCGGCGCCTGCGACGGTGGAATTGCGCAGGACTATTCAATAGATTGCCCCTGCTACTCGGCGATCCGGAGCGTTGCCGCCGCGCCGATGGACCCAAGGGGATCCCGATGCTGTCCCTGCGCTTTCTCGGCGAGGTCCGGGTCGAAAGGGGCCAGGACTGCGCCGCGCTGCCGCCGTCAAGGAAGACGCGAGCCTTGCTGGCCTATCTCGCGGTCACCGGCAGGCCCCACAGGCGGGATCGGCTGAGCGCGCTGCTGTGGGACGTCCCGGACGATCCGCGCGGCGCCCTGCGCTGGAGTCTCAGCAAGATCCGCCGACTGGTCGAGGAGCCTGGACTGGCCCGGCTGCATGCCGATCGCGAAACCGTCCGGTTCGATCCGGCCGGCGCCCGGGTCGACGTCCTGGAATTGCGTCGGGCCGCCAGAGCCGGCCCGGAGACATCGTCGACAGAACAGCTGATTGCGCTTGCCGCGCTGTCCGGGGGTGAATTCCTGGCAGGCCACGATTTCCCCGAGAATGCCGAGTTCCAGGCATGGTGCCTCGCGCAACGCGAGGAGACGCGCGCTGCCCGGGCGCTGGTCCTGTCTGCCCTCGTCGAGCAGCTTCGGGCCCAACCCGAGGTGGCATTGCCGCATGCCCGTGCCCTGCTCGAGATGCGCGCCGATGACGAGCACGCCTGGGCTGACCTCGTGGGGTTGCTGTTGGCGGCGGGCCATCGTCGCGAAGCCGAGGAGCAGTGCGACCTTGGTCGTCGCGTCCTCGACAAGGCCGGAGTGGCAACGACGGGCCAGCTCCTCAAGCTCAGGCGATCGATGCAGGGCCCGGTGGACGCCGATGCCGATCGCAGCCTCGACGAACGCTCCGACAGGACCAGCCCGGCGACGGCTTTCCAGGCAGCCTTGACGCTGCGACGATCGTCGGTCGCCATCCTGCCAATCCGCGCAATCGGCACGGACGTCGTGCTGCCCTACCTTGCCGAGGCCATTTCAGACGATCTCGTGGCGAGCCTGTCGCGCGACCGCAACTTGATGGTGATGGCTGACGCGGGTGTCGCCGGAGCCGCCAACTTCTCTCTCGAATGGCGCCGGATCGCCGAGCGGGTCGGTGCCCAGTATCTCGTGCAGGGCAGCGTCCGCCATGCCAACGGAACGCTCGTCGTCGCGGTCCGGCTCGTCGAGGGCAGCAACGGGCGCCTGATCTGGACGGAGAGGTGCGTCCAGCGGGTCGATGGCAGCTTCGCCATCGACGACCAGCTCGCCCGCAGGATCGCCGCCGTGCTGCGCGCAGAGGTCGAAGCCGCCGAGATCGCAAGTGCCCAACGCGACAAGCCCGAACCTCTCGATGCCACGGCGTCGTATCACATGGGCCTCAGGGAGATGTACCGGTTCACGCGTTCCGGCCTCGCGACTGCACAGGCGCACTTCGAACGGGCCGTCGAGCTCGACCCAACATTTGCCGCCAGTCATGCCCGTCTTTCCTACGTCCACATCCAGCATTACTGGTATGGCTCCTTCGACAGCCGGCCGAGGGCTCTGACCGAGGCCGCTGCTGCGGCCAGTCGCGCCATCGAGCTCGATCCCAAGGACTCCCTTGGCCATTTTTCTCTCGGCCGCGTGCATGCCCTCAGGCGTCAGTTCGATCTCGCGATGCCCCGCCTCGAAGCGGCGGTCGGTCTCAACCCGAGCCACGCGCAAGCATTCTTCGGCCTCGGTCAATCGCTTTGGTACGCCGGCCGGCCGAAGGAAGCGATCCGGCTTCTCGACACGGCCATCGACCTCAGCCCACATGATCCGCATCGCTGGTCTTTCCTGCACGATCAGTCCGAGGCGTACTTTGCGTTGGGCCGGCTGGCCGATGCCGAGCGCAGCGCACTGGCGGCGGCGAGCCTGCCCAACGCGACTCATTGGCCGTGGCTCACTCTTGCGGCAGTGCTCGGAGAGGCCAACAAGCGCGAGAAGGCCAGCGAGGCGGTTAACCAGCTTCTCCTGCGCCGGCCGGCCTATTCCCTTCATACCGCGCAGCATGAATTCGGCCACTTCTCGGACAAGACCTTTGTCGCGCGCTACCTCGAGGCCCTGAAAATTGCGGGGTTGAAGCCCTAGGCGAACCCATGCCGTGGTGGCCCCCTTGGGACGCAGCGGGTCTGGCCCGATTGATGCGCATTGGTCCGCAATCGGACAGCAACCAATCGGCTCTCCCCATTGTTTTTCCTATCGTTCATGGATGACTTACGTCGGCCCTGCATCACCCCGCTGGGCCGACGCTATTTCGCACCAGAGCCGACGCCTAGGCGTCTGACTCGGATGGCGTCGGCCGCACCCCTGCAGGGCCGCCCCCATCGGGGGAAGACGCCTAGACGTTCGCTCCTCTGCCTAGCGCGTCATCCCCGTGGCCCCGTCGGGAACGTCGTAAAAGGCAAGCGTCATCGCGACGCTGGTGTAGTGCCCCATCAGAGTGATCACGTCAGTGATGCCCACATGCCCGAGCACCTGGACCGCACGCTCGTGGAGCCCGCGCGAAACCCATCGCCCGTGCGACAGCACCATTGCCATCTCGTAGACGACCTGCTCGCGTTCGTCGTCGAAAGCAGTCGGCAAGCCGCCCAGGATCGCCTCGACCTTGGCGGCCGGCAGCCCGGCCTGCTTGGCCAGCCGTTCGTGTGCCGCCGTCGGATAGGCCGAACGCCAGTGGCTGGTGATGACACAGACGGCAATCTCGCGCTCGCGTTGGCTCAGCGAGTACTGCCCGGGCTGAAAGTGCGCGCCGAACGGGCCGGCGACCTTGGCGAGCTTCGGGTTGTGCACCCATATCTTGGTCGGACCCGGCAAGCGGCCGCGCGCCTCGATCATCGCATTGTAGCCCGCCTGCTGTTCCGCGGTCATCTTGTCGTACGGTATTTCGGCGTACCGGCCGAAGGTCGGCGTCTCGGACATCTTCCCTCTTCCTTTCCTGTCGTGGCACCACGCAGGCATCGGGCGATGGGCTGGCGATGCTGTCAACCCGGTCCCGCCGGCGAGAGAGCCCGATCGGCCACCGGCATCAACTCATCCAGGACGGCAGCGGCAGGGTCCTCTTGCGCAGGAATTCCGGATTGAAGAGCTTCGACTGATAGCGCTGGCCGCCGCCGGCCAGGACGGTGACGATGGTCTTGCCGGATCCAAGAACAATCCCGTTCCCTGTCAGGCGAAGCTGAAGCCCATCGTGCGGCCGTGATAGTAGAGGCCGCCATCCTGCACGATCAGCGCCAGGGCGATGTCGCGATCCTCGACCTCACCGTCAATCCTGGGCGCATTGCGATGGTCGTGCGGTGCCCCGGCCGGCGTCAGTAGCGTGACGTTCTCGGTCCACGGAAATCTCTGTCCGCCGATCGTCGAGGCGCAGCGCGCCTCGCGCAGGGCAAGCACGAGAGCGGCGGCATTGTGCCGGTGCGGACGCTGTGCCTCGCCGGGGCGCACGGCATTGAGGGTGAGCGTCATTGCCGGCAGGCAGGTGCCCTGCCGCTCGGCGCGGGCGCTCGCCATGAACAGCGCACGTCCCGGCGTGTCGGGCGCCATCGGCCGGCGGTAGAGCGCTCGCAGCTCGCGGGCGATGGCGTCGCGGCGATACAGCGTCGTCTCGATGGGTGCGTGCTCGGCCGCTTCGGACCGGACACCCAGGAAGGCGAGCATCGGTTCGTCGGTCACCAGCCACAGTACGGCATCGTCGCTGGCCCGCCAGGTCGACGCGACACCGCCGGGCAGGGCGAGCATGTCGCCTGACTGCCAGGAAAGCCTCTCGGCAGCGCGCGCGAGCATGCCGCTCCCCTGCAGCACGGCCCAGATCTCGCCGCTGGCGGCGAGCCGGCAGGAGAGCGTCTCGCCACGGCGGATGCGGGCATACCGCGCCAGCATGAAGGGCGTCGTCGCCGGCTGGCCAGTGCCCAGCACAGACGACAGGTCGAGGACGATGAAGCCGGTCGGCGTACCTGTGGCGAAGGCGCGGGCCGCTTCGGCGACGAAGGCCTGCGGCTCGAGCGCCGGCCTTGCGATGTTGAAGCCCTGCTCGACCGGCACGTAGCGGGCGCGTTCGGCGTGGTTCGACATGGCGAGTCCTCCCGTCACAGCGCCATGAAGCCGCCGTCGGTGGCGAGCACGTGGCCGACGACGAAAGCGGCGGCATCGGAGGCGAGCCACACCACCGCTTCGGCGACCTCCTCCGGCCGGCCCATGCGGCGCAATGGCAGGCCGGCCGCGACGGCCGACATGTCCATGATTCCGGAGGCCAGCATCATGTCCGTGACGACGCGGCCCGGCGCCACTGCGTTGATGCGCACGCCCCTCTGCGCGTACTCCATCGCGGCGGAGCGGGTAAGCGAGATCACGGCGGCTTTCGATGCCGAGTAGAGCGCGAGGCCTGGGTTGGGATTTCGCAGGCCGCTCACCGAGGCGTTGACGACGATGGCGCCGCAGCCGCGCGCGGCCATGTGCCTGACCTGATGCTGCAGACAGAGATAGACCGAGCGCACGTTGGTGTCGAACACGCGGTCGTAGAGCGCAGCATCCTGCTCCGCCACCGGTGCGCGCGGCTCCTGATAGCCGGCATTGTTGAAGGCGACGTCGAGCCGACCGTGCTCGGCGAAGATGAGGCGATGCAGCTCGGCGAGGTCGTCGGGCCGGGTGACGTCGGTGGCGATGAAGCGGCCGCGCCCACCGGCTTCGGCGAGGTCCGCGACGGCCCTGTCGCCCTCGCTGCGCCGACGGCCGGCGATCACGACCTCGGCGCCGCGGCGGGCGAAGGCGATTGCGGCGGCGCGCCCGATGCCGGTCGCGCCGCCGGTCACCAGCACGACCTTGCCATCGAAGTCACGCATGGCGGCTCTCGTTGCGTGCGCGCTCGACGATGGCACGCCGATCGTGGCCGCCGGGCAGGCAGCCGAACGCGGCGACGCCGTCGCCTGTCAGGCGGGTAGTGCAGAAAGCATCGGCAACCGCCGAGGGCGAGTGCTGCACGACCAGGCTCGCCTGCAGGCAGAGCGCCAGACGCTCGGCGATGCGGCGCGCCTGCGCCTCATGCTCCCCGGCGCCGGCAAGCTCGCCCTCGAGCTGCCTGGTCATGTCGTCGAGCCGCCGGTCGCCGCCGCGAGCGCGGCGCACCTCGTCGAGAAAGGCCGCGCCAGTGTCGGGTGTGCGCACAAGCGCCCGCAGCACGTCGAGGGCGATGATGTTGCCGCTGCCCTCCCAGATACCGTTGAGCGGCGCCTCGCGATAGAGCCGCGCAATCGGTCCTTCCTCGACGAAGCCGTTGCCGCCATGGCATTCCAGCGCCTCGTGCACGACGCCGACGACACGCTTGCAGTTCCAGTATTTCGCGACGGGCGTGCCGAGGCGTACCAGCAAGCCCGCCGAAGCGTCTCCCGCCGCCTCGTCGTCGACGGCGCGCGCCAGCCGGAACGCGAGCAAGGTGGCGGCTTCAACCTCGAGCGCGAGGTCGGCGACCACGTTCTCCATCAGCGGCAGGTCGATCAGGCGACGCTGGAAGGCGCGGCGCGCCGTCACGTGATGAATCGCTTCCGACACGGCACGCCGCATCAGCCCGGCCGAACCGATGGCAAAATCCAGTCGCGTCAGATGGGTCATCGCGAGCGCCGCCTTGATGCCCTGGCCCTCCTCACCGACCAGCCAGGCGAGCGCGCCGCGATACTCGATCTCGCCCGAGGCATTGGAGCGGTTGCCGCACTTGTCCTTGAGGCGCTGGATCAGCAGGCGGTTGCGCGTGCCATCGGGCAGCCAGCCCGGCAGCAGGAAGCAGGAGAGGCCACGGTCGGTGCGGGCCAGCGTGACGAAGACGTCGCTGTGGGGCACCGAGAAGAACCACTTGTGGCCGTCGATAAGATAGGCCTCGCCCGGCCCGCGGCGCACGGTGGCGGCCCGCGCTGTCGTCTGCGTGGCGCGCAGGTCCGATCCCGCCTGCTTCTCGGTGAGCGTCATGCCGACGGTGCCGCCGGACTTGCGGTGCATCGGGGCCGGCGCCGGATCATAGCGCTGCGAGAGGATGAACGGCTCCCACACGGTGGCGAGATCGGGCTGCAGGCGCAGCGCCGGCACCGCCGAGTAGGTCATGCCGAGCGGGCAGCAGATGCCGCTCTCACCCTGGTTCCAGAGATAGGAGAGCATACCGCGCGCCGTGTGCGCGCCGGTCTGACCGGCGGTCCAGGCAAGCGCATGCGCGCCGTGGCCGATCGCCAGAGTCATCAGCTCGTGCCAGGCCGGATGGAAGACGATCTCGTCGAGGCGATGGCCGAAGCGGTCGTGACTGCGCAGATCCGGCGTGTGACGGTTGGCATCGCGCGCCAGATCGGCGACGCGTTCGCTCGCCACGACGGCGCCGGCTTCCGCAAGCAGCGAGTGCGCCCAACCGAGCTTGTCCCGTGCCGCTATCTCGACGAGCAGGCGATCACCGGTGAAGGCGTTGTGGCCGGTGAAGGGCGTCGCCTGGTTCATGACCTCGTGCGTCGCGTAGCCGTCGGGCGCGAGCGGCGGCAGGCGGGCGAACAGGTCGGCCGCGCTCGTCGTTGAGGTGGTCACGTCTTGACCTCCGCGGCGCGCAGGCAGAATTGACTGATCTGGTCGATGAGATGGCGATCGGCGCGCGCGCCGGTGCCCTTGGCCGGCGCCAGCGGCCCGACCAGCGCTTCCATGAAGGCGCCGACGATGCAGGCGGCGGCGACGGCGGGATCGAGGCGCGGGAAAGCGCCGCGCATGATGCCATGACGCAGAATTCGTTCGAAGCAGTGCGCCAGCTGGGCGCGATAGTCGAGACGCACCGTCTCGACCTCGGGATCGACCGGCTCGGCGATCATCGCGTAGGCGAGGCGCCGACCACGCAGCGCCCGGCCTGCGAAGGTGCGGATCGCGGATTCGAGCTTCTCCGCCGGCGCGCCGTCCGCCTCGGCCACTGCCTGGACGATCCCGACCTCGCGCGCCGAAACGCTGGCGACGAGCTCGGCGCAGAGCTCGGCCTTCGACGACCAGTGGCGATAGACCGTGCCCGTCGCGACGCCGGCCTGGGCTGCGACATTGTCGACCTGGGCCGCCTGCCAGCCGGCGTCGGCAACGAGCTCGCGCGCGGCGGCCAGGATGCGCGCCCGCTTGTCGGCCAGCCGCCGCGTCGCTTTTTCGGTGTGTCGATAGACCACGCCTCCTCCACCAAGATCTGAACCATGGTTCATTTGAAGAAATGAATACAAGTTCATCTTTTGAGTCAAGTGCGGCCGTTGGTCCGTTCTCCTTTGTGGGGAATGCCACCGCGAGCACCTCCAACGAGTGCGCTGGGAGCACGTCACCCGTGGCGGAGTAACCTCCGCCATAGATGGCGCCCATGGGACGTGCAATCCATTGACCCGACCGGCGCTGGTACAGCAGCCATTTCAATGGGCTCGGCCGGCGGAGCTCGCAATCCACCAGGATGGCGGACCTCGGTGTTAGCCAGCGGTGGCGAGCCGAGCATCGAAACTGCCACTGATCGCGTCCGCCCGGCAGGTACAAATCCGCATGGCTCCGCACTCCGCTCGTGCCGTACGCTCCTCTCCTGCAAGAACAGGGGAAACGACCATGGCCCAAGGGGAATATCGCGGGACGATCCACCGCAACAACGCTGATCTCGCGCAATGGCTGGCGCGGCGCCCGAGCGAAGCGGCGCTCGAGCCCGCGCTGCCGATCATCGATGCGCATCACCATCTCTGGCACACCGACGTGCGCGGGCTCTACTTCCTGCCCGAGCTGCTGGCCGACACGGGCGGCGGGCACAACATCGTTTCCACCGTGTTCCTCGAATGCCAGGCAATGTTCCGCGCCGATGGACCGGTCGAGATGCGTCCCGTGGGCGAGTCGAGTTCGTGAATGGCATCGCCGCGCAGAGTGCGTCGGGCCAGTACGGCAAGACGCGGGTGTGCGAGGCGATCATCGGCTGGGCCGACCTGATGCTGGGCGCGCGCGTGCGCGAGGTGCTGGAAGCCGAGATCGCGGCCGGCGGCGGCCGCTTCCGTGGCGTGCGCTACGGCACTTCGTGGGATGCCAGCATCGTCGGCAAGCACGTGTCGCGACCGATTCCGCAGCACCGCCTGCTCGATCCCAAGTTCCGCGAAGGCTTTGCCGAGCTCGGCAAGCTCGGCCTCACCTTCGATTCCTGGCACTTCCATCCGCAGCTGCCCGACCTGGTCGACCTGGCGCGCGCCTTCCCCGAGACCACGATCATCGTCGATCATGTCGGTGGCGTGCTGGGCGTCGGCCCCTATGCGGGCAAGTCGGCCGAGATCATGCCGGTCTGGCGCAAGAGCATCGGCGAGCTCGCGAGCTGCCCCAACGTCGTCATCAAGCTCGGCGGGCTCGGCATGATCTCGTTCGGTTTCGGCTTCCACGAGCGCGACATGCCGCCCGGCTCGCAGGAGCTGGCCGACACCTGGCGGCCCTATGTCGAGCCGTGCATCGAGGCCTTCGGCCCTGCGCGCTGCATGTTCGAGAGCAATTTCCCGCCCGATAAGCAATCGTGCGGTTACACCGAGCTGTGGAACGCCTTCAAGCGGATCACGTCCGGCGCCTCGGCCGACGACAAGCGCGCCCTCTACAGCGGCACCGCCGCGCGCGTGTACCGGATGATTGCGCCGTGACCTGTTCCTCCTCGGCTTTGCTGAGGAGGTGTCGCCGTCCTATAGCGACAGAGGCCTCATGAATCATACGGACCGTCCCGCCCGCTCATGATCTCATGACTATGAACATGAGCGGGCGGGACGCCCGCGGTCCAGAAGACCATGCCCCCTCCGCCTGCCTGCGCGAAGCAAGCCAAAGCGGCTTCGCTTCAGCGAAGGCAGGTCCGCGATTGCGCGGACAGCTCCCCAGCACAGCTGGGGAGGGGAATCGCCTACTGCCGCGTCTGCGCCAGTCTCAGCGAATCCAGAAAGCGCGTCGCGGCGGCCTTGTTGGTGTCCTCGTTCTTGGCGGTGACGAGCAGGCGGTAGAGGCGGTCCTTGACGATGTAAGTGCGCATCATGACCACGGCGCCCCCCTGGTCCTCGATGTCGAGGGCGTAGCCGTCCCAGCCCTGCAGGGTGACCGGCTCGTCGCGCACGTACTTGAACCTGGCGCGCGGGAACGCCTTCTCCGCCTCGCCGCGACCGAGCTCGCGCGCCATCACCTTGGTGTCGCGCTCGGAGTACCAGCCGGGCTGGTAGTCGACATAGTCGAAGTCGAACATCTCGCCGTTGAGCTTGGAGGCCCAGCCGATGCGTTCGCTCGCGTGGCCCTTCTCCTTCTCCGCGGCCTTCGACTCGGTGGCCGGCGCCGGCATCTCGACGCGAAAGCGCAAATCACGTCCGACGATGGTCTGCCATTCGGCGGGTTGCGCCCGGCCGGCACCGGAGACCAGGGACGCCATGGCGATCGCACCCGCAAGCAGTCGACGTTTCATGGCTTCGGCACCAGGTCCTCGCGACCCGACCATTCCCAGGCGAGCCCGGTGCGCGAGATGCCGAGCAGCAGGCCGTGCAGCTCCCGGGGATGAACCCAGCCGCCGTCGGGATCGCTCGCCGGATCGGCGCCGCGCGGCGTGTAGCGCGCGTTCGCCTCGAGCAGACGGCCGCGGACATTCGGCCAGTCGTGCGCCTCGACGTAGCACATGTAGAGGGAATCGCCGTGCTTCTTCACAAAGCGCCCCATGGCGTGCTCCTCGTCCGTCACCTGGCTGAGCTCGATGCGGTCGAGCCGGTTGGGCGGATCGAACAGGGTGAGCGTGCCGACATAGCCGAAGCGCGGGCTGCCGATCTCGCTGAAGCGCGCCGGGTCGAGGCCGAACAGGCCGGCATAGGCGGCGGCGACGCGCCGCCAGTCGCTCGCCAGCGTGTTGGTCGTCTCGTAGAGGAACGACACCGGGCCGACGCGCGGCCGGTAGGTGCTCTCCGAGATCACCATGGGCAGGCCGAAGGTCGCGCTGGCCGAGAGGTAGAGCTGGCCGGCATCGCGGTCGTAGGCGACGCCGAGCCCTTCCCAGCGCTTCACCATGCCGTCGAGGTCGGCGGTGCAGTAGCCCGCCGTCATCAGCCCCTCGCCGCGTCGGTCGAGGAAGTTCTGCGTGAGGCCCGCACCGTCGGGCTCGCAGAGCTCGAACTCGCTTTCGCCGACTGCGAGGATGGTGCGGCGGGCGGCGAGATGGCGGCTGTGGTCGCGCCGCACGACCTCGGCGCCGAGCAGCAGGCCGAAGCGTTGCGCCGCCTTGGCGGCGTCGTGGACGGCAAGCTGCACGCGGTCGCAGCGGTCGAGCATGACCGACGATACCTCAGTAGGCGTGGTCGCGGAACAGCGGGGCGAAGGAACGCCCCCATTCGCCCTCCCACTTGGCCAGCAGCTCGTCGGCCGGCGCCAGGCCCGACGCCACCGCGCGATCGAGCGGCGCCAGGTAGATCGTCTCGTCGCTGCCGTGCGCATCGAGCCGCTTGCGCGCGCGCAGGCCGGCATGGGCGATCTCGACCACCTCGCGCGCCCATTCGGCGAGGCTGCGATCGCGGAAGCGGGTCGCCAGGCCGGTGCGTGGCGTCTGGGCGCGCAGGAAGTCGTGATCGGCGGTGGTCCAGTCCTTCACCAGGTCCCAGGCGGCGTCCAGCGCCGTCGTGTCGTAGAGCAGGCCGACCCACAGCGCGGGCAATGCGTTCAGCGCCGACAGCGGACCGGAATCGGCGCCGCGCATCTCGAGGTAGCGCTTCAGCCGCACTTCCGGGAAGGCCGTGGTGACGTGGTCGGCCCAGTCGTTGACCGTCGGCAGCTCGCCCGGCCGCGCCGGCAGCCTGCCCTTGAGAAAGTCGCGGAAGCTCTGGCCGGAGGCGTCGATGTACTTGCCGTCGCGGTAGACGAAGTACATCGGCACGTCGAGCATGTAGTCGGCGTAGCGCTCGAAGCCGAAGCCGTCCTCGAACACGAAGGGCAGCATGCCGCAGCGGTCGGGATCGGTGTCGGTCCAGATGTGGCTGCGATAGCTCTTGAAGCCCGACGGCTTGCCTTCCTTGAAGGGCGAGTTGGCAAACAGTGCCGTGGCGATCGGCTGCAGCGCCAGCGAGACGCGGAACTTCTTCACCATGTCGGCTTCGGAACCGAAGTCGAGATTGGTCTGCACCGTGCAGGTGCGCAGCATCATGTCGAGGCCTAGCTTGCCCTTCTTGGGCATGTAGTCGCGCATGATGCGATAGCGCCCCTTGGGCATCCAGTGCATGTCCTCGCGCGTCCATTCCGGCGCGAAGCCGAGGCCGATGAAGGCGGCGCCGATCTCGCCCGCGACCGCCTTGACCTCGTCGAGGTGCTGGCTGTTCTCGTCGGCCGTCTCGTGCAGGGTCTCGAGCGGCGCACCGGAGAGCTCGAACTGGCCGCCCGGCTCGAGCGTGATGTTGGCCTTGCCGCGGGTGAGCGCGATCGGGTTGTTGCCCTCGATCATCGGCTCCCAGCCGAAGCGGGTCAGCCCTTCCAGCATGGCGCGGATGCCGTCCGGACCGTCATAGGCGAGGGGCTTCAGGGTTGCGGCATGGAATCCGAACTTCTCGTGCTCGGTGCCCATGCGCCAGGCGGTCGCCGGCTTGCTGCCGGCCGCGAAGTATTCGATCAGCTGACGCCGATTTTCGATCGGCGTGCCGCCGCCAGACGGAGGTGCGGACATGCGCTCAGGACTCCCTCGTCACTCCACAACCGGGTGCCGATCGGGAGCGGCGCGGCCGCATGAGCATTTCTCACGCGAGCACGCG